>CALFWV010000026.1 GCA_937927825.1 uncultured Caulobacterales bacterium | reverse complement strand
TTAGATTTGATGAAATGTGACCTATAAAAATATAAGCGCTAAAAAGATAGTTAAGAGTGTGATTATTGAAATTATGACTTGGAACTTCGAATATAGTTTTTCTTGAGAGGCTGAGCTTTTATCTGTCACTGAATTTTGAAGGATTGAAAAATCGACTCCGATTTTTTTGGCAAATGCGCGTTCCGATAAATAAATAGTTCCATCTTGGCTCTTGAAATCAGAATTTTCTGCGCGAAGGCCTTTGTAGGTTTTAATTATGGAAGGATCGGTAGGACGAATTTGCTCCGAAGAATATCTAATGTTTGGAATAAGTTCTCTATTTATAAAATCTTCGTTCATTAGCCGTTTACGTGCTATCTCATAGGTGTCGAAATCATTATGATAATACGCTTCGATATCCTTTCCTTTATAGCCGTCCCATGAGTCCTTACCAATCATGAAGAGCTGTATGGCTGTTCCAATGTCACATTCCTGGTGAGAGGCAATCCACTTTAGAGCCGCATTGTTGGAATCATAATTCCAATTAGAAATTATCGCATGCCAATCATCAGGAAACTGTTGTTCCAACCACTTTAGTAAGTGGGCTTCATCTGTATGAATGATACGGGCTTCGTTATACCAACGGTTATAAAATTCACGTGGAGTCATTATTTTCAAAGGATTACGTCTGGTGTGGTTGTGAAAGCACAAAACCATAGTTTTTTACAACGCGCCATAGATTTCATCCGTAACTACAACATGCCCAAACAAAACCCCATCATCGTCTGGCTTCGTCGTGATTTGCGACTGGCTGATAATCCTGTGCTTCATGTCGCTGTCCATAGCGGGAAGCCGCTCATTATACTCTACATTGATGAGCTGAATAAAGGCCGTGCGCTGGGCGGAGCGGCAGAGGTCTGGCTGCACCATTCCTTGACTGATCTCATGAAATCCATCTCTGACAAAGGCGGTCAGTTGATTTTACGGCGGGGTGAAGCTGCCGCCATTATAGATGAAATAATAAAAGAGACAGGCGCGGATGAGGTCCATTGGAACCGCCGCTATGAGGGCTGGGCGCGAGAGATTGACGAAGCGATTAAAACGGATTTGAAATCACGCGCTCTGAAGGTCGAAAGCCACAAAGCCAATCTCCTGACCGAACCTTGGGAAGTCGCGACAAAGACGGGCGGTTTTTACAAAGTCTTCACGCCATTTTGGCGCGCGGCCAAGGCGAATTTCACTGTCGACTCTTCTTTACCCGCGCCAGGTTCTTTTGACTGCGTTTCAGGCGTCGCGTCAGATGAATTGAATGATTGGAAACTCCTCCCGACCTCGCCCGATTGGGGCTCCAAAATGATGGATGAGCACACGCCCGGCGAGGCAGCCGCGATGGCGCGTTTGGAGAGCTTCTTGGCGGGTCCCGTTGAAGATTACGCAGAGCAACGCGACCGTCCTGATGACGAAACAGGCACATCAAAACTCTCCCCGCATTTGGCTTTTGGCGAAATTTCGCCGCGTCAAATTTGGAACGAAACCAAAGATAATGACTACACCTCGGATAAATTTCTGACCGAAATCGGGTGGCGTGAATTTTCCTATACTCTGCTTTTTTATAATCCCAATCTGGCAAGTGAGAATTATAAATCCGACTTTGATAAATTTCCTTGGGACTCTGATGAGGCTAAAGTTGAGGCGTGGCGGCGCGGCCAAACGGGCTATCCCATGGTCGACGCGGGCATGCGGCAGCTTTGGCAGACGGGCTGGCAACATAACCGGGTGCGGATGATTTGCGCGTCGTTTCTGATTAAACATTTACTGACCGATTGGCGCGTCGGGGAAGCGTGGTATTGGGACACGCTGCTGGAAGCGGACCCCGCGTCTAATGCAGCCAGCTGGCAATGGGTCGCGGGCAGCGGCGCGGATGCGTCACCTTATTTCCGCATTTTCAACCCATTCTCCCAAGGCGAGAAATTCGATCCGAACGGAGATTATGTCAGGAAATATATTCCGGAAATCGGCAGGTTGCCGAAGAAATATATTCACCAACCTTGGACTGCCCCGAAACATGTGTTGGCCCAAGCGGGTGTAGAGTTAGGGAAAACTTATCCAAAGCCTGTGGTCAATCACAAAGAGGCCCGGGAAAAAGCTTTGGCCGGATATAAAGAGAGTCGAAGCTAGGGGCCTCACAGATATCACACCGCAACGTGACTGGAACTCACGCGTGCTTTCACGGATTAGAGAATCATGAAACATTTACTCACAGCGGCCGCGACCGCCATCTTATCCATCTCCGTCTATGCCTGCGCACCAGCGCAATCCGTAGAAAAATCGGAGATGCCCGCGCAAACACAAGTCCTATCCGCGACCTCCGGACCCCAGGCTCCGTTTAAAAATATCCGGACTGATGGGTTGGAGGAAATGATTATTGCGGGCGGATGCTTTTGGTGCACCGAATCTGATTTTGAAAAAATCGCGGGGGTCCGCGAAGCTGTCTCCGGCTACACGGGCGGGACGCTGGATAACCCAACCTATAAGAAAGTCGGCACAAACCGCACAGGCCATTATGAAGCAGTCAAAGTTACCTATGACCCTGCCGTTGTCAGCTATCGCCAGCTCGTGGATTATTACTGGAAGACGATCGATCCAACGGATGACCGGGGCCAATTTTGCGACAAGGGCGCGAGCTATCGCTCCGCGATTTTCGTGACCCCTGAACAGCGCGCCGAAGCGGAAGGGTCTCTTGCGAACATCATTGAAACCAAGCCGTTCTCAGATAAAATTGTTACGCCTATCCTGCCGGCCGTGACATTCTATGACGCGGAAACCTATCATCAGGATTATTACAAGAGGAACGCTCTGCGCTATAAATATTACCGCAATGGCTGCGGCCGCGATAAGCGACTGCAGAAGCTCTGGGGTGAGGGTTAGGTTCTATCTTCGCGGGATGTGCGTTTATATCCGGTCCCGCGAAAGACCTTTAAATCCCGAATTTTACCCGGCCCCAGATTAATTTGAATGGGTGGTAACTCTGTGAGCGTTTCAAAATCTTCGCGGAAATACGCTTCAAAATTGTGATGATGAGACAGGAGAAGCACGGGCTTATCCGTATCGGGTAAGGCACGGGTCAGGCTCGCATGTTGTGCGGGCGAAGCATTGAGCGACCACATGGTGAGTTTTGTCGGCTCCCATGGTTGGGCTATTTTGACCATCATATGGAGTTTGTTTCTTCGGGGGTCTAAGTCCGGAAGGTAATAATTTAAATCATAAAACACGAGCCGGTTATCTGCCGCAACATAGGCATACTCCCCGCCTGCCAATCTGTCTTTGACGGCGTACGCCGTCTCGGGCCAGGCGCGTAATCTTTTCACCGCATTATTAACGCCGACTGCATCTACAGTTTTTTCACGCGCGGCGATGCCGCCGACGCCAAGGCAAAGGGCTGTCTGTGCAATCAAACCCCATTTCAACCATGTCAAACGTTTTGGGGACTGTACGGTCCAACAGGCGACCAAGATAGGCGCGGCTATATAGGCGGTGACGGCCCAATTCGCATTGGCGCGCGATAAGAGCGCCTCCAAACTAATCGCGAACAGCGGTAGGGCCGAGAGCGCGGCCAACCATTTCGCGGGACTGTTGAGACGGCCTTTCAAAACGGCGACGAATGCCAACAATAACATGGCAAAAGGAACGACGCCAAAGACGCCGAATTGGTCTCCCCAAAATTGCAAGACTTCTTCGGGATTAAATAAATCCCGGCCCAGATTGGCATTTTCCGCCGTATGGGAAATCGTCGCAAACTCATTTGCTGCATTCCACATCAGGTTCGGAGCCAGTAACGCCGCTGCCAAGCCAGCGACAACGAAACCTTTTTTCCCGAGCAAGGCTTTTCGGCTGGGCGGGTCGAACAAAACGGTCAGACAAAGTACAGGCACCATAAAGGCCATCGCATATTTGGACAGAAGTCCCAGACCCAAGGCGAGACCGAGTTGCAGGACGCGCCCCCATCCTCCGCCATCTCGGAGACATCCCCATCCATGGAGAGCCACTGCCCAGCAGAGCAATAAAACCGCATCCGTGCTCATGATAAAACTCGACAGCCATACGGCGGGCATAAGGGTGTAAATCAATGCGGCCCAAAACGCGGTCTGTGTGTGAAAGAAACGCCGCGCAGCCAGAAAAATCATAATCGTTGTCGCGATGTGCAGGAACGGCGCAGACAGACGCACAGCCCATTCAGCGTTGCCAAAAATAGCCGTTGTAAAACCTATCACCCAGGCAATCATTGGGGGTTTTGAGAAATACCCAAAGGCAGGGTCTTGCGACCAGGCCCAATATTGCGCTTCATCGCCGTGCAGCCCCCAAGGCGCAACAAACAAAAAGAGAAGCCGCAGCGCCAGCAACCCAATCAGGATGAGAGCCAGTCGACCTAAAAAATTTGGGCCCACAATGTCAGATTGGTCAGTCACCTTCTAGCTATGGCGTTTTCGCGGCGGGAAGGAAAGCGCGGCATACGCTTTGCCTCGCCACCGTCGCTCCGGGGACTGGACAAATAAAGAACAATGCCGTTTGTAGGGCGTCTCAGTGAATTTTGAAAGTCGACCCATGTTGAAATATCTCGCCCTCTCGACCGGCCTGTCACTCGGTCTCATTTTTGGAGTTTCGGCGGGTGCGGTTGCTGCGGAGGACGCTCCGAAAGTTATCCATGCCGGCGCTATGGTTGATGTTGAGACGGGCCAAGTGCTTCGTGACCGCGTGATCCTGATTGAGGCTGGCTTGATTTCGGCGATTGAGCCAAAGGCGACGATTGATGAAACGCGTTTCCCCGATAATGCAGAGCTGATAGACTTGTCTAATATGACGGTGTTGCCCGGCCTGAGTGACTCTCATGTTCATCTCACCAGCGATGCTTCTGTTCATGGCTATAAACGTCTGACCGTTTCAACGCCGCGCGCTGCGATAACGGGTGTCGTAAATGCTGAGAAAACGCTGATGGCGGGATTTACCACTGTCAGAAATCTAGGCGCGCCGGGTTTCGCTGACATTGATCTTATGAATGCAATTGAGGCGGGGGATATTCCGGGACCGCATATGATTCCGGCAGGGCGATCTATTGGCATAACGGGCGGACATTGTGACAATAATCTTCTGCCCTTTGAGTATGAAGCAAAAGCGGGCGGCGTCGCAGATGGACCGTGGGCCGTTCGTGCGAAGGTTCGAGAAAACAATAAATATGGAGCCAAAGTTATAAAATTCTGCGGGACGGGCGGCGTATTGTCGAAGGGGACAAAAATTGGTGCGCAGCAATTTAGCTTTGAAGAAATGAAAGCCATCGTGGAGGAGGCACATTTGCTCGGCCTGAAAGTTGCCGTTCACGCACATGGCGCGGAGGGGATTGAAACGGCTATTCGTGCGGGCGTCGATTCTGTGGAACACGCCAGTCTTATTTCTGATGAAGGTCTGCGCATGGCAAAACGCAAAGGCACCTATCTGTCGATGGATATTTACGTTTCAGACTATATTCTCTCAGAAGGTGAAGCCGCGGGTATTCTGGAGGAAAGCCTCGCCAAGGAACGTGTGGTCGGAAAAGCGCAAAGAGAAAAATTCCAAGCCGCCGCACGGGCAGGTGTCAACTTGGCTTTTGGGTCTGATGCGGGAGTCTATCCTCATGGCCAAAATGGCCGCCAATTTGCCTATATGGTCGACTGGGGCCTGACGCCTATGAAGGCGATACAAGCCGCGACTATTGGCAATGCGAAACTTTTCGGTATTACGAAAGATCGCGGCTCCCTATCGGTGGGGAAGCGCGCCGATATTATCGCCGTTGATGGGGACCCAATGGACGATATCCGCGCACTCGAAGACGTCGATTTCGTGATGAAAGACGGCGTGGTTTATAAACGGGACTGAATTTTCGCGTCAAAACTTGGCGGTCATCTGACGCCGGACATCTTTTCGATAAACACAATAAAACCCGCAACCGATAAATCGGTGCGGGCTCTACAGTCAAACTCTGCCGAGGCGGAGTATTATGAGGGGCAATCACCCCTCATTAATTCTATTCACATGCATACATGTAGTTACCACATGTCTTCATGAAGTGAACGACCGACCCATTTGCGCTTTGAATGCGGAACGCTTGGCGATCCCGGTCATTCGTTGGCAGGATTGAGTATTCATAATGATGCTGCTTACCGAGACCCAACAGGCCGCGCGTTCCAACAGGAAGAACCTCTTCGCTGAACATATAGGGTTGTGCATCGGACCAACCGTTGGAGTAACCCATGGATTTGAACAGGTAGTTCAAATAGGCTTTGTCCGTTGCATTATCATTATAACGCGCGTTGAGCTTGTCATAGAACTGCGATGGGGTCAGGCCGTGGCTGTCGCCAAATTCTGGCATTGTACCAAGACGTGGCATTTGCTTCGGCGTTTTATTCGCCGGGACATTAAAGATTGCAACAGACGACTCGCTACACAAGTTTAGGTTTGTCTGCTGAACAACGGGTGCCTGTACAGGACATGTTGCCAAGTCATAAACCACGGAACCATCCCAGCAAGAATATGTCTGCGGAAGCGGCTCTGGTGCAGGTTGTGACGGGCAAGTTGCGCTAATGTCCATAATTGAACCATCCCAGCACGTTTGAGTTTGGCGAACCGGTTCAGGTTGCGGAACAACTTCAACAACAGGCTCTGGTTTCGGCAAACACTGACCGGAGTTAAACACCATATTTCCGTCCCAACACTCAAATGTCGGTGTCGGCGCAGGTGTCGATACGACAGGAGCTGTTGGCGATTTGCTTCCACCAAAGGTGTAACGAAGACCCGTCACAAGCGCGAGCGCGCCAATGCCGCCAACGACCGTGTCGGTAAAGGCAGTGTTACCAGTGTTAACGTTGGCTTGTTGCCCGCTCAATTTTAAGTCTGAACCTTTGAGGTAAGTGGCATGTGTGTCCCACGTCAAATTGTCAGAGAGTTTATACCCTGCACCCGCCAATAACTGAAAGCCTAGGCCTAAATCTGAATCGCTGACGCCGCACTCTAAACCGCCAGGTGCCGCCCGTGATCCGACACAGGTCGGGTTCACAACACGCCCACCTGCGGAGTCTGCAAAGTCAGCAGCAAAAAGCTTGGCTTTACCCCGGACCGCGCCGATACCAGCACCGACATAAGGTTCGAAATTTCCGAAACCGTCAAAGTCATATATAGCATTGAGCATCGCTGTTTCAGTTAGCAGATTCGCGCTTGAATTTGGCGTCTGGCTGATGCTGCCCAAAGATGTGTTTAAGCTGTCAATGTCCGCTTCAACGCGCCAGTGGTCGCCAAAATCATAGCCGACACCAACAGAATAGCCGGCGTTGCCTTCACTCTGCGTGCCATTGCCGTGGAAGGAACTGTCGATTTGGCCTTCGACATCGATGTCTGTATGAATGCCATAACCTGCGTTTCCGCGAAGATACCAGCCTTCGCTGTTGTGGTCGTCCGCTGATGCAGACGTAGCTGCAAGTAGGCTGAGCACTGAAACAGCGCCGAATAAATAAGATCTCATGACTGATATCCCCAAAATATGAAAATCCGCGCCGCTTTCACCCGGTCCCCGAATTAAGGTTAACTAAACTTTACCGCACATAACTGGGCACACCCCTGATGAACGCTTTCTGAATGTGTAATAATGACGCATGCTTATGATAAAAACATCTCAAAAAAACACTTTAAAACAGGAGGGTTAGATGTTTTGAAAGTTTGAAATCTGAACCAAGCTTAATAAACCGTAAAGAAATGAGAGCTTTAGGGCGCGGGCGTTTTCTTCGAAAAACGGCAAATGTCTTGGACTGGACAGGCATAACATTCCGGGGTTCTAGCTTTGCAAACATAGCGCCCGTGAAGCAAGATCCAGTGATGTCCGCCGTGGAGATACTCTTCAGGGGTCACGCGCAGAAGGTTGAGTTCAACTTCCAACGGATCTTTCCCTGGAGCCATCCCCGTTCGGTTCGAGACTCTGAAAATATGTGTGTCGACAGCCATTGTTGGCTGGCCAAAGACTTCATTTAGCACGACATTCGCTGTCTTACGGCCCACGCCGGGCAGACGAACCAGTTCCTCCCGGGTTTGCGGGACTTCAGAATTGAACTCATCAACCAAAAGCTGGGAGAGCTTGATGACGTTTTTGGCCTTATTGCGATAGAGTCCAATGGTTTTGATGTGGTCGCGAACGACGTCTTCGCCCAGCGCCAACATTTTCTCCGGTGTATCCGCGATGCGGAACAGATCCTTGGTTGCACGGTTCACGCCGACATCGGTGGCTTGCGCAGACAGGGCAACGGCGACAACTAAAGTGTAAGGATTGACGTAATCCAGCTCTGTTTCCGGAGCGGGGCGCTCAATCGACAGCCGGCGATAGATTTCCGCAATCTGCGCCCGGGTCAGTTTTGGACGCGGGAGTGTTTTATAAAGCTTCTCTTTGACAGCCATTAAATCTGGGCAAGCATATCTTTGATGAGAGACTCCGCCAGCGTTGCTGAGGGTTCTGCAATCAGCTCGCCCTGACTGTCAAAGGCGACTTGGGCTTTGCCGACACCGACTTGAATCGGGGAGACATGCGCTCCCAGGCGCATCAATATATAATTGACTTGGCGCATACACATAATCCCGCTCATGGGCCCGGGCGTGCAGGACGCGATACCCCAGTAAGGCGTCTCGAAATGAGCCTTGCCGGTCGTCGATGTCCAATCAATCGCGTTCTTTAACACGGGCGGCAATCCGCCATTATATTCGGGGCTGACTACAACGACCCCGTCACAGGATTTAATCTTACGGACCAGCTTCTTCACGCCTGCGGGCATATCCAAGTCCCCATGATAAAGCGGCAGATCATATGCGGCGAGATTAATGGAGGTTGTTTTTGCCCCCGCACGTTTGAAACGTTTAACGAGGGCTTTTTCCAGGCGTTTATTGATGGATCCCTCACGCAGCGAACCGCAGATAAAGCCAATGACTGGCGGAGTAGAAGAAGACATAAAATCACTTTCGGGCATTATTCTTGGCGGCTATGCAGTACTCTGCACGCCCTATCCACCTACATACGGGACTGCAAACGTTTTGGAGTGAATGAAGGGGAGGCCTTGATTAACTTTATCTGCGTTGTAATAATGTAACTATGCAAAAATTTGAAGGTATATCTTTCGTGTGGGCCTTGGTCCTGATGGGAACCATCGCGCTGATATTCGCGGTTCGCGCTTTTATAGGGTGGCGGCAGGTTCGCGGGGATGCTCATGCCGATTATGACTATAAGCAAGCCAATAATATGATGCCCGGGGCAATGACCCGCGAGGCTTACGAGCAGATTTATCGACGGGTCTATGGTCCGCGGGGACCGTTACACGTGGCCGGGGCCATGCTCGCGATTTTGATTGCAACACCAATCGCTATGTTCGGCTTTGAGGCAGGATTGAACCTTATCTATAATCTCTCCGGTCAAAGCCGGGTGATTGAACCGGGATTTTTGGTTTGGCAGTTTTTTCTGTTTTTCGGGATTATCGCCGTCTGGGTCAGCATCGCTTATTTGGCGGCTCGGCGCTATCACCAAACTGCACCCGGAAGTTTGCAGTTCGAAATGGACCAACATCTTTATGGCGATATTGATTACGGCGAAACGTTTTAGGCTTTAAAAGCCTAAAACATCTCGCATTGTATATCGTCCCGGATTTTGCGCGGCGGTCCAAATGGCGGCCGACACGGCCCCGCGCGCAAAAACAGATCTGTCAAATGCGTCATGAGACAGGGTAATCATTTCTCTTTGGTTGGCGAGCATTACATCGTGGCGGCCAATGACTCCGCCGCCGCGTAAGACAGCAAAGCCAATCTCGTCATCTTGACGTTCCCCCGTGACGCCAACCCGCGAAAGGGTTTGGGCGTTTGGTAAGTTTAAGCCTCTCCCCTTGGCCGCAGCCTCGCCGAGCAAGAGCGCCGTTCCCGACGGGGCGTCAACTTTATGGCGGTGATGCATTTCCAGAACTTCGATATCCCATCCGGTCCCCAGTTTTTCCGCCGCCAATTCAACCAGAACCGACAATGCGGTGACGCCGGGCGAAAAATTCCCGGCCCGCAGCAAGGCTATGTTTTCACCGGCAGCTTCCAGCGCGCCATCCTCTGTCGCTGTGAATCCCGTTGTGCCCGATACCATGGCTTTGCACCGACCCGAATGTCCGGTTCCGGACAATATCAATGCGGCGTCAATGGCGGCTTGGGGGGCCGAAAAATCGATTAAAACGTCACAATTATCCAGCGCTGCTTTCAAATCTGATGTAAGTTTCACGCCTGTGGGGCCAACGCCCGCAAGAGGCCCGGCGTCTTCGCCGAGGCCTGCTCTGCCGGGGGCTGTTATGGCAGCGCCCAGCAGGACGCCTTCTGTGCTTTCGATTGCCCGAATAACGGCTGCGCCCATGCGCCCATCCGCGCCTAATATGCCAATTTCAATGCTCATATGGCGGCGTGTACCGCGCGAAGGTCGTTAGCTGCAAGCCGTTTTGGCTTGCCTGAGGGCTGCCGTGACGCCTTTCAGGGAAAATGTGTAACGGGTCTGCGTTCCGCGTTTGGACACGGCAGACACCGTCATGGTCGAGCCGGCCCGCATTTTAGACACCAGTTTGCGCTCGTCTACGCTCTCGGAAATGAAAGCTTCATTATCGGCGGCAAACATGGTCAGGGCTGTGCTCCCCACTTTCGCTTTGGGGGCGCGGGTCGTTTTCAGCTCATATCCGGCGAGGAAGGAGGGCTGTTCTTTCGCCGCGCCGTTTTTCCAATTGGAGACCATGAAATAAATATCACCATGATTGACGGAGGTTGGAGATTTGTCTTGGGCTTCGCTTAAGACATAACAAATGCGGTCCGCTCCTGCGCCGCGCGTATAAACGGCCCAATCGCCATGGGTTCCGGCCAATTTCGGGGCAGATTGGGCAAATGCAGGAGCCGCCGTAAAGGCGGCAAGGGCCAAAGCCATACAAAAACGAAAGCAGGAAGAACGTGTCATAACGCCTATGATACTGCCGCGCGTTCGGTTAATCCCGCGTTAAATACAGCTGTAAGTGCACAGACTTCACCTCATTAGCTGTAGGTTTTATGCTCTGTCAGATGGAAGGCACGATAAATCGCATAGGCGGCGACAACGGCGCTGCCTAGCGCGACCATTAAAAAAGGCGCCTTTGGCGGCATGTTCATCAGCGCCAATCCGATGAGTCCAAAGGTCAAAACATTGACGGCAAAATTATAAAGGACCGAACCCGCGCTCATCAATTGCGCGCGAATTCTCGGATGGGCGCGGCGCTGAGCCATGGCTTGCAACGGGACAACAAACATACCGTTAAACACGGATGACGCCGCCACCGCCGTCATGAAAGGCCCGGTATTGGGGTGCGCCAAGAAATCCTTAATCGTACCTTGTCCCATCTGTCCCTCAAATTCAGGAATAGGTAAAAAATATATCAGGAACGCCGAAATTGTGACACCAACTATCCCAACGGTGACCAAACGTATCGCTTCCGGTCCCCAAATTTTCCAATGTCCGATAATCATCGTCAGGATTGAACCGATGAAAATAGCAACGGTAGAACTTGCCATGACGAGCATGAAAACTTCTGCATTATATCCCATGACGCGCGCGATGAAGTTGGGAAAAGCTATCAGAAAGATTGTAGATAATCCGTAAAACCAGGCAATCCCGAGCCAAGGACGAAGGACATCGGGATGTTCGAAAATCTTTTTTAACACATCCCAAATTGCTGTGACCGGGTTATAGTTGACTCTTAAATCAGGATTGGGCGGGGCAGCTGGCGGGCAGGTTTCGGCTGCCAACCAGCCAATGATGGCGAGAACAAATAAAAGCCCGGCTAAAACCATTGGCGCTGTCGTTGCCAATAATGTCCCGATTATTGTACCGATTAAGAGAACGGCAAATTGAGTGCCCGACAACAGAGCATTTCCGCGAATGAGTTCGTCACTGTCCAGCCATTGCGGCATAACGGCATTTTTAGTCGGCGCGAAAAAGGCTGACTGTGTTCCCATCATTGCTAATGTAATGGCGAGGATAAGGATGCTTTGCGTTAGAAATCCAATGCCGGCTAAAATCATAATCAAAACTTCAGCGCGTTTAATCCAGCGGAATATAACACCGCGATCGACCTTATCCGCAATCTGGCCTGCAATGGCGCAAAAAATGAGGAATGGTCCCGTAAAAATGAGAGACGCAATCGGCACTTTCATGGCTTCTGGTAAGCCCGGCAAAAACTCAAACGCCGGGTTAATGAGGGCGACATAAGTGATCAGCGCAATCAGGGCATTTTTCAGCGCATTGTCATTAAACGTCCCGGCCTCAAACAAAATATAGAGCGGGGCGAAGCGGCGAGAGAGTAAAAGCGGCTTCCGCGGCGTTTCGACCGCCAAGAGTTTGTTGTTTGACATAACTGTGCCTAGCCTGCTTCCGCTTCGCGCGCCAATCTTTTGGCGCGTGCCGATTTGTTTTCTTCAATTTTTCCAATATCTGCAGGATTTAGAGCGCCAAGGTCTTCCAGATCGAGTAATTCTATAGAGCGGCCTTCAATCCGCTCTTGCAATAAAGTCATGAAAGCGTCTTTTTCCAAACCCGGCGGGATGGGCTCTAAATATTCGATACAGGCCTTGCCGGGAAACTTCGCCCAATCCATCTGATTCCACCGTTGGCCCAGCGTATTGGCAACCGGAATGACGGGACAATTAAAGTCTTGCTGCAAATGCCAAATCCCCTTGCGATATTTGTGATACTTACCGACTTTCGAGAGGTGGCCTTCTGGGAAAATAAGCAAACGTCGGCCTTGTGACCGGACTTCCTGTGCCTTTTCTTCCATCTCTTTGCGCGAATCCGATCCGCCGCAGCTGTCAATCACGACCGCGTTCATTTTGCTCAATATGCGTTTAACGCCCCAAAATTTTTCTAAATGATTGCCTGCCACAAAAGACAAATCGTCGAACCCCGAAAAGATAACAAAGCCATCTCCATAGGATTGATGTTTGGAGGCAATAATCACCGGGCCGGTAGACGGGATATTCTCTTGGCCGGAAACTTGGATATCCATTCCCCCAATCCGGCGCATCCCCCAGACCATAACTTTGGTGTAGCGCTTCAATGTGCCCATCAGCGCCGCGCGTCCGGGAATAAGCGAGGCGAGAAGACAGCTCAGCACGTAAATGAAAGTCACGAGGTAAAAGAAAATGTTAAAAAATAAACTGCGCATTAGGTCGTGCCTTTGAAAGTCGGATTGGGGCAAGTCGGACTGTAGAAACTAGCATTGTGGTGAATGAAGCTAGGGTCAGTGAGATTTGTTTGAACAGGTTTCGGGCGCATGATCTAGGCGTCCTCTAAAACGGCCATGACGCCGCGTTCAAAACCATCCGCGTAATGCGTCAGCGGACCAATGTCATAGCCAAGTAATTTGGTGTGTGCAGTCTGCATGACGACGCCGAGTGCCATTGAGGCCAAAAGTTCAGGCGCAATCCCGCTACGCAGGCGGCCCGCGCCTTGGTTGAACCGCACTAAATCGGCGGCCGCGCGCAGTGGGCCGTCCTCCGACAGGCTTGGAAAGCGGTGCATATACAGCAGGTGATAGGCGAAAAGCGGCCAATCTTCATCGGCTAAGGCCGTGTACCTGCGGACGATGTCGGATACCGCCCCTGCAAGTGGTTGGTCCATCGCGCCGCGAACGAGGTCCGTCAGGCGGTCATGAATCGTTTTCATGAGTATGCGAGACAGGTCGCCTTTGGATTTAAAATGCCGATAAAGCAGGCCTTCGCTCACATCGGCTAACTCAGAAATGGACTTTGTCGAGACGCCTTCGATGGATTTTTCGACAAAAAGGGTGAGGGCTGCCCGTTCGATACGCGCTTTAGAGGTGCCCGGAGGCGCTGTCACGCCGCGTGTCTCAATCGAAAAGTGCTTTCTTGTCAAAGCGTCAGTCATGAGGCCTCTTTCCGCGCATGTGTTTAGCACCAGAGTGCGCAAACATCAATAAAAGTGATTATTCACTTACTTTTGAATTTAGCCGCACCTAAGCCGAATTGAGGGCCGCTTGTCACGCGATGAATCTGCATGCATAGCTGTTCAAAAGTGATTGTTCACTCACATTCTGCCGGGGCCCGTTAAGCAGCGCCTGTTTGAAACCGTATGCCCGCCGCTATGAAAAGCGGGCTTGATTACGCCCGCCCAAATCGGCTGGTCCTCTCTCAACACATTGAACAGCGAAACAGATAGCGGAGACCCCCCCCCATGAAATTATCCAGCGAAATCACAGCCGTTGTCACGGGCGGGGCGTCCGGACTCGGCGAAGCCACCGCCCGCGCTTTTGCCGCCAAGGGCGTCAAAGTCGGCATTTTCGATATGAATGCAGAGCGCGGCCAACAGGTGGCATCCGAAATCGGCGGCGTCTTCGCCAAAGTTAATGTCGCAGATGAAGCCAGTGTCGACGCTGGCTTCGAAGCCGTCCGCGCGGAAAACGGCACAGAGCGCTTGTTTATCAATTGCGCAGGCATTGGCCTCGGCATGAAAACGGCCAGCCGCAAACGCGATACGGGCGCGATTTTGGCCCATGATGTTGCCGCCTATAAACGCGTGCTCGACATCAATTTGTTTGGCAGCTTCCTTTGCGCGTCCAAATCCGCCGCCGCCATGATGGCGCTAGAGCCGATGGACCCTGACGGGGAGCGCGGGTTAATCGTCAATACGGCGTCTGTTGCGGCGCAAGACGGCCAAATCGGCCAGCTCGCCTATGCGGCATCCAAAGGCGGTATTCTATCTATGGCGCTGCCGATGGCCCGCGATCTGGCCCGCGAAGGCATTCGCGTGAACACCATCTTGCCGGGCTTCTACGAGACGCCAATTTATGAGCAGATGAAACCCGAGGTGAAAGAGAGCCTGCGTGCCCACGTCCAATTCCCGAACCGCTTTGGCCAACCCAGCGAGTTTGGCGACGTCGCCGTCTTCATGGCAGAGCACGCCTATATCAATGCGGAATATATTCGAACAGATGCCGGTGCGAGAATGCCGCCGCGATAGATATAAGGAGCCAGTGCGTGGGGCGCATTGGCTCAGACTAATCTTCGTCTTGGATAACAATCGCACCAATCAGCTGTGTGTCCATTGCTACGAATGCTCGGTCAAATGTTGAATGTGTAACCGGGTTCCAGCCGTTATTCATTCCGTTTGTTAGGTGGCGTAAACGCGCGGGATTGAAAAGGTTGTAAAACTCTGTCGCAAAATCAGCGGCCTCGGGCTCGCTCAGCCAATCAACAGAATAGGCGATTCCTTTTCGCATAAAAGCCGGGAGATGTGCTTTTGGTTCCTTCGACGTGAATGGCCAATTTGGTTTGGCGTCCCAAACTAAATCTTCCCACCCCGCGCCAATTCCGTTAAAGCCGATAGATACCATCAGTTTGTCTGCTGTTGGGATAGGGTCAGCGGGGTCAAATTCGCCCTCAAGAAACCCAAACTCTACCCAAGGACACCTTTCTTCATCTAGTTTCGACTGCCATCGCTTGATGAACTTTTGATATGCGGTCACAGGCAAAACTAATCTTTACTTCTTATGAACCACCATCTGCGGGAATGGTATCGTGATTTTATTATCCCGCAGCACCCGCCAGACCGTGAAATTCAAATCCGAAGTAAATTTGTTCGGGCCGTCATCAATGCCGGAACACCAAAACTCGATGGCCATTTTGGCCCCATGTTCACCAAATTCTCTGAACTCAAGATCCGGCATTTCGGGTTCTTCCAAAACACTGGGATGCTTCAAAATCTCCGGAAGCAACATATCTTCGAGCGCATCCAAGTCGGTATCATAGGCAACGGTGAAGTGAACTTCATATCGCTGGCGTGGATCCTTGTGCGTCCAGTTTTCATAGGCGTCTTCCGTGAACTTCGTGTTGGGCACCATGATGTCTTTGCCATCCGTGGTCTCCACGACGGTGTTGCGCATATTGATGGCCTCAACGAACCCCTCTTGGCCGTCCGGCAGCACCACGAAATCCCCCACGCGGACGGAGCGATCGAACAGAATGATGAGGCCTGAAACGAAGTTTGCGGCAATAGGCTGAAGGCCAAACCCAATACCCAAAGCCACCGCCGAAAAGACAACTACCAAGCCGGACAGGGGAATATTTGCCGCGCCCATGACCAGGACGGTAATGATGATAAAGAGGATGATCTGAAATAGTTTCGCCACGATTTCTCGCACGCCCACATCCAGGCTTTCTTGAGAGCGAATAGCGGCCTGACCGCGCTTGTTCGAAATCCCCCCCAGCCAGAAAAACAGAGACCCGAAAAGGCCGAGCTTAATTAAGCTCATTAACGTAATCGGCGTCTCGCCCAGATTGAACACTGTCGCGCCGTCCAAGAACCCCGTCAGTTCATCAAAATATCCCAATGAGATTATCAGCCCGAGCGGAATGAGGGTCCACACCAGTATCTTTCGTACAAGCGGATCGGAGACAAACGTCTTTATGGCTCTATAAATGAGAAAAACCATGGCCAAAGATTGGGCCATTTTGACGAGCCAATCCTGCCCTAATGACGGGACTGCGCGTAAGACAGCGGCGAACAGCGCCAGCAATAGAACAAGCATTAACGCGCGGAGAAACCCGCCCGCCGTATGAACGACGCGCCGAACCGGCAGGTACTTCACATCCTCGGTCGGCTCGTCTCGGAAAAAGAAAACCCGTTTGCGAATGAGCCCCGCTATCAGCGGAGCCAGAATAATCGCCGCGACAACCGCGCCGACTTGGGCGAGAAAACTTGGGCTTTGCGCCCAGGTCATAATCTGCTGTCCCCACTCATTCAGCAAAGCTTGAAATTCTGCGCCATTCGTCGGCATGTTCTGACCCCCCGGACTTAATCACGCTTTCCTACTGCCGCGGCTAGCTTTTGTAAACGTGTTTGCGCTATGGGAGCGTCGAATAAAAGGCCCTGTCAAAGGAATGCAAAACATGAGTTCACCAAAAAAAGTCGTCTTGGCCTATTCAGGCGGTCTGGATACCTCGATCATTTTGAAATGGTTGCAGGAAGAAAAGGGCTGCGAGGTTGTCACCTTCACGGCTGATTTGGGCCAGGGCGAAGAGTTGGAACCCGCGCGCCGAAAGGCAGAAGCCGCTGGCGTGAAAGAGATTTTCATTGATGATTTACGCGAGGAATTCGTACGTGATTTCGTCTTTCCGATGTTTCGGGCAAATGCTCTTTACGAAGGGCTCTATTTGCTCGGTACATCCATCGCGCGGCCGCTGATTTCAAAGCGCCAGATTGAAATTGCGCATCAGGTCGGCGCGGACGCCGTCTGTCACGGCGCAACGGGTAAGGGGAATGATCAAGTTCGGTTCGAGCTCGGTTATTACGCGCTCGACCCGGAGATAAAGGTTATCGCCCCTTGGCGGGAATGGGATTTGAATTCCCGGAATAAACTTATCGAATATGCCGAAAAACATAATATTGAAATCGCCAAAGATAAGCGCGGCGAAGCGCCCTTCTCCGTGGATGCAAATTTGCTGCATACATCCTCCGAAGGTAAGGTTCTCGAGGACCCGTTTGAAGAAGCTCCGGAATATATTTATCAGCGGACTGTCTCTCCCGAAGAGGCCCCGGATAAAGCGACCTTCATCGAAATTGGATTTGAGCGCGGCGACGCCGTGTCCATCGACGGCGAAACAATGTCTCCCGCAACCCTCCTCACCAAGCTGAACGAGCTCGGCGGCGCGAATGGAATTGGCCGTTTGGACTTGCTGGAAAATCGCTATGTCGGCATGAAATCGCGCGGCGTTTACGAGACGCCCGGTGGGACAATCCTGCTGATGGCGCATCGCGGCATTGAACAAATCACAATGGATAAAGGCGCAAGCCATCTGAAAGATGAGTTGATGCCAAAATATGCGGAGCTGGTCTATAACGGCTATTGGTATTCGCCGGAGCGTGAAATGCTGCAGGCCGCCATTGATAAATCCCAAGAGCTGGTGACAGGCACGGTTCGCCTGAAACTCTATAAGGGGAATGTCGATATTGTTGGACGCAAATCCGAATATTCACTTTACAGCCAAGAGCATGTTACCTTCGAAGAAGATGATGTCTATGATCAGGCCGATGCGGGGGGGTTTATCAAAATCAACGCGCTGCGCTTGCGCCTGTTAAAAGCACGTGACCGCAAAGCCGGGAAAAATACTTAAGCTCTGATTTCTACCGCGGAGAACGCCAAAGGTTGATAGCTGAGGGCGCTTTAAGGCGTCCCCCGCGCGTCATTGGCCATCGCATTGTCGAGGAATGTATCGCCGTCCGAGGTCGGGGAAATCGCCGTGACAGGCGCCGTGGCGGCTTGGACTTGCGTTTGCGAGGATGAACCGCCGCCCAATATGTTCACAAGCATCGGAAGCACAAAGGCCCCGATAACCAGTCCTGTTGCCGCTCCGATAATGAAGTTCTTATTCAATAAAGATCCGGATTTCACCGGTGGCTCAAACTCGGCTTCAGTGGGCTTGGGCGAGCGTTTCAGCAGATTGGCAAGAAAGCTCTTCGATTTCTGAGGCGCGCCGCGGACTGCGTCGAGCGCCGCTGGCATCGGCGGCGGGCCGCCAGGCGCATAATGCGGGTGCTGTTGCGGGGCATATTGTGCCGCCTGTTCCATGTGAGGGGGTACAGCAGCAACCTGCCCCATTTGGGGTGCAGCGGGCTGCTGCGTGTGATGCACAGGCTGGAAGGCAGGTGCATATTGAGTGGGAGACATATGTTGATGTTGAGGCGGATATGCCGGGGGCGTGTGGACCTGCGGCTGCGGTGGATAGCCTTGCGGCGCGCTCGCTTGTGCATAATCTGGCTGAGGGGGCTGATAATGCGGCGTCGGCTGGTAAGGCGCCGCCGGCCTCTGAGCGGGCACAGCCTGCTGTTGCGTCTGGGGCTGTTGCGTCTGGGGCTGATAGGCCTGGCTTTGACCGTTTGCGTTCGGCTGGGTCATATCTGGCGTCCACGGCACAGCCGTTGGCGTCGGATTTGTTGGAATCGTATTAGTCATGGTCGTGTCCCCGGAATATCGACCCCCCTTATGGTTGCTAAAACCTAAAGCCTCGTTAAACAAGCGAGTCCCCGCTCAAGGGCGGGCAGTTCCGCAGGAGGCGGGAGAGACAATTTTGTGCAAAGCTGCAAAAATCGAGGTTACAATTGCGTGCCTCACCCGCTAGGCAGGCGCTATTACGCGGGGAATATCCAAAGAGGTGATCACATGTCCAAAGCGTCTTCTAATGAGCTCGGCTTTCGCGAATCCGTCGAGGTTATGTTCAACCGCGCAGCCAGTTTCATGGATATTTCGGACAAGCTCATAGAGAAAATTCGGGTCTGTAACGCCACCTATATCGTCCGCTTCGGCGTTAAATTGCGAGGTGATGTGCATACATTCACCGGATATCGTTCGGTCCATTCGGAGCATAAGGAACCAGTCAAAGGCGGTATCCGCTATTCATTGGGTGTGAACCAAGATGAAGTTGAGGCTTTGGCGGCTTTGATGACTTATAAATGCGCCTTGGTTGATGTGCCATTTGGCGGCTCCAAAGGGGGGCTGTGTATCAACCCGCAAGATTGGAATGAGGAAGAGCTGGAGCGGATTACCCGCCGCTTTACCTTCGAGTTGTCCCGTCGGGACCTCATCCATCCGTCCCTCAACGTCCCTGCGCCCGATATGGGCACGGGCGAGCGGGAGATGGCCTGGATGGCCGATGAATATCGCCGCCTCCATAATGAGAACATTGACGCAATTGCCTGCGTCACGGGCAAGCCTGTGCATTTGGGCGGCATCATGGGCCGTACCGAAGCGACAGGGCGCGGCGTTCAATTCGCTCTGCAAGAATTCTTCCGTCACTCCGATGATGTAAAAGCGGCCGGTTTACGCGGCGACCTAAAGGGTAAAAAGATTGTTGTTCAGGGTTTGGGAAATGTGGGTTTCCACGCCGCGCTGTTTTTGCAGACCGAAGACAAAGCCAAAATCATCACCGTGATTGAACGTGACGGCGTGATTCGAAATAAAGACGGCCTCGACATCCAGAAATTGAAAGATCACATGACGTCGGGCGCGCCATTGGCTGAATTCGACGGCGGCACTGTATCTCAAGACGCAAACGGCTTGATGGATAAATGTGACATTTTAATTCCGGCGGCGCTTGAGTCCGTGATTAATGTTTCAAATGCCCATGATATAAAGACCAAGCTAATTATCGAGGCGGCGAACGGACCGGTCACCGCGAAAGCCGATAAAATTCTCCGCGATCGGGGCATCACAATTATCCCTGATATGTTTGCAAATGCGGGCGGCGTGACGGTGTCTTATTTCGAATGGGTGAAAAACATCAACCAAATCCGTTTCGGACGGTTGCAGCGCCGCTATGAAGAAGGGCGAAATAATGCGCTCATCACAGCCTTGGAAAAGCAAGGCATGAAATTCACGCGCGGCTTTAAATCCAAATATCTGGACGGCGCGGATGAATTGGACCTCGTGCGCGCAGGGCTCGACGATACGATGCGCCTCGCCTATCGCAATATTCGCGACACACTCAAGGAAAAGCCGGAGTTAGAAGATCTGCGTACGGCCGCCTTCTACACCGCAATTAATGACATCGCTCTGCATTACCGCAGTATTGGATTGTAGGAACCCATAGACCAAACGCCATTATCATCCCGCGCCATTGTTTGATGAGTCAAACACCGGAGATGCGGGGCCTGTCGTTTTCAGAACGTAGGATGAGTTTGATTGCCGAAAGGTCCCGCATCCTCTGGTGCGGGATGACAATTCAGTGTTTCGATGTTTCGATGTTTCGTTTTTAAGTTTTTCCGTTTGCTATCTATCTAAAATTAGAAGGGATGTTCGTGTGGGTGGTTAGGCTCTGCTAAGTGCGAATGCGACATGCGAATGCTTTGAGCCCTCCCAGCTCGTGCAATTCTGTTTCATTTCAAAATAAAGCTAAAAAAAATGCGCATCCTTCGCCCAATTTTTGATTCTAAACTCTACAGAATTGCACAACCGAACCGCCTAGAGCGGTTCGGCGCTACACTGCAATCGACTCACAGGGTCAATTGCGGGCGTTACGCGTGCACCTGACCGCCCTTTGGAAGAAGACAAGCGTAAATATGCGGGACAAAACCCAAAGTGAGGACGCATCTTTTCAGATTTTTTACAAGCGATTGAATGAGTTGGGTTTTAATTGCAATAGAGGCGTAGACATACAGGGATAGAGTTTTGAAAGACCAGAGATTGTCCAATCTCCGTCCATGCCGGTCCGCCCGAGCTAACGTTTTCGGTCATGTTCGGCCGACTTACTTTACAAGAATTGAGGCTCCCGCCCCACCCGCTTTCCTGAACGTGAGTTTAATGAACGGGAGATGGATTCGCGTTTCAGAATTTGTTCAAGAGGTCTTCACTAACGCTTAACCGTAATCAGATTTTCAGCGGATATGTCTCCTCTGTCTGATGACAACGACGGAGGTAAATATGAAAACTCTACTATCATCAACAGCCATGATCCTCGCGGTTTCCCTGACTCCGGCTATCGCTGCCGCAAATAGTAATGGATATGACGCGCATGAGCGTTGCAAAACAAATGAAGATACACGCCAGGTCTTGGGCGGCGTCGCAGGTGCCGTCATCGGCGGGGTTGTCGGCTCGCAAGTGTCAGGAAACGGCGCGCGGACCGAAGGCAGCGCAATCGGCGCGGTTCTAGGCGGTCTTGCCGGGGTTGGTATCGCGGATAAGACGGTCGATTGTGACCCGGTATATGAAACGACGGAGACGGTTTATGCGTCCCAACCGACATCCCAATATGGCAATGCACAATATGGCAATGCACAATATGGGACCAGCTCTTACGGCACCCCATCGACTTACGGCACGCCACAGCCTTATTATGAGGACCGCGTGACGGTTTCAAATCATCCGGTCTATTCAGATCCCTATTATGGCGCGGGCGGTGTTGCCCAAGGCACAACCCATTCAACAGGGACAGTAACTTATCCACCGTCCGGAAATAACAGCCAATATGCCCACCAGACGTATAGCACGACACATGGCGCGCGTGACTATACTGCGCCGTCAACAAATGGCGGTTATTACAGCCAGTCTCAGCCGACGACTCAGCGTATTGTCTATTCGCAACCCGTCCCGCAACGGACTGTTTATACGCAGCCGGCGACGCACAGAACGGTCTACAGCCAGCCTGCGCCCGTTACTTATACCAGGCCGCGTCAGCACCAGACGGCCCACCGCACGCATTACCATGGACGTTATAGCTGCGACATGGGGCATTAATCCCGTTTAAAACCGTAAATTGGGCCGCAATTTCGATTGCGGCCTTTTTTATGACCGAGACGGAAGAAGATTGACCTTGCCGCGTAAATTTCGATCAAACTGAAACTATCCCTCACACATTTCCGCCTCATCTGTTATCACCCGTCCATATGTCCAACCCCTTTCACATCATTCCCGCAGCGTCCGAGACGCCGCTTTTCATTTTTGGGGATCATGCGTCGCGGCACATTCCGGATAGATATGATAATTTGGGCCTGACGGGCGATGATCTGACGCGGCACATTGCGTGGGATATTGGTACGGAAGCCGTTATTCGCGGCCTGTGTGATCGGTTCAAATGTGGGGGCGTTGTGGCCGGATTCTCTCGGCTGCTGATTGATCCAAACCGCTCCAAACGTATGGAGAGTTTGATTCCCAACAGCTCCGACGGAACGCTGATTCCCGGGAACCAAAATATCAGCGCAGAGGCGCGGGCCGAACGCATAGAGACACTTTATGCGCCCTATCACGCGGCCTTGACGCAGCAGTTGAACCAGCTCTCTGCGCCGCTGGCGATCTCGCTGCATTCTTTCACGCCCAAGCCTCATATGGGGGAAACCCGCACGCTGGATATGGGCCTGTTGGTCAAACATGATGAGGCAACGGCGCAGGATTTCAAAGACGCCATTTATCGGGTTGCGCCCAAATTATCTGTTGGGTTAAATGAACCCTATTCGGCCCATGACCTTAACCATACGATTGATCTGCATGTGGCGCCACGCGCACTTCGCCACCTTGCAATTGAAATCCGTCAAGACCACATCCGCCATGATTACGGTGTCACCAGATACGTTAAACTCTTGGGTGACGCGTTAAAACAAATATTGGATTAGACCTATGAGCCGGATGGATTTGAGCCTGTGCGAAGCCCGCACACATTATGTCAATGGCGAACTGATGTTCGCAGAGCTGCCCGATGGATTTGAACAAACCCAACTCGGTTTCGGCTGTTTCTGGGGCGCCGAGCGTATTTTGTGGAAGCTGGACGGCGTACATGTCACCAGTGTGGGCTATTCCGGCGGTCATACGCCGAAGCCGGATTACCGTCTGGTCTGCACGGGCAAAACCGGTCACGCCGAAATGTGCCATGTCGTCTTTGACCCGGCCGTCATCAGCTTTGATGAAATCCTGAAAGTTTTTTTCGAACATCACGACCCGACCCAAGGCGACCGCCAAGGCAATGATGTCGGGCCGCAATATCGCTCGGCGATTTTCACATATAGCGACGCACAAATGGAGGCCTCCAAGGCCGCGATTGCGCGGTATGCCAAAGCTTATGGCAGGCCCATCACGACAGAACTGCGCAGCGCGCCAGACGTTTATCATGTGGCTGAAGATTACCATCAGCAATATCTGGCAAAGAATCCGCAGGGCTATTGCATGCACGGGCCGACAGGCATTTTCTGTGCCTTACCGGAGCCCGCGCAGGACGATGCAGCAAAGCCTGCGGCTTAGTTAATAGGTGCTGCCGTCCTTCCGCTGATAGCGGCGGTTCGCCGTTCCATTAGCGGGTAGGTCTAAATCAATATCGGGATAGACCACGTGATCTGTTTCAGGATTACGACCACCAATGACCAGATAGACAACCTCCCGGTCTGTTTCGTTTTTCATGTGATGCCCAATGCCGTCGCCCATCGGATGTGTTGTTACATCTCCCGGTGAGAGGACCACACCAACGGCGCTTTCATAAAGCGTTGGATTGCCAACCACGATATAGACCATTTCGTCTTCTTGGCTGTGGTGATGGCGCTGGGAACTCCAAGCGCCAGGCGAAAGCGTCATGAGGTTCGCGCCAAATTGAGTCAGTCCACCTGCGTCTGACAAGCGCTGACCCTCACGGTTTAGGCACGGCGCATCGAGAGGCGCCGGATAATTACTCCCTACGCGCGGCCGGATTTTCGTGAGATCGAGTTTGGGCATAGGTTAGGTGTCCTTGCGAGAGCGAGTGTCCTGACATAGAGGCAGAGCATGCATCTGACCAAATCCATTCTCGGAATTTTTGCGGTTCTTGGCACGTGGCCGAATTGGGAGCAGTATTTTGATTTGTCCCGCAAGGGGCAGAAACTCTCTTTCGTCGTTTTAGCTCTCAGCCTGCTTCCGCTTTGGATGGTGGCTTACGGCATTCAAACTGAACGAGCGGCGCAGGCGGGTGCGCCTGTTACCCTGCCGCCGACGCTGCCCTTCGTCCTTATTGTTGGAGTTTGGTTATTTTCATTCCCGGCGCTTGCTTATCTTATCGGGATGATATTTGAAAAAATGGACCGCGTGCGCACATGGACCATCACCCGCAATTGGACCGTGTTCTGGCTTTCTTTGCTGTCAGGACTCGCCTTTATGTTTGTGGAAAGAGGTGTGCCTTTCGCGGCCGCCAATGGTGTTTTATTCGCTGCATATCTCGGACTTCTGGCTGCGGATATTCGGCTAGCCCAAAAGGTCGCGGGATTTACTTGGGGGACGGCTATTTTGATTGGCTGCGTGATTGTCGCGGTTGGGCTGACATTCGTTGTGCTGGCAATCAGTAGATAACCCGCACCAAATATAGTCCATCGGGTGCCGCGACGGGCCCGCATTCCGTTCTATCACGCGCGTCGAGCGCCGCTTGCATATCTTCAGCATCCCATTTCCCCATGCCGACCTCGACAAGGCTGCCGGTAAAGCTGCGGACTTGTTTATGCAGAAAAGACCGCGCGCGAAATGTCAGATGAATTTCATGGCCTGCGCGCAAGACATTGATCTCATCCATCGTTTTGACCGGGCTTTTAGCTTGGCACTGCCCGTCGCGAAAGGTTGTGAAATCATGCTTCCCGACAAGCACTTGCGCGGCGTCATGCATGGCATCGGCGTCCAGTTTGACCGGAATACGCCAGACGCGGCCCCGGTCCAGCGCAAGGCGTGGCCGACGGTCCACGACACGATATAAGTACCGCCGCTCTACCGCATCAAACCGCGCATGGAATTCATCATCCGTCTCTTCGGCGGCCAAAATGGAAATCGGGTGTGTTTGCAAGTGAAAATTCAGCGCGTCCCGCACCTGATCCGCGCGCAGCGGTTTGTCGAAGTCGACATGGGCAATTTGGGCGAGGGCATGGACGCCGCTATCCGTGCGGCCTGAGCCGTAAACTGTTACGGGGCCGCCGTTTAACCGTGCGCCTGCCGCTTCTATCTCGCCTTGCACCGTGGAGGCATGATCTTGACGCTGCCAGCCCTGAAATGGCCCGCCGTCATATTCAATCGTCAATTTAAAGCGGGCCATGTGCCTATTTTCACATCTAGCCGATGTTTAGAGCATCCAATGCCAAAGCGACTTCTTCGTGCATTTGCAATTGGTCCGTGTCCGGGTCGATACTCGCGACGGCAGACGTCCATGCGGCTTTGTCAGTGCCGTTAACTTTCAGGTCCAAACGCTCTGCAACTTCTTTGCCCAGCTTGCTGTAATGGGTTGTAGCAGAGGTGGAGGTCTTCCAACCTGCAGCCTGCGCCAATTCAGCGGCAGACATTTTGCGGTCATCGGCGCGGCGATGCGCAACGAGCATCAGGCGGCGAGCTTTGCTGAATTTCAAAACCTTGAAAACCTCAACATAGCCGTCGACTGTGCCTATGTTGACTTCGCGGCGCTCTTCCCGGCGTTCGCCGAGTTTTTCGTCAATCCAAGCTTTGGATTTTGTAATGGCATCTTCGAGATCCATGGCGACAATTTTGGTTTCGAGGCTTTTAGAGCCGTCTAAAAACACCATGGCAGCTTTGGCATTGGCACGGATCAAATGACCGTCATATATTTCTTCGTGAATACTCATTTTATCTCTCTTTAATCCAATATCGACCCGACAGGGACATCGGTCCCGCGCAGGAAATCATCCGCACCCATCCGGGATTTCCCGGCGGGTTGAACGGAAAGAAGCTGTAAGGCATCTTCGCCGCAGGCAATTGTCAGGCGCTCGTCCAAGACTTCACCCGGCTTACCTTGCCCGTCAACAACCTGCGCCAGATGTACTTTGACACGGCGGCCGTCGATTTCGCACCATGCCCCCGGAAATGGGGACAATCCGCGAATGTGTCCCTCAAGATTGCGCGATGAGAGGCTCCAGTCAAGCCGTGCCTCGGATTTGTCGATTTTGTGGGCATATGTGGGCTCGCCGGACTGCGGCGTCGGGGTCAGAGCGTCTCGCTCAACCGCGCCCAAGGCGCGGGGCCACATTTGCGCGCCCATGTGTGAAAGACGCAGCGAGAGCGTGGCCGCTGTGTCGTCGCTGCGAATATCCGTTGTCTCGGACAGCAATATGTCGCCCGTGTCCAATCCTTTGGCCATTTGCATGATTTGTACGCCTGTTTGAGCATCGCCCGCCATAATCGCGCGTTGCACGGGCGCCGCGCCGCGCCATCGCGGTAGCAGCGAGCCGTGGAGGTTCAGGCAGCCATAGGTCGGCGCGTCCAGCGCGCGTTGCGGCAGGATCTGGCCATAAGCGACAACGCAGGCGACATCGGCGTTCAGCGCTTCCAACCCGTCAATGACCTTGGATTTGCGGAAACTCTCCGGCGTTTCCACCGGCAAGCTCATGAGTTCCGCAAATTGGTGGACAGGGGATTTGGTTAGCTTTTTCCCGCGCCCCGATTTGCGCGGCGGCTGCGTATAAACGCGCAGGACATTATGGCCGGACGAAATAATCTCGGCGAGTGACGGCACAGCAAAATCAGGCGTGCCCATGAAAACGATGTTGAGGGTCATCAGTTAGAAACAGATTCGTTGCAAAAGAAGGTAAGTTTCGATGCTTGTGATTGATTTTGGGAAGCCCACACCCATCATTCCCATGTTGACTTGGGCTAAAATTGTAAGCCCTGAGCAGAAAAGGATAGGCATATTTTTTAGATAATTCTGCACTACGCCATTGCCCTGAATTTCTCCGCCTTCACGACCTTCTTCACCGCGCGTTCGCGTTTCAGGCGCGAGAGGTAATCGATGAAGATGACGCCTTTCAGGTGGTCCATTTCATGCTGGATACACACGGCATAGAGGCCTTCCGCCCATTCCGTCACGCGCTCGCCATTATAATCTAAATAGGTAATCTGCACGCGCTCAGGACGGTCGACTTCCTCGTAAATTTCAGGAACCGACAGGCAGCCTTCTTGATAAGGCAGGGTCTCTTCCACGCTTTCCAAAATTTCCGGATTGACGAAAAACTTGGGCTGCGGGTCTTCGCCCTCGCGCGCCAAATCCATCACAATAACATTGACGGGCTCACCAATCTGCACAGCGGCTAGGCCAATCCCCGGCGCGGCATACATCGTCTCAAGCATATCATCCATCAGCTTGCGCGTCTCATCCGTCACCTCGGCCACAGGTTTGGAAACCTGTTTCAGAATAGGGTTCGGCACGGTCAATATGGGTCTAATCGTCATGGATGTGAGATAGGGACGAGGGGTCGGGCGGTCAACCCAAGCGCGGTAAGCTAGTGACGGAAAACCGGCCGTCCAAAGCTGTCCATTTCAGTATTACACCGTTCACAGGTCCATCCGCCAAAGAAAAACTGTTTCAGGGAACGCGGCATGCGGAATTTCGGTTGACGGAGGTTGCAACGCGGGCAGTTCACGGCGTTCCGATTGATGGCAATCGCGGATTTGGTGCGGTCTGTCATACAAAATAAGTGGGGAAGGTTGGCGCGGGGGTCAAGGCGCGGGATGCCGCAGTCTGATAACATTTATGTTGGGTTAAGTATTCTCACCCAACCAAGCGGCAAGATCATTCGTGACATAATCCACAAAATCCGCTTCGCCTGCGCCCGCCGCGGGACGTGCGGCTTCGGGTTCGTGGCTCCAGTCTTCATCAGAAACAACGAGGACGGTGGTCATGCCGAGGTCTTTCGGGACTTTCAGGTTACGCAGATTATCTTCAAAAAAAATGGCTTTCTTTGGGTCTATATCGGTGAATACGCTCAGGAAGACGTCATAGGCATGCGCTTTGGGTTTTGGGATATAGCCCGTGTCTTCAACGCCGAAATGCCCATCAAACAGATCAAACAACTTCAAATGCCCTGCCACATTTCTGGCGTGACCTTTAGAGCCATTGGTGAAGATATATTTCTGACCTGGCAGAGACTTGATGTTCTCGCGCAAAAGCGGGTTAGGTTTCAGGAACGCCAAATCGACATCATGCACGTAGTCGAGGAACGGGGCAGGGTCCATGCCGTGGACGGCCATCATGCCGGACAGGGTGGTGCCATATTCCGTCAGATATTCTTTTTGCAAATGCAGGGCGGCTTCCGGTTCCAGCGAGAGATAGCGCGCAACATATTGTTCAATTTTTGTTACAATCTGGCTGAAAAATTCGACGTCTGCCGGATAGAGCGTATTATCAAGATCGAAAATCCAGCTGTCGATATGGGAGAGATTAATTTTAGGTGTGGACATGCGCCCGCCTTAACGGTCTGAACTATCGGCGCAAGCCGTCTCCGCCGCCTTCAACGAAATCAGCATCAGTCAGGCGGATAACTTGCACGTCGACGTCTGATGGGACAGGCCGGAAATCGACGGCCGCATAACCTTGTTCCAGACAATTTTCGCGCCCCAATGCGGAAAAACGGGACTCGGCAATGCAGAATGGCGCGGGTGTTACGACTTCGGAACGTAACCGCCTGTCGGGGCCCTCTTCGCCGGTGTCTGTCTTGGTTTCTTGCAAGGCAAAGATATGGGCTTGGGTTCCGATGAGGCTACGGTCATAAGGTTTCACGCAGGTGCCGACGTCAATTGGCCACCAGCCTCGCGACATCCAGTTGCCGTCTTGCTGGATTGCGATTGCGCTGAACATTCGTGCGGTGCCGTCATTACAAATATCCAGTCCCATCATGTCCAAGCCCGTTTCTGCTTTTGGGATTAGCGCACTGATGAGCTCTTGATTTGTTGCGTTCTTATCCAGCTCTAAATCTGATTTCGCGCTGGCTATTGTTCTCAGGGTTCGGCGGCCTGATAATCCGTCAATGCGCGTGATTTTATACCCAGCATCTTGCAAAAGACGCTGCAGCCCTGCGATTTCTGCATTCACGCCAAAATCTCCGGGTTCAATAAAGGCCGTTTGGCGCTCGGTGGGTTTGACGGCAAAATAATCGCGCGTGGCCATGTTCTTCAACGCGCAATTATCAGTCGCGTCAGACGTGAAGTCGTCTTCTGAAGCGCAGAGTTCTATTGCGCCTTTCCATTCCCGAACGCCGCCCCGGTGAACGGGTAAGCTTTCGGCGAAGAGGAAGCGCGGGCTGTCTTTCGGCGTTATAATGTTCACGCAGGCACCGGGTTGAACCGTCGTCCAGCCCGCCGCTTGCATACGATCAGATCGAATATAGGCCGACGCAAACCGCAGGACATAGCTTGTCTCGTTACAAACGTCCCAGTTACTAATTGCACTTTGAGAGGCCGGGGCCGTCGCTGTCGCTGTATCGGCGGACCCTGTTTGCCCGAATGCGGCGAGCGCCAAGGCCCAAAGGATTAGTGAAAGCGCGAGAGACCGTATCACCGGATTAATGTCCCTGCACCCATATCAGTGAAAAGCTCCACCAAAAGGCCATGCGCGCGGCGTCCGTCCAAAATAACCACAGCTTCCACGCCGTCCTCAACGGCATTTATAGCGGTGGTCAATTTCGGTATCATGCCGCCTTTGGCTGTGCCATCTTTAATCAATCCGCGGGCCTCGTCTGAGGATAAATCCGTCAGCAGATTTCCGTCTCCGTCCATCACGCCTTCAATATCGGTCAACAGCATCAACCGGCTGGCTCGCAGCGCCGAGGCGAGTACGCCCGCGGCCGTGTCGGCGTTAATGTTATAACCGCGGCCTTCATTATCTGCGCTGATGGGGGAAATGACGGGAATAAAGCCGGCATCATCGCTGGCCAAGGTTTCGATAACCGTGACATCTGTGCCTGTTGGCTCACCCGTGAAGCCCAAATCGGAGTTGACAGGTTGCGCGGTGATAAGGCGCGCATCGCGTCCTGAAATGCCGACCGCTTTTCCGCCCGCGACATTAATCGCGCTGACAATAGATTTATTGATGGCGCCTGAGAGAACCATTTCTGCCACGCCAACGGTTTCCATGTCAGAGACCCGCAAGCCGTCTTTAAACTTTGTTTTAATTTGCAGCCGCTCGAGCATTGTGCCGATTTGGGGCCCTCCGCCGTGAACGACCACAGGCCGCAGGCCGCATTGGCGCAGAAGAACGATGTCTTTCGCGAATTCTGCGGTGAGCTCGGGGCTGCCCATGGCATGGCCCCCGAATTTGACGACAACCCAGCGCCCGGAATGCCGTTGGATAAAGGGTAGAGCCTCTGAGAGAACCTTTGCACTTGTCCAACCTGATTCGTTTTTTCGGCGTTGCATAATTGTTCTTATAGCGCAGCGCGCGGCAGGGCCAAGGTGGCGATTTCGGCGCGTAGGTCGTCCAGCCCCGTTTTCTTTTCGGACGATGTCACCATCAGCTCGGGATGGGCAGCAGGGCGTTTGTTGATAGTTCTTGAGGTGCGGCGCATGACCTTGTCCAGTTCCCCGCGTTTGATTTTGTCCGTTTTTGTCAGCACCAGCTGATAGGTCACGGCAGCGTCATCCAACATTTCCATTAATTCAATATCAGACGGCTTAATCCCGTGACGACTGTCAATCAGCAAAAATACGCGGCGCAATCCGGCGCGCCCGCGCAGGAAAGATCGTGTCAATCTTGTCCAATTCGAAATTTGATCCTTGGGCGCGCGCGCATAGCCGTAGCCCGGCAAATCGACGAGGTTCAGGCGATCATCGACGTTGAAATAATTTAGCTCCCGCGTGCGTCCCGGCGTATTGGACGCCCGCGCCAAACCTTTGCGGTTGGTTAGCGCATTGATGAGCGAGGATTTCCCGACATTGGACCGCCCTGCAAAACAGATTTCCGGGCGGTCAGGGGGCGGCAGCGAGTCTAAATTTACAACGGAGAGCATGAAAAGCACCTCGCGCGCGAAGAGCAGACGGCCATCCTCTATTTGGGCGTCCGTGAACTCAGGCGTCGTCGCGAGTGGGGCTTTTTCGTCAACACTCATTTTTTTGATTTAGGCTTTTTCTTTTTCTTGACCGCATTGGGTTCAACCTCGACGGCTGCGCCTTCGGCAATCGGTTCCGGCTTGCCTGTGATTTTGCGGAAGAATTTATCGACGGGTGTGTCGACGCCGTTCTGGCGCGTAATCCAATATTGCTGGGCAAAGGACAAGATGTTGTTCCAGATCCAATAAATGAGAAGTCCAGCCGGGAAGCCAGCCAAGATGAACATGAACATCCATGGCATCCATTTAAAAATTTTCGCCTGAAGCGCAGCCTGATCGCTCGCACCCATCGTTGGGGTGGGCTGCAAAGTGTACATCAGGCTCATGGAGGCGCCGTAGAGAATGGCAAGTGGACCAATAGCCAAAAAGACAGGCAGCCATTCCGGCTGACCCGCCCAAGGCAAGATTCCAAACCCATTGATAATGGACAGCGGGTCGCGGGCGGACAAATCCTGCACATAGCCAAGGAAAGGTGCGTGGCGCAGGTCAAGATTGATAAACACTGCTTTATATAGCGCGAAAAATACAAAAATTGTCGGAATGATTGGCAGACAACCCGCGGCCGGATTGGCGCCTTCTTTTTTATACAGCGCCATCATTTCCTGCTGCAATTTCATCCGGTCATCTTTGTAACGCGTTTGTAGTTTTTTCAGCTTGGGCTGAACCTTTTTCATCTTCGCCTGCGAGGCATATTGCTTCGAATACAGAGGATACATGACCAGTTTTATCAGCAGTGTCAGCGCCAGAATACCCATGCCCACACTGCCGAGCTTCTCGCCCAACCATGACAGCACGCGGCTAATCGGTTTCACCAGAATTTTCAGCTTACCCCAGCCAATCGCATTGGTCAGATCTGAAATGCCTTGGTCCTCATAGGATTTCAGCATGTTGTAATCCTTGGGTCCGGCCATCATGTAGCCAACGGATTCGACTGTAGCGCCCGGGGTCAGTGTCAAAGAGGCGGTTGTATAAGATGTTTCATAGACATCTTGGTTGTTGATAAATTTGAAATCATAATTGGCTTCAACTGGATTGCCTTGCGGGGCGATTGCGGCCTGCAGCCAATATTTATCGGTAAGGCCGACCCAGCCGCCTTCGCCCTTAACGGTCCAAGCCCCTTTTTTCTTGAGCTTCTTATATTTCTGCTCGTGATATTTGCCGTCAATCACAGAAATCGGGCCTTCTTGAATGATAAAGAAATTCGTCAAATCATCAGCCAGCCCGACTTGGCGCGCGACGCCTTTACGTTCGACGCTGGTTTCGGTTGAGCCCGTGTTGGTCAGTCGGTCAGTCAGCGTGATGAGATATTGGTCGTCAACACTTAACTCGCGTTGAATACGGACCGATCCAACCTGCTTTTCCAGCAAAACCGGTGTGAACGGCGTAATAATATCGCCCGAGACGATAGACCAAGCGGAGCCTGTACCCGACCCGCCGTCAACGGCGGTCCAGTTATCAGCAATATAGGCTGCACGTTCGCCGCCTGCGGGATTGAGAAGTTGAACGAGCCCATCTTCTGCGTCTAAAGTCGCATTATAATTCTTCAGCGCGAGATCATCCACGCGCGATCCGGTCGTCAGGAAAGATCCGGTGAGGGACGGTGTATCAATTTTAATCCGCGTCGCTTCGCCCTGCGCAATAAGTTCTTCGCGGGATTTAGGCTCTTCAATTACCTGGGTTGCGGCTTCGCTAGCTCGCTCGGCTTCCAACCGCGCCATTTCCTCTTGCGCGTTAATTTCCGCACGTTGCTGCGTCGGGCTCATAAAAGAGAAATAGAGCATCACGACAATCGCCGAGAGAATCATGGCCCAGATTAGGTTTTTCTGTTCATTCATGCGGACTGGCTCTTAATTTCTAGCTTTGGGCGTTGGATTGAGGGTGCCCTGTTTACCGGTTGCCCGGTGCGAAAGGGTTATGAGGGCTTTACGCGTGTCGTCAAGCAAGTCCGTCCAATCACGTGCAGTCGTAGAGTTGCGGGCGATAAGGACGTAATCATGTCCGGGCAAGCCATGTTCGGGCAGAAGCGTCCGCGCGGCTTCGCGTAATCGGCGTTTGGCGCGATTGCGGATGACTGCATTTCCGATTTTTTTTGTGGCGGTAAAGCCCATCCCGATGCCCGCCCGCATCGAATTCTCGCGCATCTGGACGACGACGCCGCCTTTGGCGGAATAAAACCCATCGCGCACATATAAAAACTCGGAACGCTTCTTCAGCATTCCGAGCTTTGGTATCATATCTTTAGAAGCGGCCTTCACCGCGCAAAATCGCCGCGCGGCAGATTATGCGGAAAGACGCTTGCGGCCTTTGGCGCGACGACGTGCCAAAATGGCGCGACCGTTTTTGGTCGCCATACGTGCACGGAAGCCGTGACGGCGGGCGCGGACAAGGTTTGACGGCTGAAAAGTACGTTTCATCTTATTTCTCTTTATCAGTTCAACTCGTGGGTCTCCGATACGCGAGGAATCGGATTTTGAAGAGCTGTATATCTCAAGGGCCGCGACCTACGCGCGCGGGCGTGAACTGTCAAGACGTGGCTTCACGCTCAAAGGCTTGCCTTGGATATTGCTTCTCCCTCACAAGAGGGGCACAAAAACGTGACAGGGTGTGAGCTAAGCGTTCCCTGACTTATGCTCTGCCTTATCCTAACAGACTGCCAACTTAAGACGAAATAAGAGGACCGCACATTATGCGCCGTACATCACTCATCAAAACTTTCCTGACAAGCGCAGTTGTCTGTGTTCCCGCATTGGCCACCGCCAATCCTGACTGCGGCAATCCGCCCCTTACAACGGCTGAGGTTGTTTACACGATTCAAACCCCCGAACAGGTCGCACCGTCGATTGCAGCAGTGCCGACGTCTGATGCGAATCTCGGCCAAACTATTCAACAAACTGCGCCAGTCGCCACCGACCCGGCACCCGGCGTGGTTCAAATGGCGCAGGCCGATACTTTAGAGATGGCCCCAGAGATGAAAAAACAACCCGCACCCGTTGCAGCCTATGCTGCGCTGCTGAACCAACGTATCTCTCGGGGTGAAGGGGGATTGAACCTTTTCGACTATGCCGGCGCGCTTGCGGATGGAGAGTTAAAAGAAATCACGGCCTATACGGATTACCTGGCGAGTCAAAATCCGGACGCAATGTCCGTGCCTGATCAGCTCGCCTATTGGGCAAATATGTATAATGCGCTGACGTTGAAAGTTGTGCTGGAGAATTATCCGGTTTCCTCCATCCGAAAAATAAAATCCGGGGCGTTTAAGCCCGGGCCTTGGGATCGAGACGCGGTCACAGTGAACGGCAAAACGCTGACGCTCAATGATATTGAGCACGGCATCATGCGCAAGAAATATCCGAATCCCGCCATGGTGCATTACATGGTTAATTGTGCGTCCATTGGGTGCCCAAACCTTCTTGGCAAACTTTGGAGTGGCGAGACCTTAGACGCGGACCGCGCACAAGCCGCCCGCGATTTCATCAATTCCCCGCGCGGCGTGGCGATTGATGGAAATGACCTTGAGCTCTCTTCGATTTATAATTGGTTCAAAGAAGATTTTGGCGGATCGAAATCTTCCACCTTGGACCATGTTCGCAAATTCGCAGGACCTGAGTTGTTATCCGCCTTGGATGCCGGCGCGACCATCGATGGCTATGAGTATAATTGGGACCTGAACGAATAGGCCGTAGCGTCAAACGCTTGGACCTGAGAGAGATATATTATGACCGATACAACGATTTCCGAAGCCCCGTCCAAACCAATTTGGATAAAGTTATGGCCAATTTACATCATTTTGGCGGGATTGGCTTTCGCCATTTCTCAAGGCTGGCATACACAGCTTAGCCCGTCTTCATTGGGCGAAAATGCGGTCTATCTCAATAATTTGGTGCAAGACAATTTCCTCCTCGTGCTGCTGGCTTTCATTGCCATCTATATCGCGGCCACAGCGTTTATGGTGCCTGCCAGCGCTCTGACGATTGGTGGCGGGTTTCTGTTCGGCGTCTATGTCGGGGCGCCCGCAACCGTGATGGGAGCGACAATTGGAGCTTGTGTTCTATTTGTAGCCGCCAAGTCCTCAATTGGCGAAGCCCTCAAATCTATCGCGGGGCCTTTTGTTGGCAAGATGGAGGCAGGTTTCAATGAGAGCCCTCTGTCATATTTATTCACACTACGCCTTATCCCGCTTTTCCCATTCGCCGTTGTGAACATTGCGCCCGCTATCTTGGGCGCTAAATTTCGGGATTATTTGATTACAACGTTCTTCGGCATAATGCCCGGAACGATTGCTTACACGCTGATTGGTGCAGGTTTGCGGGATACATTGCTAAAGGCTGCGGAAGCCGGTGAAGCTGCCGATGTTGGCTCTCTTGTTCGCGATGCAGCGAGCAGTTTTGCACCTGCCTTTTTCGCCTTAGCCCTCGTCGCGCTCATCCCCGCGATTTACAAAAAATTCTTCAAGAAAAATAAGACTCCAATCGACGCCTAAGTGGCGCGATGGATTGAGAGAGATTTATTATGACGACCACTAAAACTGAATATGATGTCGATTTGTGCGTAATCGGCGCAGGCTCGGCGGGCCTATCCATGACAGCTGGCGCTGCCATGCTGGACCGCAATGTCCTCTTATTTGAGGGCGCGGAGATGGGGGGCGATTGCCTGAACCATGGCTGCGTGCCGTCAAAAGCTATCCTAAAAGCGGGCAAGATGGCCCACGCTCAAAGGACGGGCGAGAAATTTGGGATTACCGCCGTTGAGCCAAACGTCGATTGGGACGCCGTAAAAGCCCATGTCCAAGATGTCATTGCGACGATTGCTCCGGTAGATTCGGTTGAGCGGTTCGAAGGATTAGGCGCGACGGTCATTACGGAATATGCAAAATTCGTCGACGCCAATACGGTTGAATCCGAAACGACGCGCGTCCGCGCCAAACGCTTTGTTGTCGCCGTTGGCAGCCGCGCCTCCGCCCCGCCAATTCCGGGTTTGGATACGGTCGATTATGCAACGAATGAAAATATTTTCAGTCTCGATAAATTTCCGTCACACCTCTTGGTGGTCGGCGCAGGTCCAATAGGATTGGAAATGGGGCAAACCTTTCGCCGTTTGGGCGCAGAGGTCACCATCATTGATATTGCGCCGCCCTTGGGCCGCAATGAACCTGAACACGCCAAAATTTTGGTGGAAGCTTTGGAAGCTGAAGGCATCACGTTTCATGCGCCTGCCAAAACCAAAGAAGTCCGCAAAGTCACGGCTGGAGTTGAGATCGAGTTAGAAGACGGAACCGTTATCAAAGGTTCAGACCTTCTCGTCGCCGCCGGACGGGCACCCGCCGTGGATGGATTGGGCCTTGAGTCTGCCGGGATTGATTTCGATAGGCGCGGGATTGAGACCGATGACAATCTTCGGACATCGAATAAGAAAGTTTACGCCGCCGGTGATGTCGCCAAAGGCATGGGCGGGCTCACCCATATTGCAGGTCATCATGCCAGCTCACTTTTCAAAAATTTCTTTATGTATCCACAAGGCATGCCTTTCGGAAAAGGTTTCTCAACTGCGAAAACCGACCGCATGCCTGCCGCAATTTACACCGAGCCCGAACTTGCGAATATTGGCTTGTCCGAAGCGCAAGCGCGTGAAAAATTTGGCGATGCCGTAAAGGTGGCAGAGTTTCACTTTGATGAAAATGACCGCGCCATCGCCGAACGTTCGACCTATGGCGGGGTCAAAATTATCGTCGGGAAAAAGGGGCAAATTTTAGGTGGATCCATTGTTGGTGAACATGCTGGTGAAATGATTCACATGCTGGCTGTTGGGATGAAAGGCAAAATGAAAGCCTCGGCTTTGGCGCAAATTATCTCGCCTTACCCGACTCGGTCTGAGGCCGTAAAACGCGCCTGTTCCAGTTTATTTACCGAGAGCCTGTTTGGACCGAATTCCAAAGTTCGATCAACGGCCAAATTCTGGGCAAAGTTTCAATAAGTCAAAGTTCGCGCTAGGCAAATTGCCTGGTGCGATTTAAGTATTGAACATGATCGATGGGTTCATATCTCGGCGGCTGTCGTCAAAGCTGCTTTTGCTAACGATTGGGTTCGTTATGTTGGCGGAATTGGTGCTGTTCGTGCCGTCCGCAGCCTTTAAGCGGCAGGACTGGCTCGTTGAACGGACGCAGCAAGCCGGGTTGCTGGCGCAGGCGCTCACGGGGGTTCCTGATTACGAAGCGTCGGCAGTGCTGACCCAGCAGTTTATGACCGACACAGACGTGATGCTCATGGCCGCAAAACGCGACGGTATGACGGAGTTGATGCTGGGCGAGCCACCGGCGGAGGCGGGGAATATTATTGAGATTGACATGCGGGAGCCTCAACGCTTCCCGTCCTTTTTTGCGCCTTTTCAGGATATATTCTCTGATGGGCAGGAAACGCTTTTAGTGAAAACTATGAGTCCCGTACAAGGGCAAGATGGCTTGGAGGTTTTGATACCGCGCAGCAAATTACGGTGGGCCTTATTAGATTATCTTACAAATATTTTTTGGCTTTCACTCGCCATTGCAATTATTACGGGCAGCCTGATTTATTGGTCGATGTCCGCGCTAATTATCCGCCCGGTGAAGGAGCTTGCGGAAGATATGACCGCCTTTCGCGAAAACCCGGAGCAGCGCCGAGCTTACCGCAAGCGTCCTAAACGCCAAGATGAAATCGGGCAATTAGAGCGCGAGTTTATCGATATGAAACAGTCGCAACGCGCGGCCTTTCGCCAGCGAGAGCGTCTGGCTGGCTTGGGTTTGGCCGTCGCCAAGATTAATCATGACCTCCGCAATGTTCTGACGTCCGCGCTTTTAATTTCTGATCGCCTTTCGATGAACCCTGACGAGAAAATGTCGACGATGGGCGAGCGTCTCACGCGTACGGTGGAGCGCGGTATTGGCCTAACCGAGGAAGTTTTGGCCTATTCCAAAGCGGAAACGGCGGACCCTCAAATTCAGGATACGCGGATTGCTTTCACAATTGGTGAGGCGGCCGCGGATGTCATCGCGCAATTCCCGGATACGCAATTTCGAAATATTGTCCCAACAGATTTAATGGTGCGCACAGATCCTGACCATGCTTACCGGATTTTTCACAACCTGTTCCGAAATGCGGCGCAGGTTATGGCCGTCCATTGCAAAATTAATTGTCGCCTTCACGTCAGCGTGGAGACCCGGGACGGGCTTGCAGAAATTCGTATTTCCGACTCAGGTCCCGGATTGCCGGACCGCGCAAAAGACAACCTGTTTCAAGCGTTTTCCAGCGCGCAAGCCCATAGCGCCAATACAAAGTCCACGGGGCTCGGCCTGTCGATTTCCAAGGAACTGGCCAAAGCCCAAGGCGGGGATTTAAATCTCATGTCCTCTGACGAGACCGGCACACGTTTTCTGCTGACCCTGCCTCTGTCCGAATAACGTGCGGCGCCTTTATGGCTTTTGCGCTGTCCCTTCTCTGCGCGGGTCTGCCCCGCCGACCAATGTACCGTTGTCTTGGCGATAGATAATATGCAGGCCGGAAATCTCCCCGCCGGACCTGCGCACCTTATGTCCGAGACCTTCCAGCGCGGAGACAATATCCTCTGACATTCCAAATTCTTTCGCTCCCGCACCGCGATTAATCTCCGACGTCTCGGCATCGCGCAAATTCTGCGCTTCCATGCGCAGTGAGCCATTGCGGGCAATCACATTGGGCAGCTCAATCGCCTCTTGCGGGGACAGGCCCCAATCAATGATACCCACAATCGTTTTGGTTGTATAAGCAATGATGGAATTGCCGCCGGGTGAGCCCGTCGTAAATAAAAGCTCTCCGTCCGGTGCAAAAACAATATGCGGGGCCATAGAGCTACGCGGGCGTTTGCGGGGCGCGACGCGGTTGGCGATTAAGACGCCGTCGGCATCTTTATCTACGGCCGAAAAATCTGTGAGTTCATTGTTCAGCAGAAACCCGCGTACCATCCGCTGACTTCCGAACGCGCCCTCAATCGTTGTTGTCATGGACACCGTCAAACCGTCCTTGTCGACGACTGTGAAATGCGATGTGCCGGGGTTGTCGGGCGTCGCGTCTTTGCCGCGTGCAAAACTGACGGGATTGCCCGCTTTGACCTCTTTAATATTGCGGTCCGGTTTAATTAACTCTGCGCGGCTTTTGAGATAGTCTTTATCCAACATCTCAGCAACGGGGACGTCAACGAATTGACTGTCCGCCACATATTTATCGCGATCCGCATAGGCAAGAAAGCTGGCCTCGGCAAAGAGATGCCAACCCGCTGCCGTATTTCCCGCAGCCGCCATATCGAAATTTTCCAATGTGCCCAAAATAGACTGTACGGCGACGCCGCCGCTGGCCGGGGGCTGGGCGCCGCAGACAGCGTGCCCGCGATAGGACGTGCATAAAGCCTCGGCTTTGCGGGGTTGGTATGCCGCCATATCGGCCACGGTCAATGTCCCCGGAAAGGGCTCTTGGCTAATTTTTTCGACGATGTCGGCGGCAATGTCGCCCTCCAACAGCGCGCGCGGATTTTTCGCAATTTCGCGCAATGTGTTGGCGTAGGGCTGATTGTCCCGCAGGAAACCTTCGGGCAGAGGCTCGCCATTTTCCGTGAAGAAATAATTCCGCGTGTCAGGGTCATTTTTCAAAATATAGCCGCCGAAGCGTTTGATTAGTCCGGCCAGGCGCGGGCTGACGCGAAAACACTCTTCGGCAAGTGCAATAGAACTCTCAAATTGCGGACCCCAGTCCAGCTTTCCATAATCCTGATGGGCGGCGTGCAACATGACAACAGCCCCCGGCGTGCCCGTAGATTGGCCGGAGCCAACTCGTTGGAAATACCCACGCGGTTTCCCCGTGGCCGGATCCTGGAACATAGTTGCGCTTGCCCCGCTGGGCGCTTCCTCACGTCCGTCATAGGCCCAGACTTTGGCGGCCTTGGGATCATAAACAACCATAAAGGCCCCGCCGCCCAGACCGGAGGATTGCGGCTCGACCAGGCCGAGCGTCGCCTGCACGGCTATCGCCGCATCTACCGCGGACCCGCCCTCGCGCAGAACCTTGAGGCCCGCTTCCGTCGCCAGAGGATTAGCCGCCGCCACCATGCCCGTTTGGAGGGCAGGGGTTTTTGCGATGGTTACAGCATCAGCAGTCGGCGGCGCATCAACGCCTTTGCACGCAGTAAAGAGAAGAGCGGTTGAGACGAGGAGGAGATATTTCATAAGCGCGGTTTAGGTCAGCGGCGGCGGCGGGGCAATGCGGGATTGAGCGCGAAGCAGGAGGAAAGGTTCACAGCCCATAATTCTTTTCGAAGCGGGTCTGCCGAGGTCTGTATCTTGGGTAATTAGGACTGCCCGCAGGGTCGGCCTCCACGACGGAAGACCGAAAGTAAAAAGTGTTTTACGCAAAGGCTGACGTGGGTTGGGCTAAAAGCCCATTCCACCCGCGCATTTGGCTTGCGCCAATTGCTAGGCCTGTGGCAGGAGTTTTTGATGAACCTGTTCGTGCAATTCGCTTCGCGAAATGCACCGGGTCCCGCAGTTGGATGTTGCGGTCACCCATACCCGTTTTATTGGATATGACCCGGTTCAACACCCAGCGGTCTACTTCTCAGCTCAAAAGCTCCGGCACACTCTGAAAGCTAAACTTCTGACGCTCAAGCCCACCGTCTTTCTTTGGGCGCGTTTTACCCAACCTTGTGACCAGTTTGGACGTAATTGGTTATCTTGTCCGTCTTTTTGGTCGCCGCATTGGCATAGGCTTGCAGGGCGAACATCAGACCGAAATGCATGACCCCCAAGACAATTGCCATAGCGCCGATTTTCGTACTCAAAAACTCCAGTCCTTGCGCCCAGCTGTTGGGGCCTTCCCCTCGAATACGCATGGTATAGGCGATATAGCCAATATTGATGAGGTAGAAGCCGACCAGTAGCATTTGGTTGATGGCATCCGCGAGTTGCGGTTTATCAGCATAATTTTCCATGAGGAAAATACGGCCATTGCGGTTGAGCGTTCGTCCCACCCAAACCGTTATGCCGAGACTGACGAGGATGTAGGCGAGATAAGTGTAACCGAGCATGAGGCTCTCCCTTGCGGATAAGTTCAATTCTGCTTATTTAGCTAATAAGCTAATTGTCTGATAGAGACATTTAGTTGTTTCGTCAATTAGCTAAATATATTTTATTGGAATAAGTATGGAAAAAGTTTTCGCAGCTCTGGCGTCGACACCCCGGCGGCGTATTCTTGCTTATCTCTCGGCAACGTCAATGACGGCCGGTGATATTGCGGAGCGGTTTGAAATCAGCAAACCGTCGCTGTCCAAACATCTCTCAGTTTTGGAAAATGCGGGCTTGGTGAAGCGTGAACGCAAAGGACAGTTCATCCATTACTCGCTCGTACCGGAAAATCTGACGAATACGCTGCACGGTTTCGCGCAATCGATTTGCCCCGTGGGCGGCCCGATTGTGAAGGAGTCAAAACAGATTGCTGAGGCGCGAGGAGAGGTCGCACCAGAGGCGGACCCAAAAAAAGCCCCGCCGCCAGAGAGTGTCTGACAACGGGGCTGTTAAATTTTATTTTGGAAGCTTTGGTTAGAGGCCGGCTTTCGTCAGCTCCGCTTCAAATTCCGGTAGCGCTTTAAACAAATCCGCGACCAGTCCGTAATCTGCGACTTGGAAAATTGGGGCGTCTTCGTCTTTGTTGATCGCGGCGATGACTTTGGAGTCTTTCATACCCGCCAAATGCTGGATCGCGCCGGAAATGCCGACCGCGATGTAAAGTTCGGGCGCGACGGATTTCCCTGTTTGGCCGACTTGCCAATCATTCGGGACAAAGCCCGCATCGACGGCTGCGCGCGATGCGCCCATGGCTGCGCCGAGCTTGTCTGCGATACCTTCGAGCAATTTGAAATTCTCACCGCTGCCCATGCCGCGTCCACCGGAGACAACGACTTTCGCTGCTGTCAGTTCAGGACGATCGGATTTTGTCAGCTCTTCGCCAACAAATTCGGATTTCAACGCGCCAATGCCGCCATCTTTTTCAGAGGTAGACGCAGAGCCGCCTTCACCCGCTGCGGCAAACGCCGTGGTCCGGACTGTGACAACCTTTTTGGCGTCTGTGGACTGAACCGTTGCCATGGCGTTACCGGCATAGATCGGGCGGACAAATGTGTCTGCGCTTTCAACACCAGTGATTGAGCTGATTTGCTGAACGTCGAGCTTGGCGGCGACGCGCGGCATGTAGTTTTTATGCGTGGTCGTGTCAGCCGCGAGGACAGCGTCATAGCTGCCCATCAAGCCGACAACGACAGATTCCATAGCTTCGGCGAGTTGACGCTCCAGGCTGTCATGGTCGACGCCAATAACAGCGCGCACGCCGTCGATCTTGGCGGCGGCGGCCATCACGTCTTTGATACCTTTACCGGCGACAAGAATGTCGACATCTCCGCCCATTTTGGACGCGGCGGTGACGGTTTTATGGGTCGCGTCTTTGACGGACTTATTATCGTGTTCTGCGACTACAAGAATGGCCATTAGATGACTCCTGCTTCGTTTTTCAATTTATCGACGAGTGCGGCGGCATCTTCGACCTTAATGCCGGCTTCGCGGGCGGCGGGCTCTGTGACCTTGAGGGTCTTGAGGCGCGGCGCCGTATCTACGCCCAAATCAGCCGGGGTTTTGGCTTCGATCGGCTTTTTCTTTGCCTTCATGATATTTGGCAGGGACGCGTAACGCGGCTCGTTCAAACGCAAATCAGCTGTGACGAGGGCCGGCAT
>CALFWV010000025.1 GCA_937927825.1 uncultured Caulobacterales bacterium | reverse complement strand
GGAGGCAATCTTATCTCCTGTCGGTAGCGGCGCACCCGAGAACATATCGACCGGCCTTGCGGCGGTTATGTCCTGTAGATGTCCCATCCGATCATCCCCCGTGATGACCGCAACCTTTAGCGCCAGCCCGGCTTCGGCAATTACGGCGCGCGCCGCGCGGCCACAGGCCTCCGGATTTACGCCCCCGGCATTGGCGATGAGTTTAATTCCGGTTTCCGCAATGTCGCGGGCGTGTGGGCGTAAGACGGCGTCCACAAAGTCACGGGCATAGCCGGCTGTCTCAGGCGCTTTTGCTTTGGCCCGTGCGAGGATGCTCATGGTGATTTCGGCGAGATAATCATAGACAATATAGTCCAGGGTCACGTCGCCGGACTTATGCGCGCTCAGTAACTGCGGCGTCGCCATGGCGCTTTCGCCCCAATAGCCGGAGGCCCCTGCAATATGTACGGTTTTCGACATGACATGAGACCTGAAACTGTCACGTCTGCCTGATACCACATCTTGACATACGCGCATGACTGAATAGTAATTCAATCAAATTGAATAGGCTTCAACTGTTGCAAGTCAAGGCAACACGGACAGCCGATGCACTCGCGGGGAGAGCGAACGACATGGCATCGGAGCCGGCAGAGACCACAAACCTGGCCGCCGGTTCCGATGCCTTGTTACCCTCCACGGCAACGTCCAACACCAGACAGTCCAGAGTGCGTAAACGGGAAGACGCTATTATTGCGGCGGGACGTCATGTGTTTACAACACATGGGTATGCCAGAGCGACAATGGCGATGATCGCCCGCGAGGCCGGGGTGGCGGACGGTACGCTCTATACATATTTTGAAAACAAGGATGCGTTGGCACGCGGCGTCATCGCGGATTATTATGCGCGGTTGACGGCAACGGCGAAACAAGGTGTGGACAATCGACGCACCACGCGCACGCGACTCGACTTTCTCGCGCGGCATCACATCACGTCTATTATGGAAGAACGCGGCATTATTGAAATGCTGCCTGTGTTGACGTCCAGCCTGAGTGATTTTTCTGAAGATGAGTTATATGGATTAAACAAAACCTACGTCGCCGTTTTCGATACGCTCATTCGGGACGGCCGGGCGAGTGGTGATATTCCCGGCGATGCAGATGTCGCCGTCTTACGCGATATTTTCTTTGGCGCGCTGGATTACGGGGCAAGATCGAGCCTGTTGCGGTCCTCTCGGAAAGGCGCGCGAAAGGCGGATGTTACGCGGTTGGTTGATCGATTGGTGGGGATGATTATCGGCGGAGGTGCGTCAACTGGCTCGCTTGCAGACAGATTAGAAGCCGTCATAGACCGCGTAGAGATTGCCCTTAAAAAAGTGGATAATTAAATGATTTCTGTTGAAGACTTCGCAAAAGATGCAGAAAAATGGTTCGCAGAAAACACTCCGCGTGACCTCGACTTTATGTTGCCGCTGACCTTCATGGAAGTTGGGACGGACCAACAATTTGAGTTTCTACAAAACTGGCAAAGGCAAGTTTACGACGCCGGGTTTCTGGGCGCGGCTTGGCCGTCTGAGTATGGCGGAGGCGGGTTGACCGATGCGCATCAGTCAGCGGCGACGAAAATCATGCGTGCGCACAATGTCCCGATTATGATGAATACGATTGGCCTGTCATGGGCGGGGCCATTGATTTTGGATATCGGGTCCGAGGCCCATAAGAAAAAATATATCAAAGGGATTTTATCGGCAGAGGATATCTGGTGTCAGGGGTTTTCAGAGCCCGAGAACGGATCAGACCTCGGCAATGCACAGCTTCGCGCCGTGCGGGATGGGGATGAGTATATCCTCAACGGGTCCAAGATTTGGACTACCCACGGGCATTATGGAAAATATATGATCCTGCTGGCCCGGACGAATCCGGATGCGCCGAATAAATATGCAGGGCTGTCCTTTATCCTGACGCCGATGGATGTGCCGGGGGTGCGTACACAAAAAATTCGCAAATTGACGGGCGAGCATGGTTTTACTCAAACCTTTTTTGAAGACGCACGCGTGCCTGCGGACGGGTTGATGGGCGCAGAAGGCATGGGCTGGAAAATCGCCATGCAGACTTTGGAATATGAACGCGGCGCGCGCGGCGGACAGGCGGGCGGCTATTCAATTACAGAACCTGATCCGCTGGAAATTTTGAACCTGGCGCGAGACACCGGGCAATTGGATAATCCCGTCGTACGTGATGATTTAATTGATTATATTATTGACGCCCAGTCTTTAAACTTAAACGGACAGCGGGCCAAAATAGGCGCGCTAGTTCGGGATAATCCTGCTGGTCTGCCGCTGATGGATAAACTGGCCAAGACCGAATTTGCTCGCGAGATTAATCAATATGCGTTGACGTTGCAGGGCACGCGCAGTGCCTATTATGTGGAGGAGCCCAATGCCGTTGACGGCGGATGGTGGCACCGCTCTTATCTCAATGCGTTCTCGGCCACCATTGGCGGCGGGACCTCGCAAATTCAACGCAATATAATTGGCGAGCATGTGCTTGGCCTCCCCAAGAGCTATTAATGACATTTGATCCGCAAGCCTTAGGCCGTCTCGGCATTACCGAGGAACAAGTTGAGTTGATGGATGTTGCTGAAAATTTCTGCCGCGATCAGACCAGCATCGCCGCCGTGCGCGAGATGATGGCGAGCGGGGCAGCTCTTGATATATCCGCGAATAAAAACCTCGCTGAAATGGGGTGGTTTGGAATTACGATCCCGGAAGAATTTGGCGGCATAGGTCTGTCTCTGGCAGAGGCGGTCCCCGTGGCAGAACAAATCGGCAAGCGTCTTATGATGGTGCCGTTCATCCCAACGACTGTCGCAGCGCAAGCGATTTTAACCGGCGGAACGCGGACACAAATGGAAACCTATTTGCCGAAAATCGTCGAGACCGGGGCGGCAACATTGGCATTGTCCGAGGCAAATGGTTCATTTGATTTGAACGATATTGAGTCAACGGCTGTCTTAGGTCCAAATGGATATCGGTTGTCGGGAACGAAGATTTTGGCTGAAAATCTCGACAGTTCTGAGATATTGGTTCTGAGTGCGAAAGTTCAAAATGCGGTGCGTTTGTTTGTTTTGGATATCAACCTTATCCCGAAAACGGCGATGCGCCGAGAAATCCTGATTGACGAAACAAAGCGCGCCTTCACTGTCAATTTGGAGGGTGTAACCGTACCGGAGTCCGCAATTATGGACGCGGCGAAAACAGCCGTCACATTGCAGCGGATTGATTTGGCTTCTAATCTTTTGGCTAGCGCTGAGCAGGTTGGCGGGGCGCAAAGCTGTATCGACTATACGGTTGATTATTTGAAAACGCGCAAACAATTTGGAAAACTTATCGGGTCTTACCAGGCGCTAAAACACACCATTGTTGACGCCTATGTCAGCTATGAAAAAGCCCGCAGTCTTCTTTATGCGGCGGCGCATAGTTTTGAAGAGCAAGGCAAAGGCGAAGCCGCCACACGCATGGCCGCTGTCGGGGCCGGCCGGGCCCTGTCTTTCGCGGCCGATCGCGCCATTCAATTCCACGGCGGTTTTGGATTTACATATGATTGCGACGCGCAGCTCTATCGACGCCGCGCTATTTTTCATGACAGCCTCTTTGGGAATACCCGCTGGCACAAACAAAAACTCGCGGCTCTCTTATTTAATTAATCCTTGCGATGCGTGCGGGATTGTAAAACCCCCACAAAGGTTTCATGATTAACCATGGCTGACTTCCGTTTTATACTTGCCTTATGTGTCTTGATTCTAGGGATTTACGGTTGCTCGCCAGATGCTGCGTCAAACAGGCCCGCGCCGCTATGGGTTGAAAACACCTATCCGTCAACGCCCTTCGCCAAAGCGTATGTGACACTTGATTTTATCGGCCCGGACACGTCGGAGTCTGCAACCCCTAATCCTTTTACAGATTTAGACCTGACCGTCATTTTTGCTCAAGGCGACACGCGTATTCCTATTCGCGGATATTTTGCTGCTGACGGACATGCGGCGGAAACAAGTGCCGTTTCCGGTAATATTTGGCGGGCGCATTTTTCCGCACCTACAGTAGGAGAGTGGCGCTGGACGGCTAATATGCGGGGGCCGGACGGCGCTCTGCCCTTAGATAAGACCTCCGGGATTATCACCGTGTCGGAGGCGGTACCTATGCTCCGCACACAGGGACAATATTTCCGTCTGTCGTCCGGCGAATATTGGCTCAAGGGCGGCACGAATTCTCCAGAAAACTTGCTAGGGTATGTGGATTTCGACGGAACTTACCGCACAGAGACGCAAATGCGCGGCGGGGAAAGCAATGCTGTCGATACGGAACTTCACCTATTTGCGCCGCATATACCTGATTGGCGATTGGGTGATCCGACATGGCAGAACGGAAAAGGCAAAGGCCTGATTGGCGCGATTAATTATCTATCTGGTCAAGGCATGAATGCGGCCTATTTTCTGACCTTCAATATTGGCGGTGACGGCAAAGATGTCTGGCCTTTTGTCGACCCCGAAGATTTCACGCGGTTTGATGTGTCAAAGCTCGATCAATGGAACGTCGTCTTTGACCACATGATGGCGCGCGGCGTCATGATGCATGTTGTTTTGCAAGAAACCGAGAATGAACTGACAATGGATGGCGGTAATATGGGGCCTGAGCGCGAACTCTATTTCAAAGAATTGATCAGCCGCTTCGCACATCACCCCGCCGTAGTCTGGAACCTGGGCGAAGAAAACGGTCCGGTGTTTTGGCGGCCCGAAGGGCAGACGGATGACCAAAGACGCGCTATGATTGACAGGTTGACGCAGCTCGATCCTTATAATCATCCCATTGTAATACATACACATTCGGAACCTGCAGATAAGGATCATATCTTAGGCCCGCTTCTGGGTTATGAAGGTCTGGACGGATTAAGCTTTCAGGTGAGCGACCGGCGCAAGGTCAATGCGGAAACGCAAAAATGGCTGTCCAAGTCAAAAAAATCGACTCATCCTTGGATGATTGCGATGGACGAGATTGGCGCTTGGCATACGGGTGCGCGCACGGATGCTGTTGACCCCCGTCATGACAGCCTACGGCGTCATGCCATGTGGGGGCATCTCTTTGCAGGTGGCGCAGGGGTGGAATGGTATTTCGGAGGCTTACATGACGCCAATGATCTGAGGTCAGAGGATTGGCGATTACGTCAAAACCTCTGGTCCCAAACCCGGATTGCGCTCGAATTTTTCGACGCGCATTTACCCTATTGGGACATGACAGCCTGCGGCGGAGTCATTGATCGTGCGGATAGTTATTGTTTTGGCAAAGACGGACTATTCGCGATTTATTTAATTGAAGGCGGGACCGGAATTTTAAATCTCCCGGAAGATAGCGGCACATGGGATGTAAATTGGTTTGATCCTATTTCGGGCGGCCCTCTACACTCGGGAACACGGGAAACGGTTGAGGCCGGTACATGGGTCGAGCTGGGGTTCCCTGTACCTTATGATGGGCGGGACCGTGTGGTTCTGCTACGCCAGCGTCCATGACCGAAGGTGCAATCAGGCTCAGTATTTTTTTAGGCGTGCTTATCTTGATGGGCGCGTTGGAAACCTTTTTTCCGGCCCGGGATCGCGTGCAAAAAAGAGCGTCTCGATGGATGACGAATTTTGGACTGGTTATCATCGACACACTCGCCATCCGCTTTTTGTTTCCTATCATCGCTGTAGGCGCCGCCCTATGGGCGCAGACACAAGGGTGGGGCATTCTGAACTTGATTTCTCTGCCAAATTGGGCGGCGGTGCTTCTGGCCGTCATTATCCTCGATATGATGATTTATTGGCAGCACGTTGCGTTTCACCGCATTCCCGTGCTTTGGCGTCTCCATAAGGTACATCATGCCGACCGTGATTTGGATGCCAGTTCCGGGCTGCGCTTTCATCCCGTCGAAATTGTGATTTCTATGCTGTATAAAATAGTTGTGGTTGTCGCATTGGGGGCTCCGGTCGTTGCAGTCATTATCTTTGAAATTCTTCTAAACGCTTGCGCGATTTTTAATCACGCCAACGTCCGCCTGCCGCGTTGGATTGAGCGGCCCTTGCGCTTGGTCATGGTCACGCCTGCGCTGCACCGGATTCATCATTCCGTGATTGAGCGAGAGACGAACACGAATTTCGGGTTTTCGGTCATCTGGTGGGACAAAATTTTCCGCTCCTACACCGACCAGCCAACAGGCGAGCTCACACTCGGTCTTAGCGAGTATCAGACCGACGCGCCCTCTGGTTTAATGTGGAGTCTTACCGCGCCATTTCGGCGCGATTAAATTATTCAACTGTGACGGATTTCGCGAGGTTCCGCGGTTGGTCCACATCTGTGCCAAGTTCAACCGCCGTGTGATAGGCAAGCAACTGCATCGCAACGGTCGTCATTAATGGCGCGACGAACGGGTCGCATGTGGGGACAATAATTAAATCATCGGCCATTTCAGCGCCGCTTTTTGCTCCGGCTGCATCAGTTACCAATGTAACCCGCGCGCCTCGGCTGGCAACTTCTTGTAAATTCGATACGGTCTTTTCGTAGAGCTCGTCCATTGGAGCGAGAACGATAACCGGTGTGCCGTCTTCAATCAGAGCGATCGGTCCGTGTTTCAATTCCCCGGCCGCATAACCTTCCGCGTGAATATAGGCGATCTCTTTAATTTTCAGAGCGCCTTCAAATGCAATCGGGACTTGCGCGCCGCGTCCAAGATAGAAAGCTGAGCGAGATGGTGCGAGCGTCTTTGCAATCTTTGCAATCGAGGCGTCTAATTCCAACGATTCTGTAATCAGCCGCGGGACGGAGACAAGTTCGGCGGTTAGGGTGAGCAGCTGGTTATCACCAATCGTACCGCGCATTTGCGCCGCAGAGAGGGCGAGTGCGGCGAGGGCTGTTAATTGCGCTGTGAACGCTTTTGTTGACGCTACGCCAATTTCAGGTCCGGCGTGGATAGGCATGGCAATATCGGCCTCGCGGGCCATTGTTGATGTCATCACATTGACAAGCGCAGCTGTCGTCAGCCCATTTTCTTTGCAATAGCGAAGGGCGGCGAGTGTGTCGGCGGTCTCACCGGATTGAGAGATCGCGACGAAGAGCGAGCGGTCGTTTAAAACCGGACGACGATAGCGAAATTCGGAGGCCACGTCGATATCAACGGCGAGGCCTGCAACTTGCTCGAACCAATATTTAGCGACCGCGCCTGCATAATAGGCGGTTCCGCAGGCGATTAAAATGACGCGGTCAAATTTGGTAAAATCTAAATCCGGCGCGAGCTCTGTTCCGTGAACCGGTCGCATGCGGTCATTATCCAAATAATGCGTCAGCGTACGGGTAATAATTTCTGGTTGCTCATAAATCTCTTTGAGCATGAAATGGGGATATTTGCCTTTTTCTGCGACCTCCGGACCGCCCTGAATGACGGTTATATCGCGCGTGACCGGGGCGTCATTTTCATCAAATATCTCATAGCTCTCCGGGCGAATAATGGCCCAATCACCTTCTTCGAGATAGATGAGCTGACTCGTGAGCTGCGCCATAGCCATCGCGTCAGATCCGAGGAAGTGTTCTTTCCCGTGAGGACCAATGCCGAGTGCGAGAGGGGACCCGGCTCGGGCGCAGAAAATTTCATCCGGATTGTCATCAATGATGAGGCCGAAAGCATAAGCGCCCTTGAGGCGCTTTAGGGTCGCTGCAAACGCGTCGCGGGGTGAAAGACCTTTAGCCAGCGCGATATCGACCAGATGGGCAACGACTTCTGTATCCGTGTCTGAGAGAAACTCACGTTCACCGGAGAGTTCTTCGCGTAGCTCCAAGTAGTTTTCGATAATACCATTATGCACAACGGCAACGCGGCCGGAGCGGTGGGGATGGGCGTTAGCTTTATTCGGCACGCCGTGTGTGGCCCAGCGTGTGTGGGCAATACCAATTTGGCCATCCATCGCTTTTTCGGCGATTCGGGCTTCCAAATGGCGAATTTTGCCTTCCGCGCGGCGGCGGTCCAGAGATCCATCCGTTAAAACAGCGATGCCGGAACTGTCATACCCCCGATACTCCAGCCGTTTCAGTCCATCCACGAGACGGTCTGTCACCTGACTTTGGCCAGCTATTCCAATAATACCGCACATATATTCCGCCCCTTACTACTCAACGGCAAACTAATAGGCCTTGTCGGGCTTGCGAGGGCATAAGCCTCCCATCAAGACAAAATCAAGGCAGGATTATGCTATACATGACAGGTATGAAGCCTCGGTGAATCTTATGCGTCTACGGTATCGTCGATTTCTGCGCTCCATTCACCGACGCTGGCAAGGCCGTTCATCCGGGCCCGGTGGTTGAACGCCGCCTGAGCCGCGTCATAATTCGCCGGATCGCCCTTCCAGGCGAAAAGCGCCGATTGCTGTAGGGCGCGGCCATAGGAATAGGTCAGTTTCCACGGGAATCCGCCGATTTTGTTCATCATGTCCAGATTGCGCGTGGCTTCTTCATTTTGCTGTCCACCCGAGAGGAAAGCGATTCCGGGGACAGCCGACGGAACGGTGTCTTTCAACACTTTGATGGTGCGCTCGGCGATTTCTTGACGGGTCGGCTGGTCCGGACATTTTTGACCGGCAACCACCATATTTGGCTTCAATATAATACCTTCCAGCGCAACGCCTTGCTCATACAGTTCGGTGAAGAGCGAGTTGAGCGCTTTCTCGGTCACCTCGTGGCACCGCTCTATGGAGTGATGTCCGCCCATGAGGACTTCCGGTTCAACAATCGGCACAATACCGGCTTCTTGGCAAAGGGCAGCATAGCGGCCCAGCGCGTGATTATTGGCTTTTAATCCGCCGCGAGAGGGAGTCATGCCGACATATTGGTCGGGATGAGAAATCTCGATGACGGCGCGCCATTTAGCGAACCGCGCGCCCAATTCGTAATATTCGGCCAAGCGCTCGCGCAGACCGTCCAGGCCTTGCGTGATGGTTTCGCCCGGGCGGCCCGCAAGCGGGGTAATGCCTTTGTCAACTTTGATACCCGGAATAGCGCCTGCATCCTGGATGAGTTTGACGAAGGGTGTTCCGTCTTTCGCTGACTGGCGAATGGTTTCATCGAATAAGATGACGCCGCTGATGTGGTCATTCATGGCAGGTTGTGTGCGGAACAGCATTTCCCGCCAATCCCGACGGTTCGCTTCGGTGTTTTCGGTATTTATCGACGCCATGCGCTTGCCGATTGTGCCTGTGCTTTCATCGGCAGCCAGGATGCCTGTGCCGGGTTCAACCATTTTTACGGCGATTTTATTGAGGGCTTCAAGATCCATGATGGGCTCCGAGACTAAGCGTTGGTTTGAGGTTTAAGAATTTCGACGCCGGGGAGGGCTTTACCTTCCATCCATTCCAGGAAGGCTCCCCCAGCGGTTGAGATGAAGGTGAAATCATCCAGCACATCCGCCAGCGCCAGCGCCGCGACTGTGTCGCCGCCCCCTGCAACGGCGATGATGGCGTCCTTGCGGCAAAGCTTTGCGGCAAATTTCGCGCATTCAACGGTGGAGGTATCAAACGGGCTCAGCTCAAACGCGCCTAACGGACCGTTCCAAATCAACGTTTGAGACGCCTCCATAGCGTCCAGAATGATTGAGACTGTTTCAGGCCCGGCATCCAAAATCATCTCATGCGGGGAGACATCGTCCAATCCGCATACGCGGCTGTCCGCATGAGCTTTAAAGTCTGTTGCGGCGACGACATCTACGGGCAGGATAATGCGGCAATTCTCTTTTTCCGCCGCAGCGAGAATATCGAGCGCTTTGGTCTTGAGATCTTTCTCACATAGTGATCCACCAACGTCATGACCTTGCGCGAAAAGAAATGTATTGGCCATGCCGCCGCCGATGACGAGCGTGTCGAGGCGAGAGACGAGGTTTTCCAAAAGATCAATTTTTGTACTGACCTTTGCACCGCCAACAATCGCCATAACGGGCGTTTCAGGGTGATCCAGCGCAGCGGCCAAATGGTCGAGCTCCCGTTCCATGGCGAGACCTGCATAAGCAGGCAAATAATGTCCGACAACAGCGCTGCTGGCATGATTGCGGTGCGAGGCAGAGAATGCGTCCATGACAAATATATCGCCGAGACTGGCTAAGAATTGCGCCATTTTGGGGTCGCCGTCTGTCTCCATTTTGGAAAAGCGCGTATTTTCCACCAGGATAATAGCGTCCTGATCCAGCGCTTTTATTGCGTCTGCACTCGGGCGCTCCATAAATGTTACAGATTTACCCGTCGCCGCTTCTAAAGCGGGAAGGATAAAGCGTAGCGACATATCCGGATTAGGTGCGCCTTTGGGGCGGCCAAAATGAGAGAGGAGAACTGTTCTCGCGCCGTGGTCTTGCAAATAAGCAATCGTGGGGAGGGCCGACTGAATCCGGGTTTCATCCGTAATCTTGCCATCCCCATCGCGCGGGACGTTAAAATCCACACGGACAAGAGCGGTCTTACCCTGTAAATTTGCTGTTTCTAACCGAGTAAAACTCATGCTGCAAAATCCAATTTAGCGTTCATTTTTGTGCCCATTTCGCGAGCGACATCAATCATACGGTTCGCAAATCCCCACTCATTATCATACCATGCGATAATTTTGACGAGGTCACCATCCATATCCTTCGTCAGCAATGACGCAAAAGTCGCGCTGTTCGGATCATGGTTCAAATCAGAGCTAACAAGCGGATTCGTGGAATAACAGATAATGCCCTTCATAGGGCCTTTTGCGGCTTCCTTCATCACGGCATTGACCTCTTCGGCGGAGGTTCTCATTTCCGGCTGAAACGCGAGGTCGACCATAGAGACATTGGCCGTCGGCACGCGGACGGCAGACCCGGATAATCGGCCTTGTAATTCGGGGATGACAAGGCCCACGGCTTTAGCCGCGCCCGTCGATGTTGGTATCATATTCAAGCCAGCGGCGCGGGCCCGATACAGGTCTTTATGTGAATTATCTAAGATACGCTGATCCTGCGTATAGGAATGAACCGTGGTCATAAATCCGCGGCGAATACCCACGGTCTCCATTAGAACCTTTGCCACCGGGGCAAGGCAGTTTGTCGTGCAAGACGCACAGGAAACCACTCGGTCATCCGCTGTCAAATCTGCGTGATTGACGCCGTAAACGATGGTTTTATCCACATCTTGACCGGGGGCGGAGATCAGCACGGCTTTTGCTCCGGCTTTTAAATGCGGTTGGACGCTTTCTTTTGACCGGAATATGCCCGTACATTCCATAACAATATCAACGCCCATGCCGCCCCAATCGACGGCACCGGGATCGCGGTGATGGCTCATGGCAACGCGGGTGCCGGCATATTCGATGAACCCGTCGCCGGTCTCGACCTCTGAGCTGAAACGCCCGTGTACACTGTCATAGCGAAGAAGGTGTGCGGAAGTTTCCAGCGCACCCGGAGAGTTGATTGCGACAAGTTCCACATCTTTTATGTCGTATTCGACAAGGGCACGTGTTACGAGGCGACCGATGCGGCCAAAACCGTTTATTCCAATTTTGATTGTCATTTCCGTCCAGTTTCATCAACATTTGAAGGGGTCTAAGAATCTCGAACCCCTTGGGCAGGTGTTTCAAGCAAGTCAATATAATCCCCTTGTCCTACCGCTATTTGCGGGCCATTCTGTTTATATTTCGTGACTTTAGGTGAATTAAATGAATGACAGCGCTGACATAGACTCCGCCAAAGCCGCTTTGGAGGCATCTGTTGAATCTCTCGAAGCCGGCGTGAAAGATCTCCTGTCCCGTATGAAACAATTGGAGATCGGTGCAAATGATAGTGAAGCCTTCCGTGAAGACCGCGCCAAATTGGCGGGACAGCTTGATGAGATGGCCGCTCGCGCTGAAGCAGCCACAGCGCAGCTAAATGCGCGGGAAGCCGAATTTACGAAATTGACACAGGACAGCGAGGCTGAGCTGGACCGCGTCATGACTGTGGTGCGCGGGGCACTCGAGCGATCCTTAGGAGGATAAGATGGGTAAAGTCAGCCTGGATATAAATGGACGCAAATATGCGATGGGGTGCGAGGACGGCGAGGAAGAACGCCTGTTGCGTCTCGGGCAAAAACTTGACGATCGCGTTTCGCAGATGGCCAATCAATTTGGACAAATTGGGGATCTGCGTCTGCTTGTCATGGCGGGCATAACCTTGATGGATGAAGTTGAAGACACGATGGAAAACCTCGACCTACGCGTTGACGCACGCGCGGCAGGCCTGCGCAAAGAACGCGATGCCGCGACCCTCGCCAGTGCGAAAACTGAGGCAGAGGCTGCAAAAGCGCTCAGCGCTGCGGCGAAGCGGATTGAGGGCTTGGCGGCGAAGCTACAGGGGTAAATTCTTTGAAAAGTATAAGATCGCTTGGGATTATTCTTTCAGGCCTATTACTTGTCCTTTGTATTCCTGCTCTAAAAACTTGGAATACCCATACGGAAACGGCTCTTACAAACCTCCAAATAGAGGGACGCGCTCTCGTTATAGATGATGAGGTCCGGCTTTCATTTCCGGGGAGTCAGCTAAGATTGGCGACACCATCACCCTACATGTCGCTTTCTTTTGACGAGACTCAATCACACGCGGATTCCGCTTTTGATTATCAGGTTAATGGTGGGGATTGGAAAACGCATTATATTCGAGGACGTTCTCTTCTTGAGGTGTCTTCTGAAACACCGGGAGAGGGTATTCGATTTCGCCTTATCCGACGGAGCGAAGCTTGGCAGGGTGATATTATTTTGGCTGACGCGACAGCAGCGGATGGTTTCGTCAAATCGCCGCCACCCCCAAAAATGAGACTCCTCTTCATCGGCGATTCTATTACTGCCGGAGCCGGGACGACCTCGCGCGTAAATGACCAAGGCGAGCGCGAAGCGGTTTCCAATGCAAGGCTGGCCTATCCCCGTTTGCTCGGCGACCGCCTAAATGCCCAAGTTCATCAGGTCGCCTATGGCGGGCGGGGTCTTGTGCGCGATTGGCAAGGTATCACCGACACGAATAACGCGCCGCAATTTTATGACCGCGTCATGCCGGATAATCCTGACCATCTGTGGGACCCAGCCGATTATCAAGCGGATATTGTCTCAGTCATGCTCGGTACAAATGATTTTAATCCGGGAATTCCCGAGCGCAAAAGCTGGACGCAGGCCTATAAGGATTTCGTCTCCCGTATTCGAACAGATTATCCCAAGGCGCAAATTTTCCTCATCTCCTCACCCATGACGGGCGACGAAAAAGGAGACGCGCTAAAAACCTATGTACGAGAGGTCGCCGAGAGTTTTGAGACGCCGAGCGTGCAATATTTACAGGTTAGCCAATATTACGGCGAGGCATGGGACAGTCATCCAACGGCGGCCGAACATGAAATGATGGCGGATGAGTTGGAGCCGGCTTTTCGGGCGGTCTTGGAGTAGGTTCGTCATAGACTTCCGTCATGGCTGCCCTCGTGGCGGCAATCCATGCGATTTAGAGCTCGGGTCTGGATTATCGCCATAAGGGCGGCAATGACGGGGTAGAAAATCCGATGGGCTAACTTCATCCTCGTTTGGCAGCGGTCTAGCGACGTGAAATTCCGCTGTTTTTCAATCGCTAATAACTTTTTTCAAAAGATGCGTCCGCACTTCCCTTTTTATCCCGCATATTAAACTCGTTCTCTCAGACATGGGACAAGTAAGATATCGACTTACCGGTTTGAGGGGCTGCGTGTGAAACGGGCCTGCTATGATATGTTAGCTCGTTATCTTGGAGTTCGGGGCCTGCCCTCAAGCTGCTGTATTCGCTCCGCGCTGTTGCTACGGTTTCAGTGGGATGACGTAACGTGCGGTGGACAGGTGAAGTAATGAGGCCGTTCTTCAAAACGTCGCAGCCGCGTGGCGTCAGCTTCGTAAACATCTTGTAGATTAAACCATTGGCAGCCATCGGGGTTGCCGTCACGCGGGCAGTCCTAATTGCCTAAAATAAAGACCTTGGCAGACCCATCCTTTAAAGGACAATGGGCTGCGAGCCTTTACCCCTGCGCGGGTTTTGGAAGTGCATATGTCACCGTTGATACGGCGGCCGGATCCCCATGCCCGTCACCGTAAATGCGCACATCGACAACGGCTAGGGTCTGGCCGATGCGAACCATGGTTCCTTCGGCCCGCACGCCCGGTCCAATACAAGGGCGCAGAAAATGCATATTCAAACTGGACGTCACCGCCATCGGAGTAATACCTATTTTAGTAAAGACGCACACATAGGCGACGGTATCGGCAAGGGTCATTTGCGTGGGCCCGCTGACCATATTGCCGGGACGCATATGCCGCTCGTCTGTCTCAAAACGGATTGCGGCAAAACCATCCCGCATTTCGGTGACACTATGCAATGGCCCGTCGCCGCTAAAGTGTTTTTCGAACATCGCGTTGGTTGCGGCAATATCAGTAAAGCTCATGTCGCCGCTTTCATTTTGTGCGCGTTAAGGCTTGCCGCACGGGTAGCTCGGTTGTGAATTTCAGTTTCTCCATAGCGAAACTGGCCGAAACATCTGACACGGAGACTTTAGAAATAAGGCCCTGATAGACGCGGTCATAATCCGACACGCTACCGACCATCATTTTCAGAATGTAATCCACATCTCCGGCGAGACGATAAAATTCGACGATTTCCGGTATAGTTTCGACAGCTTTTGTAAATCTATCCGACCAGCTCTTGGAATGATCATCAGTGCGGACGGAGACGAAAACGGTAAGAGGCAGGCCGACTTTGACATTATCAACCAAGGCGACGCGGCGCTCTAAAACGCCGTCGGCCTCTAATTTTTGGACGCGTCGCCAGCACGTGTTTAAGGAAACGCCTATCTCATCCGAAATTGACTCGAGAGATCGTGTCGCATCACTTTGGAGAATTTCTAAAATCTTGACGTCATATGTGTGTAAGTTTTCGCTCATAATAAATTTTTATCGTAATATTTTATCATGTCACATGAAATCTGATGAAATAAATTTGCGAAAAGTCCTATGAGGAAAACAAATGAGGCAGCTTTATTCTGCTTGCGTCCCTTAAAGGACATGGTGTTGATGGCAGTCCGCATGCGTTCGGCATTTTGAGGGTCCTATATGCGCATAGATATACCGGCAATTGAAACCCGCCAAGTCGCGACAACGCTGGCACGGGCCCTCGTCAAGACGCTGCGCGATGACGCCAAGCCGGGTTTGATGGAGAAATTTTTGGGCGAATACGGCCTCTCTACGGATGAAGGAGTTGCCCTGATGTGCCTCGCCGAAGCGTTGCTCCGCGTCCCGGATTCCGAAACAATGGACGCCTTGATTGAAGATAAAATCGCGCCATCCGAGTGGGGCGCGCACATTAATAAAAGCAGCTCTACCCTGGTTAACGCGTCGACTTGGGGGTTGATGCTGACGGGTAAAGTCCTGGATACGGATGACAGCCGGGGGCTGGTCAAAACAGTTCGAAATCTTGTGAAACGTCTGGGGGAACCGGTCATTCGCACAGCGGTTAAACAAGCCATGCGCGAAATGGGACGACAGTTCGTGCTCGGTCAAACGATTCAGGAGGCGTTGAAAAACCGTCGCCCCGGATATCGATATTCTTTTGATATGTTAGGGGAGGCCGCGATTTCTACGGCAGATGCGCGCCGCTATGAGGCCGCATATCGTGAGGCAGCAGAGGCCCTCGCCCCCTATTGTAACTCGCATTCTGTGCACGATAATCCGGGGATTTCTGTTAAACTTTCCGCGCTGCATCCCCGTTATGAAACGTTGCAATCCGACCGCGTTATGTTGGAATTGCTTCCACGAATTTCAGGCCTCGCGCATATGGCGGCGAAGTCCGGCATGGGGCTTAATATTGATGCCGAAGAGGCAGATCGTCTCGATTTGTCTTTAGATATTTTTAAAGCGCTGGCCAATGATCCGGCCCTCTCGGATTGGGACGGCTTAGGCCTCGTTGTGCAAGCTTACGGGCGGCGCGCAGCTTCCGTCATTGATTGGGTGTCTGATCTTGCCCGCGCGACCAACCGCAAGTTCATGGTACGCTTGGTGAAAGGCGCCTATTGGGACGGCGAGATAAAACACGCGCAAGTCGGCGGCCATGACCTCTATCCGGTTTTCACAAGCAAAGTTAAAACTGACCGAAATTATATGATCTGCGCGCAAAAGCTTCTGGCCCTGCGGCCTAACATCTATCCGCAATTTGCGACACATAACGCCCGTAGTGCCGCCGAAGTTCTCGCCTTGGCAGGGGACGATACAACAGGGTTTGAATTTCAACGGCTCCACGGCATGGGCGATGCGCTGCATGAAACTTTGCGCCAGGATACAGGTCTGCCGTGCCGCATATATGCGCCCGTCGGCGTACATCGAGATTTGCTGGCCTATCTGGTCAGGCGTCTTTTGGAGAACGGGGCGAATTCGTCATTCGTGAGTCAAATCACGGACCGGGATGTTCCGATTGAAGCAATCATTGCGGACCCGTTTGAGGCTGCGCTCGGCCCGTCATTTATTCGGCCGAGCGAAATATTTGCGCCGCGTCAGAATTCAAAAGGGTGGAATTTGCAAGACCCCCGCAGTCTGAATGAATTTGTAGAAAGCCGAGAGAAATTTGCTGAAACGACATGGCAAGCAACGCCTCAGATTGTGAAGCCCGGACTTTCGAAAGGGGCCCTGAAACAAGTTTTAAATCCTGCAAATAGAAAAGATGTTGTGGGCAATGTGCAATACGCAACTCCAAAACACGTGGAGCTAGCCTTTCGGTCCGCAAAGCCTTGGGCCGCGCCGGTTCAAAAACGTGTTGCCATTTTACGCG
>CALFWV010000024.1 GCA_937927825.1 uncultured Caulobacterales bacterium | reverse complement strand
CAAATAAAGCGCGGACCGCTTCTGAAATGGCATTCATGCCAAGCGCGAAGATTACGCTTCCAACAGTTGCAAACAATGCGCCTGTCCAGAGCTTTTGAGTGAAATTCCAGACATTTTTATCCTGCCGACCCGCACGCCATGCGGCCGCATTGCCTAAGAACAGAATTGCCGCACCAATGGCCATAACGGCTATGAAATCCAGAGTTTTGGAAAAATAGGATAACAAAAATGCCGCAACGGCAAACGCAAGCCCGATTATAACACCGCGCACGGCGGAGCTTTTGCCTGCCTCGTTGATGAGACTGGCGACAACCGAGATATATCCGGCAAAAATAAAGCCGAGTCCGATATATTGCTGGTCTTCATTTGGAGAAATGCTGAAATGATTTTCGGCGATAATCCAAACCGTGAATACAGCCATCACCGCAACGGCAACCGGAAAGCGCCGCACAACTTCTGCAAAATCCGGCAAGCGTCCGCCCAAGCGTTTGATCCAGCTCATATAGTACCTTCATTCCCCAAGTCGTGATGGCACTGGTGCGTGTCAATGAACGCTTAGTCAACAAAAGGCTGGAAATGACGGGGCGGATCTCCCGCTTCAAAAATTAAAACGGGAGCAAGGTTAGAGGCGCCTTAGAAACGACGAGAATAAGCCAGAGAAATAATATCGGTTTCATCCAGTCGGGTGTAATCTGCACGAATGCCGTCACTTTCCGTAAAGTTGAATTGCGCGCCGACGCCATAGGCTAAACCGGACGCATCATCTTCCGCCGAACCGGAGGCCGTAAAACCGGAGAACGTTCCGACAATGTCAGCTTCAGCGGTAGCTTGACCATAGCCAATGCGGGCGAAAAGATCGAAGTCTTCAGAGACAGGCAATATGCCGCGCGCAAAAGCAATATAATAATTTTTCACATCCAACGTGACATTGGTGTCAACGTTGGCAATATTCCCCAAGACATTAATTGGAACGGCACGATCAAAATCATCGCCTCCAAGACCAAATCCGGCTTCGCCTTCGACCGCAAAGAAATCATTTATTCGGTAGCCAAGCCGCCCGCTTATCATTGTGATATCGGCATCTTGAACACCCAAATTCACAGTTTCTCCAGACACATCAATATCTGAAAGATCGAGTTCCGTAGACAAATAAGTCCCGCCAATCGTCGCGTAAACACCGTCCTTGTCCGCAGCTGATGCTGATGTGGTCGTCAAAGCTAAAACAGCCGCAATTAGGCTGAGTGTTGTCATTCGTTGCATAATATCCTCCCAACGGGGTGCGCCTTGCGGGGCTGTTATGAAACTACACATGTATGGATTTTGAATAGCCGTTGGGCTGAACGTTAGTTAATGAACCCGTCATGCTCCCGTCATATTCGGCCACGCAGTCCGGCGCGCATTAAACACCATTGCTTGGACAAGGCACCGTAAGTCACTTTTTCTTTGATAGGATCAAACCCCCGACGCTCCATACGTGCTAGAAATTTCGGGACTAAAGCCGCATAGGCTATCGCAGGAAACACAGGTGTCGACACATCAGGTTTCGCCTTTTCATAGGTTTGCCGAGCTCCTGCCAGCAATTCGTCAAAACTTAGATTTTGCAAAATCCGGTCATGATAATACCCATAGGACCGGGCCAATCCGGTCAGCCCCCAGGCCTCCCCGGCTCGCAAGACCGCATCGTCAGCCGCGCCGCCCAGTAGTTTCACAGCAATCTGCATAAGTTGACCCGAGGTTCGCCGCGCATAATCTTTCGCGTCATCCATATCAATGAACGCTTGCGGGTCGAGATCCCGCGCACGGCCGTCGATGAGACGGTCAATCCAAAATCGTGGAATGTCCGTCCGGATTAACATCTCTCCTAATGGCGTTGATATTTCATGCCGCCTCACTTCACGGCCGGTGTAGATTTCATCAATTGTATCTCGCCACCATTGGTATCGTATTTGCCCGAGCATTGGTTCTGAGGTGACATCAGGCACTTTTGAAAGTTCATAATGGAAGGCGTAAAGAATCAAGAGGTCATCGAGGGCCCTCGTCTCCGCCATTAATGCGGCCCGATATCGATCCGGGTCAGCCTTTTTCAGGGCGTCGCGCGTAACTAGATTAAGCTCAGACATAGTCGCCATTACAAATTTCAGGAATGGCGTCTTTGCGCGGCTTGCCCCGCTTTGGCAATCTGCTTATGCCAGACACACAAGGAAAATTATTCACCCGAAGAAAGGATGTCTTATGACACGCACACTTCTCACAGGATTGGCCGCCGTCGCGCTCGCCAAACCTGCCGCTGCACATACAGGGGCCCACGGCCAAAACATATTTACGGAAATCGCCCATTGGCTCGCAAGCCCGGTTCATAGCGCAGGTGCATTTATTGCCGCATCCGTCCTCATCGCGGGTGTTATCTACCTCCGCCGCCGCAAAGCCTAAGGACCAAATTACATGCTACATTCATTGATTTCAAAATTTGACTCAAACATCGACATGGCCGATGCCCATTGCGACATTCCTTGCGGAATTTACGACGCCCGCATCGTGACATATTACGCCGTCTCCGCACTGCGCCAAATCGACATCCTCCTGAGCCTGAACGAGAAGGGCCTGTCCGAGACTGGATTCGCAATGCAGGTCGCCCGCAACACTGCGAAAAAAGAAGAAATGGCGGAAAAGTGCAAACATGAAGCCCGGATTATTTGGGGTGATTTCATGAAACCAAAGAACCAAGAAGACATGGCGAAATGCCATGACGCCGCACATGCAATTATGCTGGCCGGTTCTGCAGTAAAGCAAGATCTTCACCGTGAAGATGGTGAAAAACTCGTTGCCGCCGCAAATGCGTTCGCTGAAATCTTCTGGGCCTCCAAAGGTGTTAAGACCAAAAAAGTCAAGACGCCATATGCGCCAAATATCGAAGTCGTCGAACCTGACCTCTAATGGTTAAGGTCGTCAAGGTTCGCGGGAAGTCTATGGCTCCCACGCTTGCACCGGGCGACTATTTGATTGTTACCAAAGCCCGGGCTATTCGCTCGGGCTTTGTCATTTTGGTGAACCACCCTAAATTTGGCGTAATTGTCAAACGGGTTACGTCAGTCTCAAATCGACTCATAGAATTAGAAGGGGACGGCCCCGAGAGCACAGCCTCCGACGCCCTGGGCGAGGTTGCGCTTGCCAATGTGATAGGCAGGGTCCGCTTGGCGATTACGCCAACCGGATTGAAAAAGCTTTAGACGTCGGCGCGTTCGCCGCCGGTGTTCACCCCGCGCTTAAGCTTCAAGGCCAGTAATAGCGGGGACGCTACGAATATGGACGAATACGTCCCGACAAACACACCCCAAATCATGGCGAATGAGAATCCCTTCAAAGCTGACCCGCCAAGGATATAAAGCGCAATCAAAGCTAAAAGGGTCGTGACGGAGGTCAAAATTGTCCGGGATAACGTATCATTGATTGCGATGTTCAAAACTTCCGGCAACGGCTTTTTCTTGAATTTACGAAGGTTCTCACGAATTCGGTCATATACGATAACGGTATCGTTCAAAGAGTACCCAACAATGGTGAGGATCGCAGCAATAATCGTGAGGTTAAATTCGATTTGCGTGAGACTGAAAACACCAATCGTCAGGATAACATCATGGGCGAGCGCGAACACAGCGCCGAGACCGAATTGCCATTCGAAACGAAACCAAATATAGCCCAGCACCATCAAGAGCGCGAGCGCGACAGACATAATTCCTTTGCGGCGCAATTCACCGGAAACTTGCGAACCGACCACCTCTGTATTTCGGACGTAGAATTCGCCTATGCGTTCCTCCAAACCGGTCTTCACTCTTTCCAGAGCTGCTTGTTGTGCGCCTTGACCCTCTTCACCGGACTCATCGGCGAGTTGCAAACCAATCCGCATGAGACGATGGGTGATGGGGTTTCCATCCTGATCCAAGGCCCCTACCGGGGGCTGAATACCCTGCACCGAAGCCCCAGTGAATCCCATATCTATGAGTGCATTCCGAATGGCTTCATCATCCGGATCTTCGTTGGTATTGATTTCAATCACGGTCCCGCCTGTAAAATCGATTCCGTAATTCAGACCTCTTGTTGAGAATAAGAAAATCGAGGCGATAATTGCGAGCACGGAAAAGACCGCCGCAATTGCCCTGACGTTAATAAATGGGACGCGTGGTTCCTGTGGAAGGATGCGGACGAGTGAAATATCTTTCATCAGATCAGCCTTAAATAGGGAGCGTTTTAGGTCGTTTGCCGCGCAGCCACGTCGCCGTCAGCAAGCGTGCAAAGATAACAGCGGTAAATACAGACATGACAATCCCAATGGCAAGCGTCACGGCGAAGCCTCGGACAGGGCCGGAGCCAACAAAATAGAGGGTAATCGCCGCGATGAGTGTCGTGATGTTCGCGTCGAGGATAGGCGCCATAGAACGCTCATATCCCGTTTGAATCGCATTAATCGGGGTTTTGCCGTTATAGGTTTCCTCCCGAATACGTTCAAATATCAACACGTTTGCATCCACCGCCATACCAATGGTCAAAATGATACCCGCAATCCCAGGCAGGGTCAGTGTTGACCCAAAGAGAGACAAGGCCGCGGCAATCAGGATAATATTCGTTGTCAGCGCTAAATTTGCGATGGTCCCGAACCGAAGTCCGTAACTAAGCCACATAAAGATCGCGACGCCCAAGAGGCCAATTCCGGACGCAACTTTACCGGCGCGAATGGAGTCGGCCCCAAGGGATGGATCCACCGTCCGTTCTTCAACAATGGTCAACTTGGCCGGAAGCGCACCCGCATTGAGCAGGAGGGCGAGGTCACGGGCAGATTCCAAAGTAAACCCGCCTTCGATATATCCGGAGCCGCCCGTAATGGCAGAGCGAATATTCGGCGCGGTAATCACTTCACCATCAAGGATAACGGCAAAGCGCTTGTTTATATTCCTCGCTGTCATCTTACCAAATTCGGTGGCGCAGGCCACGTTGAACGAGAAATTCACAACGGCACCGCTGTTCTCGGGGTGTGGACCGCCTGATGAATCTTTAAGGCAATCACCGGTAATACGCGTGCGTTCTTTGACAATCAGACCGCCTCCTCGCCCATTGGCTTCAGAAAATGGAAAATATTTGTCCCCCGCGGCCACACGATGCGGCGGCTCCATCGCCACTCTCATCACCTGCTCATTAGTCGAATCTTTCTCATTCACGAGATGGAAAGAAAGGTTTGCGGATTTGTTGATACGCTCTTTAATCTCTTTAATATTTTGCGCACCTGGCACTTGCAAAAGGATACGTTTATCGCCTTCAGGGGCGAGGATAAGCTCTAGGTTGCCATTGGGGTCAATCCGTCTACCCAGAACACCAATCGATTTTTCAATCGTCTGTTTTCGAATATATTCGATGTTTTCATCCGTAATTGTTACTCGGATATTTTTGTCGGATTCTCGCGCGATGCGGGTCGTTTTAGCTGATGATATCTGGCTTGGGTCAATCGGACGAACCAAAGTTTGTAGCAACGGCATTGACTTGTCGGCGTCTTCCTTGGTTCGCAACCTGACCAATATCGACCCATCGTCAACCCGAATGAATTCTGTCCGAGGGCGGTCTTCCGCATTTTTCAGTGCATCATTCACCGCCAGACGCTCATTAATCAAGGCCTGACTAAGGATGGAGGATAAATCGACCTCCAGCAACATGTGCGCCCCGCCTTGCAAATCGAGTCCGAGATTTATCGTGCGCTGGAAAGGACCCGGCAAAGATTCGCGTCGACTTTCACTCAAAACATTTGGAATTGCCAAGAGCAGCCCGATAAAGACAGCCCCGCAAATCATCAGGATCTTGGAACGGGAGAAAAACAGCATACGCTCAAGCCTTTAGCGGAGGGTTTTAAAAATATTAGCCTGCGTCGTTAGCCGCGGTCTTGTCATGCTTAGCAGCGACCATGGCGCGAGCAATTTTCAATTCCGACTGACCGGAGGTGATGATGATTTCGTCATCATTCACCTTCTTAATTTTCCCGATTAAGCCGCCGCGCGTGATGATTTCGTCACCGCGTTGCAACTCGGCCACCATCGCCTTGTGCTTTTTCGCCTGTTGGCTTTGCGGACGAAGGATAAGAAAATAGAAAATAAGAATAAGCGGGCCAAACAGCATGAGCGAGCTCATAATAGAGCTGCCTGCACTCGGCGCGGCTTGTTGGATAAGTGTTGTCAGCATGAGGTCCCCGCGTAAAATTTATGGATGGCAGGAAGTCCCGCTCATTTCGTTAAAACGCTATATAGGGAGGCGAACCGCCATTGCAACGCGCAAAGGCGGTCTAAGTGTTAACTCTACCGATAAAGACAATGGCCGCTAGGTAATGCGAGACGTTGACCCGGCTTCAACGTGTTCGGGTCGCTAATTCCATTTTTCGCAATTATGTCGTTCACGCCAACACATGTTCGGCGCGAGATTGAATAAAGTGTATCTTTCGGCAAGACCGCATAAATAGCCTCTGAAGCGGCAACATTCTCAATCTGCGCTTCTTCGATATAGGGTGTCGGCTGAACAATCCGGCGCGTTACATAACTGTCTTGGATAGGTGCAGTGGCGTAAATGGGTTGCGATACCGAATTGATGCTTTCCACGATGACCCCGGGAATACGAATGCGTTGGCCAATTGAAAGTGATGTCCCTGACATTCCATTTTCAGCCTGAATAGACTGGACGGAGGTGTCGTAACGCTTTGATATATTATACAGCGTATCCCCTTTGGAGACTGTGTGAGTTTTAGTCGCTGACAGAGTGCTTGTCGATGACGTCGTGTCGTAGCTTTGCGGTTCAAACAGGTCGATCTGGTAGCTCGGCGCTGTTTCAACATATGTTGTCGCAGCATTTTCATAGACATATTGGTCTTCGAAATTCAGACCATTCGCATCACGATAGGCGCGAATGCGTGCGGCTTCGTCCAAGAGCGCCTGATATTCAGCTTCCGTCAGGTTATCAGCGTTGAAATGCTGCGCCTCCACAACGCCGTTTTCATCATATGTGACGGGCGCGTTGATAATCGCATCAACCGTCGGCGAAACCGGCTCAACGACGACGGTGTAGCTGGATTGCGCAAAACTTACACTGCTTACCAGTGTTAGCGCGGTACTCAGTAAAAATATATTCACGCGCATATCATCTCTCCTTGGCGGACTCTAAAATCCGGGAGACTATGAAGGGACGTGATTAACGAAAGACTAAGCCTTCCAAAATTAAGCGGCGGCGCCCGTTTCTGTTTCTGCCTTAGGACGCTGCAGAACTGCGACAGCGACGATAGAAATTTCATAGAGAAGATAAATTGCACCGCCCAATATAAACTGCGTTATAGGGTCGGGCGGCGTCGCAAAAGCCGCAAAAACGGCGATACCTAAGACGGCATATTTTCGTTTACCACGGAGCCCATCTGCCGTCACAATCCCGATCCGCCCCAATAAGGAGAGAATAACGGGGAGCTGAAACGCCAAGCCGAACGCCAAGAATAACACCATAGACAGCGACAGGTAATCACTCACCTTTGTCATAAGCTCAATCGTCTCCCCCGCGCCTAAATTTTGCTGGTTCAGGGCGAATTCCATGACAAAGGGGAACACAAAGAGAAAGACAAGTGTTGCCCCCGCGAAGAAAAGTATCGGCGAAAGAATAAGGTAAGGCAGAAAAGCGGAACGCTCGGTCTTATACAAGCCCGGCGCGATAAAACGATAGAGCTGAAACGCAATCACAGGAAAACCAAGAATAATACCGCCAAACAGCGCAATCTTCATCTTTACAAAAAATGTCTCCAATGGATGGGTCGCAATCAAACCCAAATCGATAGGGTCCAACCCCTTCTCTACCAGACCTATGTTATATTTCACCAAGGCCTTCTCAAAGGGGTGCATTAGAAACGCAATAATTTGGCGCAAAAACGGGGCGCAAATTATGCACCCCACGGCCAAAGCCAGACACATTTTTATCAGACGAGACCGTAGCTCAAGCAAATGATCGAGCAAAGGCGCTTCACTGGCTGCCACCTCATCCTGATGTTCGATGTTCTCCGTCATATCAGGACTTGTCCCCCTCTGGGGGAGACGTGTCATCATTTGGTTTCGGTGTATGCGGAGATGACATATCCGTGCCTTTGCGGATATCCTCATTGAGGGCGCGCATTTCATTGTCGAGTTCGGGATCCAATGTTCCCAAAGATTTCATCTCCTCAATCTCGCGACGTATAGCGGCGACCTCGTTATCCACATCCATGTCTTCAAAGGCAGATTTGAACTCATTACCCATGGACTTGATGCGGGCCATCCATTGACCAATTGTCCGCATTAGTTGCGGCAAGTCCTTCGGACCAACAAAAATGATCGCCAATAAGACGATCACAAGCATTTCGGGAAAACCGATAGATGGGAGCATGGGCCTGGGCCCTTCTAAGCTAAAGCCTTACTTCTTTTTGACCTTGATATCTTCCGCTTTGGGCGTGACGTCCAGCGCATCATCTGCAGCGTCTTTCATATCTTCGACATTATCCTTAAGGCCTTTGCGGAAGGAATTGATGCCCTTCCCCATATCCCCCATAATCGATGAAATTTTACCGCGGCCACCAAAGACGAGAAGCACGATTACAGCAATAATAAGTAGTCCGGACCAATGTGGCATTGAAATATCCCTTAGCGTTCAAGTCTAAGATAGAGAGCCTAACGCGAGGCTTCAACCTGTTTTAAGCATCGCCTTCGTCTTCATCCAAGAAATCTTCAAAAAACTCAGGGTCATTATCTTCCGCGTCCAGTGGATCTTCGTCGCCCGATAAATCATCAACCATCATTGGCTCCGGCATTTCGAAGTCTTTTGGCAATCGTGGATCAAGCAACCCCGCCGCTTTCAAATCCTCGCGCCCTGGTAAGTCAGAAATCGTTTCCAAATTGAAATGGGCCAAAAATCCATCTGTTGTGCCATAGGTTACCGGACGCCCCGGCGTGCGGCGACGTCCACGCAGGCGCAGCCAGCCGAGCTCCATCAACACGTCAAGTGTCCCCTTGGAAACGGCCACACCGCGCACATCTTCAATTTCGGCGCGTGTCACAGGTTGATGATAAGCGACAATCGCGAGTGTCTCTAAGGCGGCGTTAGACAGCTTTCGCCGCGCTTCTTTCACATCTATCAGATTCGGCGCGAGGTCCGGTGCCGTTTGAAAGCGCCATTTATCCGCCACCCGAACGAGGTTGATGCCGCGGCCCTCATAATCTCGCACAAGACGGGCCAGCAAAGCCCCCACATCCGTATCGACGGGCATGCGTTCGCGCAACGTCGGCACATCAATCGGCTCAACCGCTGCGAACAAAAGCGCCTCCAAATGACGTAAATCAGCATCAATATCGCCGTCGGTTTTCAAACGTTCCGTCAAACTGACAACGTCGGCTTCAATCCCGGCTGCGGCCTTATTAATGCGGTCCGATGTCTTGCTCATGCGTCACTCTCTTCAGATTCACCGCTAATGGATGATGGGCTGGCCGTTTTCCCGCGCAGATAGATGGGCGCAAAGGCTTTCATCTGACGAAGTTCGATGTGACCTTCTTTGGCCAATTCCAATCCTGCGAGCAAGGAACTGGCCCGCACAGAGGATTGCGGCACCCCATCCACGCCAATATCTTCCCCGTTAGGCAACATGTCATCCAAGGAAACCCAGTCGGAAAGGTCAATTCCCACGGCGTTCAGGGCACGGCGCAAGCGGTTACGTGCATCATCCAGACTCATCACACGCGGTTTTGGGAGTTTATGATTTCGAATAGCCGCGCGAGAACGCGTCGTGCCATAGGCTTTCAATAAATCAAAAATCTCTGCCTCAAAGATCGGCGATGTTCGGCTACGCAGCCCTTCCGGGGCACCGCGAACATGAATGGCGTCGCCGGTTTGCGGCAGGCGCATCAAACCGTCCACGGCCCGGCGCATGGCTTCGAGCCGTTCCAACCTAAACGCTAAATGCGCGGCCAACTCTTCTGCTTCCGGTTCTGCCTCACCTGCGTCGCGCGGTAAAATTAAGCGAGATTTCAGATAGGCCAGCCACGCCGCCATTACCAAGTAATCCGCCGCCAGCTCTATCCGTAAATCCTGTGCAGATTTGATAAAAGCAATATATTGCTCTGCCAAAGCTAGAATTGACAAGCGGGCCAAATCTACCTTTTGTTTGCGGGCAAGCTCCAACAACAAATGTAACGGACCGCCGTAGCCGTCTAAATCCAGGACCAGTCCTTCACCTTCATCCGCGGCCTCAGAGGCCGCGTCGAATTTCATATCCTCTTGGAACTCCTCGCTCACGAGGCCTCACGCGACATCAGCACATCAAATTCAGCTTCAGCCGCAACGCGGTCAAAACCCGTTTCATGTTCCGCACAATTATCGGCAATCACAGCCCGTTCCAAAGCGCGCCCTGATAATATCTGCGCGCCCTTGGCAACTTTTACACTGTCAGCCAACCGACCCGAACACTGCAACGCAATATCGCATCCCGCTTTCAGGGCACGCTGTGTTTTCCGCGTTAAGTCCCCCGTTAAGGCTTTCATATCCAAATCATCGGTCATCAACAAACCATCAAAACCGATTGCGGCCCGGATAAGCTCGGTAAGGGACTTTCTTGAAATAGTTATCGCAGATCGAGAATTATGGGAATAGACAGCGTGAGCAGTCATGGCCATTGGCGCGTCAGAAAGCATTCTAAACGGCAAAAAGTCAGACTCTTCCAATGTCTGTCGGCTGGCACTGATTTTGGGCAGCGCCTTGTGACTGTCCACCGTCGCGCGGCCATGGCCCGGGATATGTTTGATGACAGGCGCAACCCCGCCGGACATGAGCCCCGCCATCGCGGCATGCGCCATATCAACAATATCGTCAACAGAATTGCCTAAGGCGCGATCTGATATGATTGGGTCGGCGCCCGGTTGCGGCAAATCAAGGACGGGCGCGCAATCGGACGTAATACCGACACGTCGCAAATCATCGGCAATTAAACGATGCCCGAGATAGCAAGCCCGCCGTCCAATTAAGGGACTTCGTTGATAGATGGAGGCGTAATCATCGCCCGACGGATATGGCCGCCAATTCGGCGCGCGCAATCGCTGCACACGACCCCCTTCCTGATCAATAAATATCAGCGTGTTCCGACCCATCGCATCACGAATATTGCCTGTCAGTTTCCGAAGTTGCTCCGGATCTTGAACGTTTCGCGAAAACAGGATGACTCCCCACGGGTTCGCATCGCGCAGGAACATAGATTCGGATTTTTTAAGCCGCTTACCCGATAGTCCAATAATGCAGGAGAGCGGAGCCGTCATGTTCTATCGCTTTGCGACAAAGCAGGCCTGGCCTGCTGCCTTGAAAGAATTACAAAGTGACTCCGCGGCAGCCTTATCCTCCAAACCCGCAACACGGGTCCGATAATAAATGCCTTTGTCGCCTAAATCGGCCCGCTTCACATCCGCATAAGTTCCGGAGACTAGGCTTGGGAATTTTTGCTTCAAAGATATCCAAACCGCCCTCGCATCGGTTTCCGAGCGCGTAGAGGCAACCTGCACAACCCAGTCTGATTTCAGGCTGGCAGGGGGCACAATAAGGGGCTGCGGCCTCGGCGCGGTGTTGGTACGCGGCGCAATAGGCTCTCGGACAGGTGCCGTCACAACGGGATCGGGCGCTTGAATTTTAATTGGCTGTTCGGGCGCGGCCTCGGGCGTTGCATTGGTATCGGGTGAATTGCCGTCCATCACTTCAAAAACCACCTTGTCTTGGTTTGGCGTTTGCGCGCCCCCGGCGTCCTCAGGTTTGATTTTGAACGGCGTGTTATCAGCGGTGATACGCGGGGGGTCAGACCTGTCACGGACACCCGGCGTGTAGAGCTTCATAACGATGAACGCCAAAAGCAGTAAGCCCCCAGCCAGCATCGCCAGCTTAATCATAGGGTTGAGGCCCTCTCGCTCGCGCACGTCAAAAGGCTGCAACGTCTCTTGCGCGACGTTTAGGTCGGGGGAAAATTCTTGTGGCGTATCAGACATGAGGACTCATTTTGTTACTTACTGTTATCCCATCTGGAGTTTAGAAAACAGCGCAGATTTCAGCATAGTGAGCAAGGTTAAGAATTTCTTACGCCGATTTAGAAATAGCCTATAGGTTGATAGAGTTTTTTGTGTTCTGAAATCGCGAAACTGTCTGTCATTGAAGCGATGTAATCACACACCAGACGTGCGGTTTCGGGCGTCTCGGGTCCATTTGTTTTCTCAAAGATGTGCTTTGGCAGCAAATCAGGCTCGACAATAAAGAGCGCAAACAACTCCCGCACAACGCGGCCGGCCGTGCTCATCATACGATTGACTTTGACGTGCTTATACATGTTGTCGAACAGGAACGCGCGGAGTGGCTTTTCCTTGGCCCGAAAGCCTTCAGAAAACGCGACCACCGCATGGTCCAGTCCGCGAATATCATCTGCGCTTTGCGGATTGGCGGCTTTCAAGCGGGTGCGTGTCTCGGTCAGAACATCTGCAACCATATAGCCAATCATGTCCCTCACGGCTTCATGAATAAGGCGGCTTTCCGGGATGCCGGGATAACGGCGACGCACATCCTCAAACATCTCGCCGACAAATGGGACTTGGCAGACATCCTCAACGGTGAATAAGCCCGCGCTTAATCCGTCATCCAAATCGTGATTATTATAAGCAATGTCATCAGCCAAAGCGGCGACTTGCGCTTCGGGGCCGGCGAAGGTCGACAGCTCGAGTCCTTCCCAATCGGGTATCGCGGTCATGGCCCAAGGCAAGTCTTCGACGCCTGAGTCTTTGGTCACCAGCGGACCATTGTGCTTGGCGATGCCCTCGAGCGTTTCCCAAGTCAGGTTTAATCCATCAAATTCCGCGTAGCGGCCCTCTAAGTGGGTCACAATGCGCAAAGTCTGGGCATTGTGGTCAAACCCGCCATAAGGTTCCATACAATCCGCCAGCGCATATTCGCCGGAATGGCCAAAGGGCGGATGACCGAGGTCATGGGCCAGCGCCAGACATTCGGCCAAATCCTCATCAAGCCCCAAAACCCGCGCAATAGAGCGTGCGATTTGCGAAACTTCCAAACTATGGGTCAAGCGCGTGCGGTAATAATCCCCTTCATGCGCCACAAAAACCTGTGTCTTACCTTTGAGACGACGAAAAGCGGAGGAATGGATAATACGATCTTTATCGCGCTGAAACGGGCTTCGCTCTGACGCACTCGGCTGGGCAATCGCCCGTCCTCGCGCCTTATTCGGATCTGAGGCATAAATGGCGAGCGGACGCACGGAAGGATATTTGACCACAGTGTTCTGTTTCCAATTTAACAATTCGCACCTATATAGAATCTATGTCTGATATTGCTACCGAAACTCCCGTCACAATGAGCGCTTCTGCAGCGGCGCAGATCAACGCGATTATGAAGAAGATGGGCAAGCAGGATTTCCTGCGCGTCGCCGTCGAAGGCGGAGGCTGCTCCGGCTTCTCATATAAGTTCGATTTCGCAGACAAAGCCAATGAGGATGATCTGGTGATTGAACGCGACGGCGCAACCGTCGTGATTGATGAAATGAGTTTGGAATTTCTGACAGGGTCAGAAATCGACTACACGAATGAGCTCATCGGCTCTGCGTTCAAAATCACAAATCCAAATGCCACGGCGAATTGTGGATGCGGGACGAGTTTTGGGATTTAGAATGTCTGCTCGCCGAGCTCATCTTGTTCTGACTGTAAGTCTTCTGCGATGTTTCGGAAATATGTTTTCATCACCCTGAAAAAGAAATTCAGAACTAAATATCCGGGGATGACAATATACCAAGCATAGCCTTTGAAAAGCAGGTAAATTGCGACAACCAAGGTGAGTATGGAACATGCAACCATAACCCAGCGAAGAACAGAGAATATCTTTATACCCAAAGGATATTCATTTTCGTCTAAGCCAATTTTTTCACCTTCTGAAGACAAACGAAACCCCCTATCGGTTTAATCTTTGCAAAATGGTTGTTTATTGAAAAACAAGCACCATCACTCGCACTCCATAAATGACTTTAAATCTATCACAAGAACAAGATTTGTGACGACGGATGAGACAGGTTGTGGCCCAAACCTTAAACCAACCGACTCTGCGTAACGGCCGCTCCAATAAACCCTTTAAACAGAGGATGTGGGTCAAACGGGCGGCTCTTCAGTTCCGGGTGATATTGTACGCCGATGAACCACGGATGGCCCGGGATTTCTACGATCTCAGGGAGAACGCCGTCGGGTGACAGGCCGGAGAATTTCAGGCCTGCCGCTTCCAGCTTTTTCCGATATTCGATGTTCACCTCATAGCGGTGACGATGGCGTTCGCTAATTTCCAAACTGCCATATTGTTCCGCCGCCAAGCTCCCTTTTTCGAGCGTCGCTGGATAAGCGCCGAGGCGCATTGTGCCGCCTAAATCTGTATTGGCAGTCCGCTCCAAACGCTCATTTCCCTTGGTCCATTCCGTCATTAGGCCGACGACATTTTCGCCGTCGTCCCCAAATTCGGAGCTGCTGGCCAAATCAATCCCCGCCAAATTCCGCGCCGCTTCGACAACCGCCATCTGCATGCCGAGGCAAATTCCAAAATAAGGAATGTCATTTTCGCGCGCATAACGAACGGCCTTGATTTTACCTTCTGTGCCGCGTTCGCCAAATCCGCCGGGGACAAGGATTGCGTTCATGTCTTTCATGACGTCTACGGCTTCAGCGCGTTCAAACTCTTCCGCTTCGACCCAATTAATCTTCACCTTTACGTCATTGGCAATACCCCCATGTACGAGGGCTTCGGTAATCGACTTATAGGCATCCGGCAGGACCGTATATTTGCCAACAACCGCGATGTTCACGTCGCCATTTGCCGGATTATTCAAGGTCTCGGAAATGTCCTTCCATGTCGATAAGTCAGCTTCAGGCGGGTTTTCAATTTCAAAATGGGCGAGGACTTCGCGGTCCAAACCTTCTTCGTAATAGGCGAGCGGTACGTCGTAGATTGAGCGTGCATCCAAACCCTGAATCACAGAACTTTCCCGGACATTGGTAAAACGCGCAATCTTACGCTTATCCCCGGGATCAATTTCGCGGTCCGCGCGGCAGAGCAGAATATCCGGCTGAATACCGATAGAGCGCAGTTCTTTCACACTATGCTGGGTCGGCTTGGTCTTCATCTCACCCGCAGCTTTGATAAACGGCATCAAAGTCACATGAAGAAAACACGTATTGTTACGCGGCTGTTCCTGACTAAACTGGCGCAGCGCCTCAAAAAACGGCAGGCCTTCGATATCGCCAACGGTGCCTCCGACTTCACAGAGCACGAAATCCACATTTCCCGCGTCGGATCCGATGAAGTCCTTAATCTCATTTGTGACATGCGGGATAACTTGTACAGTAGCCCCGAGGTAATCTCCTCGCCGCTCTTTCGCAATGATATTGGAATAGATTCGCCCTGTCGTGATGTTATCGGTCTGCGCCGCGCTCACACCCGTGAAACGCTCATAATGACCGAGGTCGAGATCCGTTTCCGCCCCGTCATCCGTGACATAGACTTCGCCATGTTGATACGGGCTCATCGTGCCCGGATCGACGTTTAGATAGGGGTCGAGCTTGCGCAGGCGGACCTTATAGCCCCGCGATTGCAGCAATGCGCCAAGCGCGGCAGAGGCCAAGCCCTTGCCCAATGACGACACAACGCCGCCAGTGATAAATATGTAACGTGGCATAGGCCCGCTTTCGTAGAACTAGCGGGGCAAATCAGGCGAAATAGTCGCCTTATTCGTCCTTTTCAGGACCCGCTTCTTCTGCCGGAGTTTCCTCGGCTAACGGGACTGAGCTTTCGGACGACTCGACGGGTGCCGTCAAGGGCTGCGAGACAGTTACATCGTCCACAATCAAGTTATCCCGATTTTCAATTTGATAAACAACGGAAAGCGCAAGGCAGTTCACGATAAAGACCGCGCCCAATATGGCCGTGACACGCGCAATTGACGTTGTCGCTGACCGGCCGGACATCAAACCGCCGCCACCGCCGCCGCCAATACCCAGAGCTCCGCCCTCGGAACGCTGAATCAGAATCAAGCCCGTCAAAATGATGGAGATGATAAGTTGGATAATAAGCAGAACGGTAGACATGAGGTATTTCCGGTAATTTCAAGCGCGCCGATTAGACCAAACAGGTTGGGATGGCCAGAGGTAAAAACAAGGGCAGTTCATGAAGAACGGAGTGACCTTCGTTTAATCTAGAGACCCTAAAGAGGCAGAGTAAACACTAAACCCGGCGCCAAAACTAATAGAAGCAGCAAAGGCACGAGGATTACATCGATTGCAATGACCTTTTTTCGCCTAGAGCCATCTCTATCGCCTCTGCTCACTCCGAACTCTTACTCAATCATACCCGTAAGCGGTGAACTCGCCACGGCATATTGTTTCCGTTCAATCCGGCCTGCCAAAAACGCTTCACGCCCTGCGATGACGCCGTGTTTGAAGGCGCGCGCCATGCGGATAGGGTCTTTCGCTCCGGCAATCGCTGTATTGGCGATAATACCGTCTGCGCCGAGTTCCATAGCCGCGGCGGCTTCTGAAGCTGTGCCAAGACCTGCATCCACGATGAGTGGGACAGAGACAGCTTCGCGGACCAAACGAACATTGGTTGGATTCAGCAGTCCCAATCCCGAGCCAATCGGCGCGGCGAGTGGCATGATCGCGCAAGCGCCCGCCTCCTCCAGCTTCTGGCAATAAACCGGATCATCTGTGCAGTAGACCATCACATCGAAGCCATCGGCGACCAGCAACTTCAGGCTCTCGAGCGTCTCCGCCATATCCGGATATAGATGCACATTCGACAGAACTTCCAGTTTCACGAGGTTCCAACCGCCGAGCTCTCTCGCCAACCGTAAAGTCCTCACCGCGTCCTCGCCCGTATAACACCCGGCTGTATTCGGCAGATATGTCGTCGTCTTTGGGTCAATCGAATCCATGAGCAACGGCGCATCCGGCTTGTCCAAATTCACACGGCGAATGGCGACGGTCACAATTTCCGCGCCTGACGCCTCAAGCGCCGCAGCGTTCTCTTCGTAATTCTTGAATTTCCCCGTCCCGATGATGAGACGAGATTGAAATTCGCGGCCTGCAATGACGAGTGGGTCTGACATGTCAGCCGCCTCCGATAAAATGTATGATTTCGAGCGTATCGTGGTTGGCGAGCTCTGTCTCTGCATAGGCGGATTTGGGGACGACTTCGCGGTTGCGCTCAACCGCAATTTTTCGTTCCGGCAATTCCAGATGCGCAATTAAACCCGCAACGGTCAACCCGTCAGGTAAGTCGTCATGATCTTTGCCATTTATGATGAGATGCACTTAAATTCCTACGGTTGAAGTGACGGTCGCAGCGCGTTACCACGCGCCCGAGAGAGGTTGCAATGTCTAAGCCCATATTCGTCATCAACGGACCGAACCTGAACCTGCTCGGCGCGCGTGAGCCTGAGGTTTACGGCGCGCAAACGTTGGCCGATATTGAGGCACTTTGTGTTGAAGCTGCGCAAGCACTGGATCATGTGATTGTTTTCGTTCAGTCGAACATCGAAGGCGAACTTGTTGATTTCATTCAACAAGCGGGCCGTGAGGGCGCAGCCATTGTTATAAACCCGGCCGCTTATACCCACACATCCGTCGCCATCCACGACGCGCTGAAATCCGTCGATGTGCCGAGCGTAGAAATACATCTATCGCAACCCGCCAAACGCGAGAGCTTTCGCCGCCGCAGCTATGTCGCAGAAGCCGTTCACGGCACGATCAGCGGCTTTGGCGCAGATAGTTATGTTTTAGGGCTGCAAGCCGTTTCAAATCTGTTATGAGCTTGGAAAATCTTACAGACACACCCTTAGTCGATTCACACGGGAGAGCGTGACAATGGCCAAAGAGAATAGCGAACCAACCGCAAAAGACCTGAAATTCGTCAAAGAGCTGATGTCTCTTCTTGAAGACTCTAACTTGACTGAAATTGATTTTCAAAAAGGTGATTTGGGAATTAGCTTGTCCAAGTCCAATCCGGCCGCCGCCGTTCAACATGTGATGTCGGCCCCTGCAGCAATGGCAGCCCCCGCGGCCCCCGCAGCCGTCTTATCTCAACCCGTCGCCACCAAAGAAACCCCCGCAGATGCAAGCGCGCATCCCGGTGCGGTGAAATCCCCCATGGTGGGCACCGCTTATACCCGTCCATCCCCTGACGCGGATACTTTCGTAAATGTCGGCGACAAGGTTAAAGAAGGCGACACTGTCATGCTGATTGAGGCCATGAAAACTTTCAACCCTATCGTCGCCCCAAAGTCCGGCAAGATTGAACAGATACTTGTCGATGATGCCAGTCCCGTCGAATTCGGCGAAGCCCTATTTATCATCGTTTAGGGGCAGTCCATGCCACATAATGCCAAGAACCAAGGGCTGTTCAAAAAAGTCCTGATTGCCAATCGCGGCGAAATTGCGCTGCGGATTCATCGGGCCTGTAAAGAAATGGGCATACAGACCGTTGCTGTCCATTCAGAAGCCGACCGCGAGGCGATGCATGTCAAACTCGCCGATGAGAGTGTCTGCATCGGACCGAACAGCGCGACGGATTCCTATTTGAACATTCCGGCCATTATTGCGGCCTGCGAAATCACAGATGCGGACGCCGTGCATCCCGGATATGGCTTCCTCTCCGAGAATGCGCGTTTCGCCGAAATCGTGGAAGCCCATGGCATGGCCTTCATCGGGCCGACCGCCGAACATATCCGCATTATGGGCGATAAAATCACAGCCAAAGACACCGTTATGGCGGCGGGGATTCCTGTCGTTCCGGGCTCTGACGGGTCAGTGACGACTTACGCCGAAGCCAAAGAGGTTGCCAAGCAAGTCGGCTTTCCGCTCCTCGTTAAGGCGGCCGCAGGCGGTGGAGGGCGCGGTATGCGCCTCGCCGCGACAGCAGACAAACTTGAGGAAGCGCTCTCTGCAGCGCAGCAAGAAGCGATTGCGGCCTTTGGCAATGGAGAAGTCTATCTCGAACGCTACCTCACGGGCGGGCGCCACATCGAGATCCAAGTCCTCGCCGACACGCATGGCAATGTCGTGCATTTGGGCGAACGAGACTGTTCACTACAACGCCGAAATCAAAAGGTTTTGGAGGAAGCGCCCTCGCCGACGCTCACAAAGAAAGAGCGTGAGAACATCGGCAAAATCGTCGCGGAGGCCGTGAAGAAAATTGGCTATCGCGGCGCGGGTACGATTGAATTTCTATATGAAGACGGCGAATTTTTCTTCATCGAAATGAACACCCGTTTGCAAGTCGAACATCCCGTAACGGAAGAGATTACTGGCATTGACCTCGTCCGCGAACAAATCCGCGTCGCGGCGGGGCTGGAGCTCGGCTACACGCAAAAAGACGTGACGTTCAAAGGCCACGCCATTGAATGCCGTATCAATGCGGAAAATCCGAAAACTTTCGCGCCCTCACCCGGCAAAGTCACAAATTTCCATGCGCCCGGCGGCATGAACACCCGCCTCGATAGCGGGCTTTATGCGGGATATTCCGTCCCCCCCTATTACGACAGCCTCATCGGAAAACTCATCGTTTGGGGCCACACCCGCGAAGGCGCACTCCTCCGCCTCCGCCGCGCCTTGGGTGAAATGGTGATTGACGGCATCCAGACAACAATCCCGCTGCATCAGGCCTTGCTTGATGATCCGGATTTTCAGGCGGGGGAATATAATATCCACTGGCTGGAGAAATGGTTAGAGGAACAGGGGTAGAACTTATTATGACGCAATCACTTTGCATGCACACAACATTGAAACCCGCAGAATTTCAAAATTTCCTGTCGGAGCTTCGTTCAGCTTGGCCAGATTGTGAAACAGCAATCCATTTTGACGAAATGGATTGTGACCTTAAATTAGACGCTGCAATACTCAAAAAAGAATATAGACTAAACTTTGAACCATTATCTTGTATCCATATCGACCTCAAAAAACCTTATAAATGGGATTTAGTATCGAAATTTTGTATGTTCCTTTATTTTTATATTGGAAGACAGAACTGTTCCATCATGAACCCAGAAGGCTCTTACTATAACTTTTTGAGTGTAGAACATAACTTGGTTGAAAGCCCTACCTTTGAGGAGACGTTTTCAAAATTCCTTGAGGACATAGCTCTGTTAAAGAAATAATTGCTTTACATCTCTCGGTCATCCTAGGGCTTGTCCCTAGGATCCTTAGTACCAATTCAAAATTGGATGAAAGATCCTCGGCACAAGGCCGAGGATGACGAGGACGATATTTTACAGACTCTCAGAAATCTCACTCTCCAAATTCAAACGGCACAAATTCTCCCGTTTCCGGGTGGAGCGGAAGCCAGTCCGGGTTCGTCTCTTCGATTAGATTTATTTTCCATTGGCGCAGGTAACGCTTGAGAGATTTTTCGCGTTGAATGGCCGTTGGCATATCCTCATGTTCTTCAAACCAGACGAGACGACGGATTTGGTATTGCGCCGCATGTTTGGACCCGCGGCCAGATTGATGTTGGAAAAGCCGCCCGGGTATGTCGCTCGTCACGCCCGTGTAAATACGGCCACGTTTCTTCGAGGCGAGCATGTAGACGGCGGGGGTTTTCATATTTTCTAGTTGCGGACTAAAGATCCTAGGGACAAGCCCTAGGATGACGAAAAAAGAAAAATCTAAGAATCTCGTCGTCCTAGGCCTTGTGCCTAGGACCTTTAATACAAAAGGCTCAGAGACTTACGGACGCTCATAAAACCCCGTTCTTCCCGTCATCGCCACCGATTTCCGCCCCATTGCCGGACGAACAGCCCCAAGCGCCAAGGCAATCTTCCGCCCGCTACTCGCACCAACACGCCCTTCCCAAGCCTCCGGTCCGCCTTTGCGCAAATTCTCGCCAATTTCTCGGTAAACTTTTAACGCGGCGCTAATCGCCCAGGCACATCTGAAGTCGAGCTCTTTAATCCCGACCCGTGCGCTGGCGTAATATTTTTCGGCGATGTCCAATTGCGCGCAGGCGGCTTTGTGCAGGGCGGGCCAATTGGCGCGGTCCAATTGATCCCCGGCATTCACAGGCGCATCGGCCGCCAGCAGTAAATCCTGCGGGACAAACACACGGTCCGCTTTGGCGTCGTCAATCACGTCGCGTGCAATGTTCGTCAGCTGGAACGCGAGGCCCAAATCACTGGCACGGTCGAGGGTCGCGTCATCCCGCACGCCCATAATATTCGCCATCATCACGCCCACGACGCCCGCGACGTGGTAAGAATAATCCAGAATATCATCCACAGACTTATACACGCGTTCTTCGGCATCCATTTCGAAGCCTTTCAGCAAATCCATCGGATGGCGGTGGTCGATTTCATGTGTTTTCACGACGCGGGCCAGTCCTGCATAAACGGGATCATCTGTTGGCTCACCGGCCAGCGCAGCCCGGGTATTGGCGCGCAACATCTCCAGCCGCTCGGCCTGCCCCGTCTTGTAATCTTCAATCTGGCCGTGGCCCATTTCTTGCCCGTCAATAACGTCATCGCAATAGCGGCACCATGCATAGAGCATGGCCGCATCATCGCGCAGCGCGGGAGGCAAAACGCGGCTGGCGAGTGCAAAAGACTTAGAGCCTTTTTTAATCGAG
>CALFWV010000023.1 GCA_937927825.1 uncultured Caulobacterales bacterium | reverse complement strand
TATTTTTATCCTTCCTCGTTTCCACGAGAGCCTAACCACCCACGCGGACATCCCATTTAACGCCGAGACAGAAAGCAAACAAAACGACAGAGACACGATCAAACAAACAACTCAGTCATACCGTCGCGGCGCGAAGAGACGCCCGGCACCCATTCCGTGAAGGTCACGCATGAAGGCCGACATCGCTTTTTAGCGCGTCTGTTACGACATTGGCACCGGGCGCGGTGGGCGCGTGACGGTGTGAGCTCATTTGCCTCTACGGCTAAGCCGCTTTGGACTTCGCGTTGCGTGGGAGTTTACGGTTTGCGAGAAGCTCTGCGATTTGCACAGTATTCAGCGCCGCGCCCTTGCGCAGATTGTCTGACACACACCAGAAGTTCAGCGTGTTATCCTGCGTGCTATCCTCGCGAATTCGGGAGATATAGGTCGCATGGTCACCGACACATTCGACGGGCGTCACATATGCCGGATCATCATTGTCGGGTTTATCAACCACCATGATGCCCGGGCTCTCGCGCAGCAAGGCGCGCGCATCATCCGCGCTCAATTCGTTATGGAACTCAACATTGATGCTTTCGGCATGGCCGACAAAGGTTGGCACACGGACGCAGGTTGCGGAAACTTTGACAGACTTGTCGAGAATTTTCATTGTCTCGGCCTTCATCTTCCACTCTTCTTTCGTGTCGCCGCCGTCCATGAACACATCGATATGCGGAATGACGTTAAAGGCGATTTGCTTGGTGAAATTGACAGGCTGGAAATGATCGTTTGAGAAAATGCCTTTGGTCTGCAACCAAAGCTCATCCATATTCTTCTTGCCGCCGCCGGAGACAGATTGATACGTCGAGACAACAACGCGTTTGATTTTTGCGCGATCATGCAAAGGCTTCAGCGCGACGACCATTTGGATGGTCGAACAATTTGGATTGGCGATGATGCCCTTTTTAAAGTTCATCACTTCGTCAGCGTTCACTTCCGGAACAATCAAGGGAACATCCGGATCCATGCGCCAAGTGGACGAATTGTCGATAACGACGCAGCCAGCCGCCGCGATTTTCGGCGACCAAACTTTGGACACATCGCCGCCCGCACTCATCAAAACAATGTCGACAGTTGTAAAGTCGAATAGCTCGAGGTCTTCGCATTTGATATCTTTGTCGCCATAGCTGACTTCGCGGCCCACGGATTTACGGCTGGCGAGTGCGTGCACGGCATCTACATGCAGGTCGCTCTCGGCCAGAATCGTGAGCATTTCTGTCCCGACATTGCCGGTGGCACCTACGACGGCGAAACGATAGCCCATGATAATCTCCATTAAATCTTTGGCTGAAAAGCAGGCGGTGCCTTACGCCCAACCCAAGCGAATCGCAAGCCGTTAACACGCGGCGCGAGGCCGCCGACCAGAACTCTATCGTTTGCCGCGCATACGCAGGCCGACGGCCAGCGCGATAAAGCCAACAAAGGCAAATCCGCTCACTTCCATTTTCGAAAATCCGAAGAGCCACGGCGTTGTCCAGCCCTGCATTGCCCCAACACCGCCGGGCACACCATTCATCACAATGGCTCCCAAAAGAACGGCAAACAAAGCCAAAACGCCCATCAGAGCGAACATCGCGTTGTAAAACCGTTGATCGGACGCCCTCTGCGCAGCTTTCCGATTTTGTACCCGCTGGTAACGGGACGCGCGGCGCGTCCGCTTTGGCTGGGATTGCAGGTCTTCAGAGGGATCAAATTCAGACATGACGAAAAGCTAACATGGTGCACGGCAAATTTCATGCTAAACTAACAGAATGAGACGTATCGCCCTACTCTACCTTGCTTGCTTACTGCCTTTTCACGCCATGGCTCTCGGTCCCGAAGACAGTTACCCGGATGTGGAATATGACGAGCCCATATCGGAGGCCGAACTTCGGGCGGCCTTTACCGGCAAAAAGCACAAGGGCAGCTATAATTTCCTAAACCGCGACATCACAACATTTGCCTTTGAGGAGACAACCTATAGCGACGGGCGTATCCGGCACGTACAGCAAGGCAAAGTGGATACCGGACAGTGGAACATCACCGATAATGTGATTTGTTACGACTATGATGATCCGGAGCTGCTGCAAGCGTGTTTCCGCATGTATGTTCGCGGAAATTGTTATTATCACTATCAAGTCAGTGTTCAAGGCTATCCGAAATTCGGCTTCTCGGCGCGCAGTGTGATTGACGGGGAAACACCCAATTGCGAGCCAAGTTTTGTTTAGACCCCTCGCCATACTGATGCTCAGCTGCGGCTTGGCCTTTACGGCTACGGCACAAACGCAAGATACGGATATCCGCGCCAATGCAGATCAACTCAGTGCGCAGGAGATAAAGACTATCTTCTCCGATGCAGAAATGGACGGGGCCTATAATTTTGGCCGTAACGGCAAAGCGCAATCATTTTACAAAGAAATTCACAAACCCGACGGCACGCTGACATACGAAGAAGACGGCCAGATTGAACCAGGGCGTTGGTTTGTTCGAAAGGACGCCCTTTGCTTTATGTATCCGTCAAACCAGCTCGCCGGGGGATGTTTCCGTGTGTACCGGGTCAAAAATTGCTACTATTTCTATTCGACCTCGCGCCGGCAAGTCCCGGGTGAAAACGGTCGGCCTTATTGGACGGCGCGCGCAGTGAAAAAGGGCGAACGCGCGGGATGCGAAAGAGCTGTTAGCTAAGGCTTCGGACCGAATTTGGGGAGAGGCAAGGCTTGCTTTGGCCAATCATAGAGTTGCTCAAACGCCCGAATATCAATGCGCGTCTCGTCTAACTCCCGCTCCAAACGTCGTTTCTTTTTGCGCAAACGCGTCCGTTCATCCTCATTCATATCGACGCTGGACAGCCGGTATACGACATCTTCCAAGGCGCTGCGGGTGTCATCATAGGCGTCGATGCGCGCCTCATACTCACTCCGAATTTCATAGAGCCCCCGACCCTCCTCATGGCCGTCCAAATATGGGATTGCGCTAATTTTACGGCATTGGGCGTTCGCGGATTTTCCGGCCTCACCATGGTCGAAGCCGCGATCAAAAGAGCAATAAATCGGAAGACCCGTATTATAACCATCAAAATAGGGAGTTGAATTGATCTCACGACATTCAGTTTTCAGCGCGCGGCCCGCTTCGCCGTGCCTATACCCCCTATCGTAAGAACAATACTGCCGGACGCCCGTTTCATAGCCCGCGCGATAATCCAAGACATTCGCGGAAATTCCATATTTAGCGCAAGCTTTTGCAATCTTGTTGAAATGCCCACGCGACTCGCCATTTCGGCCATCCTCATAGCCGAGGCTTTCCCAACTGCCTGCGATGCAGCTGTCTTTCGAAATTGTTGAACAGCTCGCAGATAGAGCTGCGAACCCTGCGATTATAATTATGTTTCGTATCATTGCTGCCTCCGTGTCCTTTTCAACCACAGCGCAAAGGAATAGAGGCTGAAACCATCGTTCAGCTTTCTGTCATGTTTTGAAAGCCAACGCTTTCTTTTTGCGGTCGATTTGTCCAAAGTTATTTTATGCGTATTGAACCTCACACATTAGGCAGCGGACAACGCGCGCCGCTTGGCTTGGCCCTTGGCGGCGGTGTCGCACGGGGGTGGGCCCATATCGGCGCGATGCGCGCCTTAATTGAGGCCGGGATTAAACCAGACATCATCGCAGGCACATCCATCGGCGCCATTGTCGGCGCGGCTTACCTATCCGGCAAATTGGATGTTTTAGAAAAATGGGCGCGCTCCCTCACCCAACGTAAAATGATGGGTTACATGGATGTCCGTTGGGGCGGCTCCGGCTTGATGCGCGGGGACCGTCTTGCCCGCGTTTTGAATCATTACATGGGTGATATTCGCATCGAAGAGCTGGACAGAAAATTTGCGGCTGTCACCTGCGACCTGCGCACAGGATATGAGGTTTGGTTACAACGCGGACCGATTGTTCCGGCTATACGCGCCTCTTACGCTCTGCCGGGCGCATTTGAGCCCGTGAAAGTTGACGGGCGCTTCATGATTGACGGCGCCCTCGTCAATCCTGTCCCTGTCTCTGCCTGCCGCGCGCTGGGCGCACATATGGTCATTGCCGTCAGTTTGAACGGCGATGCCTTTGGCCCGATGGGCAGCAGTCACGAAATTGACCTGGACGGCGATGACGATCCAAATGAAGACGACCCGTTTGAGCTTGCCAGCCAAAGCTTAAATAAATTACGGCCCGATCGCTTACTATTAAAATCGATGGTTGGCGAGGTGAAGCCCGGAAAAAGTCCAAAAATTGGGTCGGTGATGATGGGCACGTTGAACATCGTTATGGACCGCATTTCACGCTCTCGATTGGCGGGGGATCCACCGGACGTCTTCGTCGCCCCCCGTATTGGCCACATTGGTATGCTGGAGTTTACGAAAGCAGATGAATTGATCGAGCGCGGTTACGCCGCCATGCAGCATGAAATTCCGCTGATTCGGTCCGTTATGGATGTATTGTCACAAATGCCTTCGGCGGTTGCATCTGATGGTGCGAAACCCGGCGGCGTGAATGAGGGCACTCCTATTTAGGCGGGCAACTCCTGCATATTTCCCCTTTTACCCATTAACTTTCAGTCAATTTACCCGCCTGAGGTGAAGCCCATCGCTAATATGTCAGCTCTGTGAGACCCAGACTGAATGAGTCGCCACCAACACATCATTGCGAATGATAATGCCCCGTTACGGCAACCGCTCATTTCCAACAGTTTCCGAGCGACTAAAGTCGTATCGACGCAAAAAGCAGAAAATCCAATCAAAGCATACAAAATCAAGACATTCGTCTTTTGGATGGCTCCCCTATTGAGCGTGTGCTTTGGACTTTATGCGCTCTGGCAAAACTTGCCCTTGAGCGTATTATTTTGGCCCAGCGTCGCCATTGGTACGGTCTTGCTCTTTACCGCGGCGAAAGCTGAACCGAAATCCCGTCTTCGCAATGTCTGCGGATTGCTAATGGTCGCGGCCATAACAATCGGATTGGCGGCTTTTCTTGCACAAAATGGCTTCACATTGGTCGCTATGGAATTGGCCTTTCTCGTCTCCATACTCGCCTTGCTTTCCGGGTGGATTTTCAGGTCTGAACCCTCGGTCCTGCTCAGCACATTTGCGGGGCTGTTCTATCTCGCCAGCTCTTTCCCGGAATTAGGCCTCACAACCGGCTTGGCGAATCAAACTTCGCAACTCGGCGGGGGGCTCCTCCCCTTGGTTATTCTCGGCCAGATTGTTCTGGCCCAGAAAGTGAAATCAACGGCGGTTCTATTTGCCGCCCTGGTAACGGCTTACGTCTGGTTCGGAACATTTGCGAAAGACATGCCTTTAGCGGCTCTGACGGGCCTAAGTTTCGCCGTCGCCGCAGCTCATTACTGGTTAAGTAAAGCTTGGTCAGAGACAAATATGTTTGGCGCGAACGTGCATCGGGTTTGCGCCTGGGTAATCGCTATGGGGGCTGCGCTTTACGTTCAGTCCCTTTGGTTAGACACCAACGCAGGACAAGCGACGCCTTTCTGGCCGCCAAACACGTTGTGGTGGGCGGTATTAGGAGGCGCGATGTTCGCATTGTTTGTTGCCTCACTCATGCGGTACAAAACATCCCATATCTCTCTGCTCGGTATTTTCATTATTTGCTCTGCCGTTGTTGTGTTGCCCTTGGCCACGGCCAAGCCCGACATTATCCACGCGGCGTTTGACGCGGTTCCCGGACTGAATGCGCGCCCGGGCCTAGGCTTAGTGATTGGCGCAATCATCATCGCCAGTGGATTTATCTGGATGGTGAGCGGCCTCAAGCACGGCCGCCTCCTCGACATGAGTATCGGAGCACTGGCAATCGGTATTGAGGTCATGGTTCTGTTTCAGCCTGCCCGATTTGATGCTGACCTTGGCGTTATATTTGTTGTTTCACTTATCTGTGCCCTCTGTACCGGCGGCCTTATCGCCGGCGCATCTCCGGACCGCAATCATGCGCGTGGTGATTACGCTTAGGTCTATCCAAACCCATCGAATCAAGGGTATCAGGGCCAATGAGCTCAGGTCCTGACCAGCCCCAAATCCAACGCCAATGGTTCATCCAAGTGGATGGACAAGCCTATGGCCCCTTCGACGACCGAACGCTTTGGGATTATATGGTCGAAGGGCGTGTCAGCTCACAATCCTTAATCAGTCAAACGGCCAATACTGGTTACCGTCCTGTATCCGCGGATCCCGGACTGATGAACTGGTTAGCGCAAGCCACCGATAAGCCTGTCCCGCAAGCTGAACCCCAAGCTCCACCGACCGTCTTTATGATAATGGCGGAAATAAAATCCGGAAGCGGAATGAATTTCCTTCAAACGCTGCAAACGCTGGGCCCTACGCAGAGGTTAGGCAGTGCAGTGTGGATACTTCAAGCCCGAGCGGAAGCCGAGACCTTGCGCAACATTTTAAGCCAGCCTCTGGGGGCCGATGACCGGTTGTTCATTCTTGACAGTTTTGCCAATAAAACAGCGTGGTTCAATCTCTCGTCAGAGATGGACGCACAAATCGCGCAGCTCTGGAACATTGAGCGATAAACCCGGACTGAGACGAAGCGTGCCTAATCCATGCGGTGCAAACCCTCTCGGAACCGTTTCGCGTTTGCAACATAAACGGTCGCGCCCATTTTTACACGAGCAGCTTGGTCTTCCGATAGGGTTTTCACGACTTTGCCAGGGGATCCCATGACCACCGAATTATCAGGAATAACCTGTCCTTCTGTGACAAGCGCATGTGCGCCGATTAGGCAGTTTTTTCCAATAACGGCTCGGTTTAGAACTGTTGCCCCGATGCCGACCAAACTTCCGTCGCCGATCGTGCAGCCATGAATCATAGCGAGATGACCGACCGTAACATCTTCCCCAATCGTGAGCGGAGACCCCGGGTCCGAATGGCAGACAGCGCCGTCTTGGACGTTAGAACGCGCTCCAATCTTAATCGGTTCATTATCGCCGCGAACAGTTGCGCCAAACCACACGGACGTGCCTTCCGACATCGAAACATTCCCGATAACTGAGGCGTTTTCTGCGACCCATGCACTCTCGTGGCATTTCGGCGAGGTGTTATCCAAACGATAAACAGCCATTAAGCGTCGTCCAAATCCTGCTGAAGAATCGATATGTTTAAATCATATGAAATATCAGCCTTATCCTCATCGTCGATGTAAAGGAGACCCAAAATTTCATTATCCAAATAGACCTCGACGCTATCTTGAACCTTGCGGGCCTTGAGCTCCAGGTTTTCGCTTCCGAAGCGTTTGCGTAGATAAGACTGAACTTGTGAAATTTGTTGGGGTGTCATGAGAATTCCTAAAGAGTTTGATCCATTGAGCTGGCCGGGTTGCCGCAGCAAGGTCCACCAACGGGTTTAGCGGGCACGCCCGCCACTGTACAATTCGCCTCAACAGGCTTCAAGACAACAGACCCAGCCGCAATTTTTGCGCCGTCGCCAATTTTAATATTTCCGAGAACAGAGGCATTCGCACCAATCAAGACGCGGTCGCCTATTTTAGGGTGACGATCTTGATCTGATTTTCCCGTCCCGCCGAGGGTCACGCCTTGAAGAATAGAACAATCATCCCCAACCACCGCTGTTTCGCCGACCACAAATCCGGTCGCGTGATCCAACATCACGCCGCAGCCAATCTTCGCGGCGGGATTAATGTCGACACCAAAGAGTTCGGAGCTTCGGTTTTGAAGGTGAAAGGCAACCAGATCACGGCCTTCCTTCAGGAGCGCATGCGCCAGCCTATGTGTTTGGATGGCCATAAACCCTTTGAAGTAAAGAAAGCACTGGAGATAGGTTTGACACGCCGGATCGCGTTCGCGCACAGCTTCCAGGTCACGCGCGACACAAGCGATAAGGTCCGGGTCAGACGCAATAGCCTCACTTAGAACGGTTTGCGTTTTCAGAGCAGAAAAGTCCGGCGTGGCGAGCTTGTTAGACAAATGATTGACCAGAGCACTGCCAAGATCAGCCTGATCCAATATTGTAGCGTGAAGCAAAGATGACATAGCCACCTCACGTGCAGCATAGGCCGCCGCTTCTTCTTGCAAGATAGTCCAGACGCATACGTCTTTTGTATCTGTGCAATCTTCCAATTGGCTTGTGACTATCAGGCTCGGCATTTCCGGTTTCCTTGCGCAGTAAGGCCTATTCCTTAGGCATAGCTCGCGCGAAACCCAAGTAAAAAGCCATAAATGGCGGCGTTACAATTCCGTGAGCCTATCCACGGCCGCGATAGGACGGCACGCCTTGATCGGGAATCCACAAGCCTTCGGGCGCTTTCCCGAATTGATAGAATACATCAATTGGGATCCCGCCACGCGGATACCAATAGCCGCCGATCCGAAGCCATTTTGGACGGATCTCTTTGACAAGACGTTGCGCTATGCCTGTTGTGCAGGCTTCGTGGAAGTCGCCATGATTGCGAAAACTACCCAAAAAGAGTTTGAACGCTTTGCTTTCGACAATCCAGTCATCAGGACAGTAATCGACAACTAAATGCGCAAAATCAGGCTGACCCGTCACCGGGCAGATTGAGGTAAATTCGGGTGCAACCAGACGAACCATATAGGGCTCGTCACAGGGGTTTTTTACCCGCTCCAGTACAGCCTCGTCAGGGCTCTGTGGAAGACCATTTTGCTGGCCGAGTTGATCAAGTTTAGAATAACGATCTGACATAGCCGCCCGTTAAACCGATGAACGGTTTTCTGCAACCCGCTTTCTCCGTCGCCCCCAATTTCGAACAAACCGCCCGCCAGGAACTTCGATGATGTGGTACGTCAGATGTGAGATGGCAATCACGACCAGCACATATGCGCCCAACCAAAAATCTCCTGCCCAGCCCGTCGGGAGTTGACCCAACACACGCTCCATAACAATCGCAAAAATAATTGCGACAATGACATGAACAAGATAGACCGAGTAGGATATTTTAGCGAGATATTGGAAAATGCGTTGAGTCATAAATCTTGAGATAAAGCCCTTATCGCAAGCGAAGACCAAGACGAACACGAAGATGATTGGCGCAACCAAAAACTGAGCTTTACCAGGTGCATATATGACGAACAATACGCCGGCGACGAATGTCAAGCCTTCAAGGACGGAGCTTAATCCCGACGAAACGCGCTCCATCCAGATACGGAATTTAGGAAAGATAGCTGATGCCAAAACACCCGTATAAAATCCTGCAACACATCTCCAAAATCCATAATCATGGGTGATATTCATGTCAGGCTTGATGCGAGAAAGAACGAAATATATAGAGGAGACGCCCAGCGCAATCAGCACAAAACCCGTCAGGCGTCTTGGACGACACCACAGCATCATTCCCATAAAAATAAGGTAGGTGCAAAACTCCGCACCCACGGTCCAACTCGGTGGATTGAAGTTCAAGCTGTTAGACAAGCCCAATGAATTCGTGAGTGTTAGATGCTGCAAAAATGAAAACCAAGTTTCGGGGGCCCCCTTTTGAAAAGGCAGGATTTCGCCCGGTGTATGATTTGCCAATCCAATCTCATGCGCCCACAGGCGCAGCAAAGCGAAAACTGTGAATATGATCAACATAAAGAGATGCAGCGGATAAAGGCGCGCAAAACGCCGTTTCAAAAACTGCCCTGCCTGTTCGGATGTTTCCAGCCTGTCCTGATAAAGCCGCCACATCAAAAACCCGGAAAAGGCAAAAAAGAGATCAATGATAACAGGACCTTGCTCAAAGAACCGCCATGTCTGCGGATGACTAATCCAAATCGTATGATAAATTGCAACAAATATGGCCAGCAAACCCCGAAAGCCGTCCAGTGCCGCAAAATATTCGGGCTGAGAGGTTTTTATCTGTGATGAATTCGCTGTAAACATACGGCGACGATGCAATATGCGCGCCACATTGGTGGTAATAACACGTCAAAGAGACTTTAGATATATTGATTAAATGTATCGATGTGCCCAGGCCGCCAAAACATGCGCTACATATTCTGCATCT
>CALFWV010000022.1 GCA_937927825.1 uncultured Caulobacterales bacterium | reverse complement strand
CCGCCAAACCCTATGACGAGACCTGCGCCAAACTTGCGAATGCCGTCGGCAATTTCCAAAACGATTGTGTCCGGAGGGTCCGCCACAACTTGGTCGCAAACCAAAACATCATAACCCGCAGCGCGCAAAGCCTCGAGCCCCGCATCCATCAAGCCCAGCTTTCTAACGCCCATATCCGTAACCACGGCGATACGTTTATTCGTGCAAAGCCCCTCGGCAAAAAGATCAAGCTTCGCCGCCCCGCCGGGGGCGATACGAATGTCGGAGACGGTTTTGAATGTGTGCATTATAATCCTCGCTGCGCTCGGCGCTTCTCTGCAATCAAACCCCCGGATTGATTGCGGGCGTTACGCGTCCATCGTCAAAATAACTTTGCCCATCGCGCGGCGGCTCGTCAGCTCGTCAAAGGCATCCGCGAATTTTTCCAGTGGATAGTGATTGCTGATGCGGGGTTTGATTTTTCCTGTTTGCAGCATCTCTGCGATTTCTTTGAGATTATTCATATGGTCCTTCGGGTCACGCTGTGTCCAGGCGCCCCAGAAGACGCCGCGAATGTCGATGGATTTGAGCAAAGCCAGATTTAGCGGAATACGCGGGATGTCGCCTGCGGCAAATCCGATGACCAAATAACGTCCGCCCCAATTCATGGCCCGCACGCAAGGTTCGGCGAATTTATCGCCGACTGGATCATAGAGAACATCTGCGCCGCCAAGTTCTTTGATGGCTTTCTTCAAATCCATATCGCCGGAATAGTTGATGCCTTCATCCGCACCATGTTCTTTGCAGACAGCGAGTTTTTCATCCGTACTGGCGCAAGCAATCACCCGTGCACCCATGGCTTTGCCAAGCTCAACGGCTGCGAGACCAACCCCGCCCGCTGCGCCGAGCACGACGAGCGTTTCGCCGGGCTGTAGGTTCGCACGTTGTTTCAACCCATAATATGACGTGCCGTAAACGAGGACGAGGCCCGCCGCGATATCAAACGGCATATCCCCGATTGGACCGACGACCTGAACCGGGGCGACGACTTCTGTGGCGAAAGCGCCGACTTGACCCAGATAAGACACGCGGTCGCCGACGTTCAAATGTTTCACGTCATCGGCGACTTCGCTGACAATGCCTGCGGCTTCCCCGCCGGGGATAAAGGGGAAGGGCGGTTGGGCCTGATATTTGCCTTCCGCGATGAGGATGTCCGGGAAATTCACACCCGCCGCTTTTAGGTCAATTCGCACATGACCGGGCTTCATCGGCGATGGTGTGACATCCTCGACAGGATGGTTGTGGTAATCTTGGAATTGATGGACGCGTAGGGCTCTCATGAGGGACTCCAATTGGGTTTACGTTTTTCGACAAAGCTGGAAATGCCTTCTTTGCCTTCACTTGATAGCATGCAGGTCGCGAAGACATCAGCAGCGTGATCCATCATCTCTGTTCCGGACTTGTCGCGGGAGGAGAGGATGAGGTGTTTCGTGGCGGCAATCGCTCCAGGCCCGCACCTCAGAACACCCCGCTTGATCTTCGCTTCAATCTCTTCAAGCCCGTCCACATCAACTGCGATTTCATCCAGCAAGCCAAAGCCTAGCGCCTCAAGACCCGTGAAACGCGCCCCCGTCAACATGATACGCCGGGCCATGGGCAAACCGACACGCGCGACGACAAAAGGCGCGATTTGTGCAGGCGGGATACCGAGCATGGTTTCCGTTAAGGAAAATTTCGAGTCTTCCGTCGCCAGGATAACGTCCCCGCAACACATCAGGCCGAGACCGCCCGCAATGGCCGCGCCTTCTACAAGGCAGATAACGACTTGCGGCATTTCGTTCAGGGCGATGAGAACATCGCCAATGCCGCGATTCATTTTCGCGACCTCGGCATGGCCCACGCCGGGCGCCTGCATGGCGTTGAAGCTTTTCAGGTCTCCGCCGGAGCAAAAAATACCGTTTTTGCCGCGCAATGTGATGCCGCGAATAGTTCTGTCTTCGCGGACGACATCCATGACCCCGAGCAAATCTGCGCACATGGCGTCGTCAATGGCGTTCTTATTTTTAGGATTATCCAGCCAAATGGTCAGCCAGCCGTCTTGCAGCTGGGTCTGTATCTTTGTTGTGGGTGGTAAGTTATGCATAACGCTATGCATAAACGTCATTTGACGCGCCGTCGCAATAGACATAGCTGAATGATATTCATTTTTTCTGGAGAGTCCCTCATGAGAGAAGCCGTCCTCGTCTCAACTGCCCGTACACCCATTGGCCGTGCCTATCGCGGCGCATTTAACGCCACGCCGTCCCCGACGCTCGCGGGTCATTGTATTGATCATGCTGTCAAACGCGCGGGAATTGACGGCGCAGACGTTGCCGATGTCGTCATGGGCTGTGCCCTACAACAAGGTGTTCAGGTTACTGTTGGTCGGAATGCGGTTCTCGCCTCGAACCTGCCTGTGACAGTCCCCGCCATGAGCGTGGATCGTCAGTGCTCCTCCGGCATGGTCGCGATTGGAATTGCGGCGCGTAAAATTATGTGCGGCGAAGCCGATATCGTTATTGGCGGCGGCGTAGACAGTATTTCCATGGTGCAAACACCGGAAATGCGCGTAGCGCCGGATCCACAAGTCATCGCAAAGCATCCTGACGCTTACATGCCGATGTTGCAGACTGCCGAAGTCGTTGCGGCGCGCTATAACGTGTCTCGCGATCGCATGGACGAATATGC
>CALFWV010000021.1 GCA_937927825.1 uncultured Caulobacterales bacterium | reverse complement strand
ACCCGCCTATATCCTCATTGGCGAGAGCGGTCCGCAAATGTTGGATGCACGAAACGGCTCAGCCTGGAACGGTCTTGCGGAAACGGATGTTCAAAACGCCGCGCAGGTAAGCTATCGGGGAGAGGGCGAGCTCATTTCTATGGTCAAATTGACGAAGGCTCCGAAAGACTATGCAGGAAAACTCCCCGTCTGGCAGGCAAGTTTCGATGACAAAGCCAGAACACGACTTTACCTAGACCCGAACACAGCCGAAGTCCGCAGCGTTCGAACGCGTCTATGGCGGGTCTTCGATCTCGCATGGAAGTTCCATATTATGGACGTGACAGGCGAGGATAATTTCAACAGTTGGTGGCTGCGGCTTGCCAGTGGTGCGGCGTTATTGTTCGCACTCAGCGGGATTGGGTTGTTATGGTTTAGAGTTGTAGCGCGCCCGAGACGCCGTTGCCGGAAAATGGTCAACGCCTAGGCCTATTTTAACATCTTCGATAGGGCCTTATCAAAGGCTTTGTCCGATAACCACCGGCGCATAAATAATGTCGTTTTCGCCATTTTTCCTGCAGCATATCGTGTCTTTGGTCTGTTGCTCTTGACGGCGTTTGCAATCACATTTGCAATGACTTGTGGAGAGTTGGAAGGCGCGTCGTTGTAATAAGTTTTATTGCCGCGCGCGACTCCTTCCGCGATAGATTCGTAAGGCCCGCCCTTTGAAAGTGCCAGCATAGGGTCCGTCATAACGTCGCTAAACTCTGTTTGTATTGCGCCCGGCTCAATAATGCTGACTTTGATTCCGAAGCCCGCCGTTTCGACCCGCAAAGAGTCGCTCCAACCCTCCAAGGCGTGTTTGGTGGCATGATACCAGGCGCCCAAAGGCGTGTAGACTTTTCCACCGATTGAAGTGACGTTGATAATGAAACCTGAGCGACGCTCACGCATATGCGGGAGGATTTTCTGAGTCAGCGACGCTAGCCCGAATAAATTGACTTCAAATTGCCGACGCGCATCATCGAGGGAGACTTGTTCGACTGCGCCGTAAACTGCGTATCCCGCATTGTTAACCAGGACATCAATGCGGCCCTGTTCCTCTAAGATGCGTGCGACGGCATTCTGAACCTGATTTTCATCTGTGATATCCATGCGGATGGCATGGCCTCCCAATTCGACGAGGTCGTCCATATTATTAACGCGGCGGGCGGCACCGTAAACGATATGGCCTTCAGAGATGAGCGTTTTGGCTGTGACTTTACCCATGCCGGATGACGCACCTGTTATCAGTATGACTTTTTGCACCGACACGCTCACGGGGCTAAATCGACTGCCCGGTCGCCTCCCAATCTTTCAAAAAGGCTGCGAGACCCTTGTCGGTCAGGACGTGATTTGAGAGATTCTTGATGACATTTGGCGGGGCCGTGATGACATCGGCTCCGACGAGCGCGCAGTCTTTTACATGATTAACATTGCGAATAGATGCCGCCAGAATTTCTGTTTCAAATCCGTAATTGTCATAAATTGTGCGGATATCCTCAATCAACTCCAGGCCGTCCAAAGTGATATCATCCAGACGCCCGATAAATGGAGAAATGTAAGTTGCGCCGACTTTAGCCGCCAGGAGGGCTTGGTTCGGGGAGAAGCAGAGCGTTACATTTGTCGGAATTTCTTCTTTCGAAAGCGTGTTGCAGGCTTTTAACCCATCCATTGTCAGGGGTAACTTTACACACACATTTTCTGCGATTTTCCGTAAAATACGGCCTTCAGCAATCATGGTTTCAGCATCGGTCGCCACGACTTCGGCGGAGACATGACCGGACGTCAATTTACAAATTTCAGCGATGACTTCTTTGAAGTCGCGTCCGGACTTTGCGATAATTGAAGGGTTGGTTGTTACGCCGTCAACAAGTCCAATGTCAGCGAGGTCTGCAATGGCGTCAAGGTCTGCGCTGTCGATGAAGAATTTCATGGGGTCTGTCCTGATAAAACTGAGCAATAGGGATGGGCGGGGCCATGTGGAGCCTGCTAACATGGGCGCAACGTGAATCAAACAGCCCAAATTCTCTTCCCTGTGAATGTATCGACTGCGTTTGACTATGCCGTGCCGGATGGTCTGAGTCTCGCACGAGGGGATTTTGTATTTGCGCCCATCGGCAAGCAAATGAAACTGGGTGTCGTTTGGTCATTGAATTCTAATGAAGCGAACGCGGAGAGGCAGTTAAAGTCCATCGTGGACCGTAAAGCAACGCGTCCTCTCCCATCCGAAATGTTGGATTTCATAGATTGGACAGCGCGCTATAATGGCGCGTCGCCGGGCAATGTGCTGCGCATGGTCATGCGGAATTATAAAGCATTGGACCCGTCCGCCGTCGTAACGCTTTACAGGCCGAGCGGCGACGCACCAAAAAACCTCACAACGTCGCGGGCAGCTGTTTTACGAGAGGGCGGCCCATGGCCTGCAAGGGCCAGTGAAGCGGCCGCGCGCGCCGGCGTCTCCTCCGGTGTGGTAAAGGGCCTTGTGAAAGCGGGTGGTTTAGTCGCAGAAAGCGGCCCTGTTGACCCACCATTCGAACACCCCGATCCGGACCATCCCGGGCGAAAATTGACAGCCCGTCAGCGTGCGGCCGGGGATGATTTGGTCGAGCAGGTCAAAGCTCGAACCTTCAATGTGTCGCTTTTGGACGGGGTTACCGGCTCTGGCAAAACGGAAGTATATTTTGAAGCGGTTGCACAAGCCCTGAGGCAGGGGCGGCAATGTCTCATATTGGTACCTGAAATCACTTTGACTCAGGCGGGCTTGCGCCGATTTAAAGAGCGGTTTGGAGCTGAACCTGCAAGCTGGCATTCACAAATGGGAGACGCGGCGCGGAGACGGGTCTGGCGCGAGGTCGCGCAAGGTCGATGCAAATTAGTCGTTGGCGCGCGGTCCGCACTATACCTGCCGTTTTCCAACCTAGGGCTCATTGTTGTCGATGAAGAGCATGATACCTCCTATAAGCAGGAAGAGGGCGTCATATATAACGCCCGAGACATGGCGGTCGTCAGGGGGCTTGTCAGCGGACATAGTGTGATCCTCGCTTCTGCGACGCCAAGTTTAGAGTCGCTGCATAATGCCCGTACCGGAAAATTTTCCCATGTCGTTCTTCCAGAACGTCCCGGAGCAGCCGTGCTGCCGGATATCGCCCTTGTAGATTTGAAAGATCATCCTCCGGAGAAGGGGGCCTATATATCCCAACCTTTATTGGACGCGATCAAAGAGGTTACGGACAGGGGTGAACAGGCGCTGCTCTACTTGAACCGCCGGGGTTATGCACCGTTGATTATTTGCAGGACCTGCGGTGAGAAGCTGAAGTCGCCTGATACAGACAGTTGGCTGGTGCAGCACAAACGGACAGGCCGGGCAATGTGTCACCTCACCGGATTTTCTATGCCGATGCCTAAACATTGCCCGAAATGCCAATCAGAAGACAGTTTGGCCTCTGTTGGTCCCGGTGTTGAGCGAATTGCGGAGGAAGCGCAGGCCGCATTCCCTCACGCGCGGGTTGAGGTGCTCTCGTCTGATACGGCGGGTAATCCGGTAGAGTTGGCCGAGCGGATGCGCCGGATGGAGCGGGGGGAGATCGATATTCTCGTCGGCACGCAAATGGTGGTTAAGGGACATAACTTTCCGCGCCTGACCTTTGTCGGCGTTGTTGACGGCGATCTAGGCCTTGCGGGTGGTGACCCTCGAGCCGGAGAGCGGACCTATCAAACGCTGGTACAGGTTGCGGGACGGGCGGGGCGCGCAGACAAGCCGGGGCGCGCACTGATACAGACCCATCAGCCCGAGCATGAAGCCCTTGTGGCTTTGGCAGCCGGAGACCGCGATTTGTTTATCGGTGTAGAATTAGCGATGCGGGACATGTTGGGGTTGCCGCCGTTTGGAAAACTCGCTGCTGTTATATTTTGGGGTCATGACCCCGCAAAGGTCGATGATTTGGCAAAAAAATTTCTCAATGCCGCCCCGCGAGCCGAGGGTATCGAAATTCTCGGTCCGTCGGAGGCGCCTATCGGGCGATTGCGCGGTCTTTACCGGCGGCGGCTATTCATTCGGGCCGATGCGAATGTCAATCTTTCCAAATATATGCAAGCATGGCGGGCTAAAGTCAGACCGCCCTCTAAATACAAGATACAAATCGATATTGACCCGCAGAGTTTCATGTAATCGCGAGTGCCGTTTCTTGCCAAAACCTTGCTCATTTGCAGAGTTTGGTCGGAGTCTGCCCAATTGTGGTGCAGATTTGACACACCATTCGACAAAAATACCCGGAACGCGCGTTGGAGTGACGTTTCAATTTGATAGCCTTACTAAACTGTCATAGCGACAGGCGCAATTGCGGCAGGAGACTGGCTCCCGTCGTGCACGCCTGGGTGAGCCAGGAATATTTAGAGGGAAGTTTTGCAAACATGAAAATGTCCACAAAATCACAACTACTATTATCAGCTGTTTCATGCGGTTTGATGGTTGCAGCCACACCGGCGTTCGCGCAAGATCAAATTGAAGGCGATGAAGATACAATTGTTATCACTGGTTCGCGCATTCAAAACGTAAACGTTGTCTCATCCAGCCCAGTTGTCACAGTTGACGCTGAGCTCTTCGATGTCCGTGGTACGGTAGATACTGTTGATCTCGTCAACACATTGCCATCCGTATATCCGGCTCAAACAACAGCTTTTGCGAACGGCGCGACGGGTACATCTACTCTTGATCTCCGTAATCTTGGTGCAACGCGTACACTCGTTCTGGTCGACGGCAAGCGTTTGGCGCCAGGTGGACCACTCGGCGGATTTGCTGCTGACCTTAACTTGATCGCACCTCAGCTTGTTGAGCGTGTCGAAGTTGTTACTGGTGGTGCGTCTGCTATTTATGGTTCTGACGCTGTTGCTGGCGTTGCAAACTTTATCACACGTAAAGACTTCGAAGGTATCGAAGTTGATCTGCAGTATGGCTTCAACCAGTCAAACAATAGCAGTGATTTCTTTGCAGAGCGCCTTGAAGCTATCGGTGCTGAGCCTGCTAGCGGCAGCGTAACTGATAACGAAACTTTCCAAGCCAGTATACTATTGGGCACAGGCCTTGATGATGGTCGCGGTAATGTTACGGGTTACTTCAATTACTCCAAGAACGACGGCATCCAGCAAGGTGACCGTGACTTCTCACAGTGTGCAACGTTCCCGATTGGCGATGACGACCTTATTTGTCTTGGTTCAAACCAAGGTCCTTTCCCGACAACTTTCGTTTTGTCGGCTGACCCTGCAAACCCAATCGGTTTGGTTGATGCGACGGGAACACCGCTGCTAAACGCCGACGGCACACCACAGACTAGTGGGGCGTTTTCTCTAGGTTTAGACGACAGCCTTTCAGCTGGATTTAACAACGCGTTTAACTTTAACCCATTCAACCCTATTCGCCGTGAAGTTGAGCGTTTTAATGCTGGGTTTTCGGGTTATTATGACATCACGAACAAGGCGACCGGTTATTTGGACTTCGGGTTCACATCATCATCGTCTCCACAAGTCATTGCGCCGTCTGCTGCGTTTGGTTCGACTATCAACCAAGTCAACTGTGATAACCCTGTTTTGACAGACGAAGCTCGCGCTTTAATTTGCGGAAGCGCCGATATTAACGGACCTTTCCCGCGTGCTGTCTTGACGACTGACCTTGCTGGTAACACAGTTGCGCCGGGTCTTTACGCTCAAACAAATATTCGCCGTCGTTTCGTCGAAGGTGGTCCGCGTACAGATGATCGTCAACGCAACAACTTCCGCCTTGTTGGTGGTGTTCGCGGAACGCTTGATCAAGAAAACTTGAACTATGATGTTTTCGGTCAATATTCCGAAACGCGTCTTCAGCGTATTCAGTTCAACCAAGTTACACTTGCAAACCTTCAGCAGTCACTGGACATTATCTCTGATCCAGTAACGGGTCAGCCAGTTTGTCGCGACTCCTCTGGTGGTTGTGTGCCTTTCACCTCTGCTTTCCAAATCGGTGTTCCTTCTTCAGACGCCCTACGGTCTTTTGTTGACACACCAACTTTGACAGTTGGTACGTCTCGTCAGACAGTATTTGGCGCCACTCTTGGTGGTGACATGGGTAAATACGGATTCAAAAGCCCATACGCTGAAGAAGCTCTTAGCTTACTCGTCGGTATGGAATATCGTAAAGATGAGTTGATCGAACAAGCTGATGGTATTGCTTCTTCTGGTAATCTTGTTGGTTCGGGTGGTGCGACCGTCCCTGCTGACGGTGAAACATCTGTGATTGAAGTCTTTGGCGAAGCTCAGCTCCCATTGATCGCTGGTGTGCCAGGGGTCGAGCAGTTTAACTTGAAC
>CALFWV010000020.1 GCA_937927825.1 uncultured Caulobacterales bacterium | reverse complement strand
GCCGTCCCTATATTGACCCGCTGAAAACCCCGTCATCACGGGCTTTGCCCGAGATGCGTCCACGAAATGCAAAAACATAATCCGCACCTACCCAAACCCGTGCTATAACCATCAGGTTCTTTCGATCATGGGACAGGTGAGGCCTCGCTTGCTGGATCGGAAGACGATGGGTCTGAGCGTTTTGGTGTGAGAACCAGAGAGGTGCCGGGACTTTAGGAACGAGAGCCGACCAGTAGTTCCAAGTGGGCTAACTCTGGGGTTTATGACTGGCCGTTTCTTCAAAAACCATCGCCGCAGAGCCGTTGATTGGTCTTACAAACCAATCGACACGTCTTCGCGTAAAACATTCTTCCTCTTTCCCTTGGTATTCCATCGGGAAGACAGCTCTGCGGGCACGTCCTGCTTTTATAGAGACTTCGGTCGGCCACTCGATTGGCCGGCAAGCTTTCTCGCATGTCAGAAAGCTAAGCATATCATTCATCAGGCCAAGCCTGACAATCATAACGGCCCGACATTCATACAAATAGTGAAGTGGCGGGCGGGGAGGGATTCGAACCCCCGGTGGAGTTGCCCCCACGCCAGTTTTCAAGACTGGTGCATTCAACCGCTCTGCCACCCGCCCGCGTAAGCTGGAGACATTCTGAGAGGTCAACGGAGCGCCGCATATGACGAAATCAATTTGTGTTCAAGCCTTTCTGTCGGCTTGTTTCGTTAACCTTCCGGATACCTTGAATTTTGAGAGCTCATTATCTCTGTTTCAGAACCGCGATTTAAGGCTGCCCGTTTAGGTTACCAAACATAGAAGAGCGCCGAGCGAGACTGTCCAAGACATGAACAGGTCGTCACTCGTCAGACTGTAAGTGCGTATATAAAGGTGAGTATAATGGTGAGAATGAAGCGTGTATATATTGGCCTGGCAACAGCTGTATTAGGGTTGAGCACAGCGGCTTGCTCCACGACGGGCGTCACAAAATCCGTAAAGGTCGCCCCGATTACGTATAAAGTCGGTCAAGGCGCGACCAAATATGCCTCACTAACAACACCGAGAACACCGCTCACTCGATCCACGCCGGAGAGTTACATTCCGGCACCGCCAATGCCCGCGCCTCGAGTCCAACAACAATTTGATCAAGCCAGCGTCGATCCTGATTTATATAAGCATCAGCGCGTCGGCAAGCGTTATACGATTATGGGAAAATCCTATACGCCCAAACATAACCCTAAATATGATAAAACGGGCGTGGCATCGTGGTATGGAGATAAGTTCCATGGAAAACCCACCGCGACGGGCGAAAAATATGATATGTATGACCTGACGGCCGCGCATAAAACTCTGCCGCTAAACTCAATGGTCTTCGTAACAAATGTAGAAAATGGCAAAACGCTCATGGTCCGTTTGAATGACCGCGGACCCTTTGTCGGTGACCGCATCATCGACCTGTCCAAAGCCTCTGCACAAGCGCTCGGCATTACCGGATTGGGTCAAGTTCGCGTTCAATATGCCGGCCCTGCCGACCCGATGGCGGGTAGCCGGATTGCCCCGCGCCCAGCTGTACCGGTCGCCCGTCCTGTCGAGGAATTTGTCGAAGCTCCGGTTGCATCGCCGCAAGCCCGCCCGCAATACACACCGGCTCCGGCTCCGGCTCCGGCTCCGGCGCCTGCTGTACCTTTCACAGCCCCGACACCAGCACCTTTCGTTCCGGCAGCGCCCGTGTCGCCAACGGCTCCGCAATCTCTAGGCAGCCCCGCGACTGAACCTGACGGACAAATCACATTGACCATTAAGGGTCCCATCCACGTCGCAAACTATACAGGTGAAGACGCTAAACTGATACGAGAGCGCCTAAAAACAAAATAGGTTTTCAGAATCGCAGCGGCTTGCCTTGCGATTGCCATATCTCCGTGCGACCAAACGGGACGCTCCTTCGGGAGCGTCCCGTTTTGATTCGTCGTTTCATAAGGTTGCGCCCATCGTGTTTCGCCCGTTCCTTCTCCTTTCTGTCTGTTTTAGCCTCGCCGGTCCGGCCTATGCTCAGTCGGGCTTTCAAACTGAAGCTCCACATGCCGTCATAATGGACGCCGAGAGCGGCGAAGTTTTGTTTGAAAAAGATGCGCGCGATCCGATGCCTCCCTCATCAATGACAAAAATTATGACGGCAGATCTCGTGTTTGCTGCGCTAAAGGACGGAACGCTGACAGCGGATACCGAGTTCAAGGTCAGTGAAGATGCATGGCGCCGTGGCGGCGAGAAATCTGGTTCCTCTACAATGTTTCTGAACGTCGGTTCCAAAGCGACGGTTGCAGATTTATTAAAGGGCGTCATTATTCAATCCGGAAATGATGCTTGTATTGTATTGGCCGAAGGAATGGCCGGATCGGAAGATGCCTTTGCGCAGCGTATGACAGAGCGCGCCCGGTCAATGGGGTTGACCAGTGCGACTTTTCGGAATGCGACGGGTTGGCCTCACCCTGAACATGAAATTAGTGCATTTGACCTCGCCAGACTCGCGCAGAGCCACATTCAGAATTACCCGGAATTCTACCCGCTTTATGCCGAACGCAGTTTCACTTGGAATGGCATCAAACAAGACAACCGAAACCCCTTACTGGGTCGTGTTACCGGCGCAGACGGCATGAAAACGGGCGCAACGGAAGCCGCTGGCTACGGCCTGGTCGGCTCTGCAATCCGGGGGAACGATCGGCGTATTATCGTGATTAACGGCCTCGAAAGTCAGGGCGCTCGGCGCGATACGGCGGTCAAATTAATGGAGGCCGCTTTTAGCCAGTTTCGGGTCTATGACCTACACGCCCAAGGAGATGTCTTAGGCGAGATTGATGTTTACATGGGGAAAGCCCCGAAGGTCGGTGTGGCACTCACGCAGAACATTCGTAAGGGCCTGCCCGTTGCAGACCGCAACCGGGTTAAATCTGAAATTGTCTACACATCGGCCAAAGCGCCCATTGCAAAAGGCGACGTTGTCGCACAATTGAAAATTTCTTTGCCGGAGCGACCTGATGTGACTTATGACTTGGTCGCAACAGATGACATAAAGCGCAAAGGTCTGGTTTCGCGGGCGTGGTCTGGCTTGCTTGCAAATATTAGGGGCTAAGGATGAAACGCGGAAAATTTGTGACTTTCGAAGGCGGCGAAGGTGCGGGGAAATCAACCCAAGCTAAACTTCTCGCTGAGTCTCTGGAACAAGCCGGGATTGAGACGCTGCAAACCCGTGAGCCCGGCGGTACATTCGGCGCTGAGGCTATTCGGGATCTTGTTTTAGAAGGTACAACCGACCGTTGGTCCGGTATGACGGAATTGCTTCTGATGTATGCTGCGCGAATTGATCACGTTGAGAAACTGATTAAACCCGCTTTGGACCGCGGCGTCTGGGTCATCTCTGACCGTTTCGCTGATTCAAGTTTAGCCTATCAAGGCTATGCGAGAGGATTGGGGGCTGAACAGGTTAAAGCCGTGCATAAAGTTGTCATGGGCGGTTTCGAGCCTGATCTCACCATTGTGTTCGATATGGACCCGGTTTTGGCTCAGAAGCGTGTTGAAACACGCGGAGAACATCTGACCCGCTTTGATGCCGAGAGCTTAGAGTTCCACAAAACATTACGTCACGCCTTCCTAGAAATTGCAGAGGAAAACCCCGACCGAATTCATACGGTCGATGCTGACGGCACCCGTGGCAGCGTTTAAAACCGCATTTTATTTGCTTTGACCAAACAATTCCCGGACTTGGCCGGGAAAGTGGGGGCTTGATTGCGGACAATTGAGAATGCGGAGGCGCTTCCCGAAGCGGACAGAGCTGATGGATGCCCGCATCCGCGGGAAGTCTATTCGCTGCTGGGCCATGAGACAGCCGAGGCCCGATTTTTGAAAGCGATGCGCTCCGGCCGTATGCATCATGCGTGGCTCCTATCCGGGCCCAAAGGGATTGGCAAGGCGACCTTGGCTTACCGCATGTCACGAAAGCTCTTAGGCGGACAGTCGCTTTTATCCACGTCACTCGACATTCCGGCCTCTGATGAAATTGCGCAGCGGGTCGAAGCTCTAACCCACGGCAATCTTTTTCTGCTTCGCCGGCCATATGATACGAAGTTAAAGCGCTTTCGTCAGGATATTCCGGTCGACCGCGTGCGTGAAGTTTCAGGATTTTTTCAAGAGACTGCCGCCGAAACGGGCACGTGGCGTGTTTGCATCATCGACAGCGCGGACGAATTAAACCGGAATTCGGAAAATGCTATTTTAAAACTGCTCGAAGAACCCCCGTCTAAAACTTTGTTTATATTAATCACTTCGGCACCGGGCCGGTTGCTCCCAACCATCCGGTCACGTTGCATGGGGCTGGAGTTGCGCGCTGTGCCTGACGACCAAATCACAGGTTGGTTGGCCGAGCATGGGAAGGGGTCACCCGACCTGATAGACGCTGCCGTTCGTCTGTCACGCGGCGCGCCGGGCAAGGCGCTCGCGCTCGTGCAAAATGCCGATGTCGTCTTGCGGTCTCTGTCAGATTACATACAATCTTTGGGGAGAACAGCCCCCGACGTCGATATCACAATAGCCAAACGTTTGGCCGAAAAGCGCCATGTTATTTCTCGTGATTTGTTTTGGGATGGACTGGATGACACAATTCACGCGCATGCAGTGTTTGCGGCGACGGGGGCTTACGGTGGACCATTCTCGCCCGCAAATTTAAAGCGAAGCCCCAAAGTTTGGCAGTCCAGCCATGAAAGGTTACGAGATGTTCGGCGTGCAGAGGCGGCCATAAACTTGGACAAAACCGCGACGATGTTCGAGCTCCTGTCGTCAATCCGGGAGGCGTTATGATTGTTGATAGTCATGTAAATTTACACGGAGAGAAGTTTGCTGATGATTTAGCAGACACGTTGTTGCGCGCCCGCGATGCCGGGGTTGGCCCCATGTTAAACATCTGTTGTCATCTCAAGGACGTCGAGGCGGTTTTGGATATTGCAAACTCTGACCCGAACATTTGGGCCACGGTTGGTACACATCCACATGACGCAAAGGATAATCCGGACATAAGCGCTGAGGATATCGTCCCGCTGACCGCAGACCCCAAGGTTGTTGGGATTGGGGAGACAGGTCTGGATTACCATTACGATTGGTCACCACGCGAGATGCAAAAAGCAAATTTTCAGGCGCATATTGATGCGGTCCACACAACCGGATTGCCTCTTGTAGTTCATACCCGCGAGTCCGACGAAGATATGTTGGAGATGCTTCAGGCGGCCTATGCGAAAAAACCGTTTAGGGCGATTATGCATTGCTACACATCCGGACAGCGCTTGGCTGACGCAGCTGCTGAGATGGGGTTTTATTTTTCCGTTTCCGGTATCATGACCTTCAAAAACGCGCATGATGTCAGAGAGCGTATACTGTCTATGCCGCGTGACCGCATTATGCTCGAAACGGATTGCCCCTATCTCGCGCCCATGCCGTATCGCGGAAGGCGGAATGAACCGGCCTATGTCGTCGAAGTATGTAAGGCTTTAGCCGATCTATTTGATTGGACAGTCGAGGAGACGGCCAGCAAGACAACCGAGGCTTTCTTCACTTTGTTTTCCAAAGCCAAGCGGCCCGAATAATGGGGTTGCGCGCAATCATTCTCGGCTGCGGGTCCTCTGGCGGGGTACCGCGAATTGGCGGCGACTGGGGCGTCTGTGACCCGTCTGAGCCAAAAAATGCGAGAACCCGCAGTTCGATTTTGGTCCAAAAATGGGATGGGAGCGGCGAACCTGACGCCAAGGCCTGCACGAATGTTCTGATTGATACATCTCCCGATTTACGCGTACAGCTTTTGCGCGAGGATATTCGTCACCTGAATGCAGTTTTTTATACCCATGATCATGCGGATCAATCCCATGGGATAGATGATTTGCGTGCTATTGCTTATCGTATGCGGGCCCAAATTCCGACCTATATGGATGCTCATACGAAGACCCACGTTTTTGATCGCTTCAAATATTGCTTTGAGATGCCGGAAGGGCGTGTGCATCCGCCAATTTTGGCTTTGCAAACGCTAATCGCCGACGGGTCGAAGACGTCGGTGTCAGGTCCTGGCGGCGACGTTACGCTTGAGACGCTAGAGGTCAGTCACGGCCCAACACCGTCCTTGGGTTTTTTGGTGGACGGCCAGCTTGCCTATAGTCCTGATGTTTGGGGCGTGAGCGAGGATGTCCTGAAACGCTTGACGGGATGCGACGTTTGGATTGTGGATGCGCTGCGATATAGCCCGCATCCGACCCATGCCCATGCAGATAAAACCCTGTCTTGGTTGGCCCGCGCAAGAGTGAAGTCAGCGGTCCTCACTAACCTACATATTGATATGGATTACAATAGGTTGCGCGAAGAACTTCCTCCTATTGTTCAACCTGCATATGACGGGATGCGCGTAAGCGTTTCGGCCTAATATCCCAGCCTGTCAGGACAGGGCCTCCGGCCCCTAAGTCAACCACGCCAAAAGACCCGGTGCGCAATTTCAATGGTACGGTTTTTTCCCCGCCCACCACGTCCAGAAGAAACCTCGCGACGCCATTAGATGTTACGACCAGCGTATTTGCGTGCAGGTCACACTGCGCCAGAAAAGCCTGCCAAGCCGTGCGGAGGTCATCCACATCGACCTTCCAGCCTTGCGGCACAATCGCCTTACTCTCCCACCTTTTCAGGGCGTCAGCCCCCAAGCGCGCGACCACATCTGCTTCGGGGCGGCCTTCATCAGGGCCGTAATCTACCTCTGTCAAGAACTTGGCCAGAGCATAAGGCCGGCCACCCAAAATCGCCTCGGCCGTCTGCCGGGTTCGTTTCAAATCAGAAGAATAAGCCGCCCTAAATTCTATACCTTCAAACGCCTGCGCCAGCTGCTCGGCTTGTTCAGTCCCGGATACGGACAGCGGAAGGTCTGTCTTTCCGCCGACACGTAATATGATGTCGCCCTTATCAAAGGTGTTTCCATGCCGGACGATATAGACGCGGCCCGTACTCATGTGATGAAAGGATCGCCATGGGCGGCGATAAGGGCCTCAGCGCGCAAGAGATCCGCTTTCGTATCAATCCCGGGAGAAGAGATTTGTGGCGGCAAAACTTTGACAATCCCGATGCTCAAGCCATTTTCCAAAGCCCGTAATTGCTCCAAACCTTCCAGCATTTCGTAGCGGGATTGCGGCAAAACCGTGAACTGCTGCAGCGCGGCGCGGCGAAATCCGTAAAGTCCGATGTGCCGCAATACAGGGGAGAGGCCGCCGGCGTCTCGCAAGCTGACCTCCTTGCGTATGGCGGGAATGATTGTCTTCGAAAACCAAACCGCGCGCCCGTCCACTTCAATGACCGTGGTGCCGGAAAACGGCGTATCTTCCTTGGCACGGTGCAGCTTGTCCAAGGCCTCCCAAGAGAGCTGTATAGCGGGCGTCGCTATATCAACATTGCTTTGTAACAGGCGGTCGATAACCGCTGTCAAATGGGCGGGATCTGTGAAAGGCGCATCGCCCTGCAAATTCAATATGATATTAGCGCCGGGATTGAAGCGTTCGGCGGCGGCCAAGGCTCTATCGCTGCCGGAGGGCAATTCCGGCGCGGTCATCACAACGGGCAGGTCAAATGCCTCGCAATGGGCAGCAATCTCCGCGTGGTCCGTCGCAATGACATAATCTACCCCAGACAGGTGCGCCGCGACCTGTGCGGTACGGCGTATCATGCTCACGCCTGCGATTTCCGCGAGGGGCTTTCCGGGAAACCGTTTCGAGGCCATCCGCGCCGGTATGACGATAAGAGGCTTAGACATTACCGGTCGCCAGGAGCGTTTTCAGGTCTAACAGGCCGATAATTTCATCCCCGTCCAGGACAAAGGCATTCCCGATTTTACGCTGAGAGAAGGCGGCAACAGCGTCTTTCATTCTCATGTCGGGCGAGAGTGCGAACGGGTCCGTTGTCATAATCCCGGCCGCTGTCTGAGCCATGATGTCCGGGCCCATCGCGCGGCGCAAATCTCCATCCGTGATAATCCCGACAAGGCGTTCATCATGGGTCACTCCGACACAGCCTTTCCCGCCGCTGGTCATGGCGAGAATAACGTCCGTCATCGCCGTTGTGCTCTGCACGAGCGGCAAATCCTCGGTTTGGCCCGCCAGATAATCCCCTAAACGCTGCAAGCCGAACCCCAGTTTTCCGGCGGGATGGCGCTGGCCAAAATCTTCTGCGGTAAAGCCGCGCGCTTGCATGACGGCCACGCAGAGCGCATCTCCTAGCGCCAAGGTGAGGGTTGTTGAGGTGGTCGGGGCTAAATTATTCGGACAGGCCTCGGGGGCGTCAGGCAGGATGAGGGCGGTATTGACGCTGCGGGCCAAGGTCGAATGGACCGCGCTTGTGATGGCGAGCGTGGCATTGCCAAGGCTATTGGCATAGCTGATGACGCCGTTCACCTCATCGCTTTCGCCGCTATTGGACAGACCCAGAATGACGGCGTCAGATCGTATCATGCCAAGGTCACCGTGGGCGGCCTCGGACGGATGAAGAAAGAAGGCGGGTGTGCCTGTGGACGCGAAACTGGCTGCAATCTTACGGCCGATATGACCTGATTTTCCCAACCCGACGACAATCAAATGTCCGCCGCCCGACAAGATTGTCTCGACCGCCGTAATGAAATCTTCGCCCAAGGAGGCCTCTAACGCGACCAAGCCTTCGGCCTCGCGGCCAATGACATCGCGTCCGATTTTAAGACTGTCTGTTATCTTGGTCATAAGCAGGACTTAGCCCCATGGAAAACCCGTGTCACATCATTGTTTCTTCCATCGTTATTCAGGGAAACAATTTTCACTCATCATTGTTTCTCCCAGAATTTTCCAGAGAAACAATTTCACTCTTCATTGTTTCTTCCAGAATTTCTCAGTGAAACAATATGTTCTCAGTTTTTTTCCGAACCTGAGAGGCGGACATGCGAAAGGGGGTGCAGCCCATCTTGGAGCTGCCGCAGGTCTTGTTTAAAAGCAGGACTTGCCCGCAGAGTTGATCTTTCTGTCGGAATACCGGCAGAAAAGTAGAGGGTTTTACAGAAGGATCGTAACACTGCGTGTCAGACAGTATCACAGACTCTGCGGCAATGGTTTTTGAAGAAGCGGCCCGTTTGTCCTACCAGTTAGGGCATTAGCCCCAGGCATCGGCTCTCACTCCTAAAGTCCCGGCACAGTCTCGGAAGTCACTCCGAAATGCTCAGACCCACCGTCTCTCAAACAGGAAGGTGACGTCCTACCTAGTCCCGTGTTTGAAAGAACATCCTCAGCATATCACAGGTTTTGAAAGTGAGGATTTTGTTTTAGAGTTTTTTGACAAATCATTGAATTCACCGATTTTATTCTGTGCCAACACCCGTTTGAAACGAGGAAACAGGATGAGAGCAAGCGCATAGTAGCAAAGAAATACCGCAGAATGCCGTGATTAGGATATACGATATTTCTCATAATGATGATTATGCGATTATTGGGTTATGCCTCTCAACCATCCCTCAAGCGCTGTTTCATCCGGCCATGCCGCCCAATAGGTTTTTTTGCCTGACGTTATGATGACGGGGTCGCCTTGTGTTGTGGTTTCTGCGACCAGCCAGTCGGTTTCTAACATCTCTCTCCAAATCTGGATATTTCCGACTTTGGATAAGCGCAGCGGAGAATCTTTTCTCAACGTGTCGACGGCCACCACCTTTATGCCGCCCAACCCCGGCGGTAGGCCCTCCGGAATGTGGAAATCATCGGTTCTCGAGCCCGTTCTGGGACCCATCACGACCTTCCCTTTGAACCTATCCATCGCCATACGGAGGTCATCCGTCCACCCAAATAGGCCCGGAATGAAGACAGCTTTGCGGTCGCCAAAGTCATTTGTGGTGGCCGGGAGAATGTCTATTCGGCCATAACCTTTCTTTCGCAAACCCGTGTAAATATCTAAAATTAAACGAAAATAATCAAAATTTCTATCTTGAGGTTGAACCTCCCACGCCCATTGCGAGGCATAATCAAAGACAATGGCGACCTCTGACGGACCTTCATCCGGCATTGAATAGGTTTCCAGCTCGGAGGCGATTGCCCTCACCGCCTTGCCGTCTTCGGAGAGTTCGCCGTCAGGTCGCAGCAGCCCTGCGTGCATTTGTTCTTGTCCGAAGGGAAGCTGTCGCCAGCGGAAATAGGACACAACTTCTGCGCCGTGATCAAAGGCGTCAAAGGTCCATTGGCGCACCTGCCCGGGTTTTGGCGACGGGTTATGCGGGGCCCAATTCACCGGGCCGGGTTGCTGTTCCATAACCCACCATCGGCCTTTGCCAACGGCGCGGTAGAGATCATGGTGAAAGGCTTGGAAGTCGGCGTCCCCTACCCGCGCGTGAGCTTTGCGGTAGTCTGCGGACCTGTCGGAGCGGTCTTCCAAAAAGCCGAGCGGATAGCTGTCCCATGTGGCGATGTCTAAATCCTCGCCTACCGCATAGTGATCGAAATCGGTAATGCGGCCCATATAATTATGGAGCAAATCGGCCTGTGTCAGATCGCGCAAAACGTCTGCCTGCGCTTTGTTAAATGCCACAACTTGGTCAGAGGCAAAACGCCGGAAATCCATGACATGGGCCGGATGAGGTTCTGTCACGGTGAGGTTGGGCAGTTCTATTTGGTCAAAGTGGTTATACTCCATGGACCAAAAGACGGTGCCCCATCTTTGATTCAACAGATCTATTGAGCCATATTTTCCCGCGAGCCATAATCGGAACGCATCTCGCGCGATGGGACTGTAGGAGAGAGTCGTGTCGTGACAGCCATATTCATTGTCGATTTGCCAGGCTTTAATGGCGGGGTGCTCGCCGTATCGTTCCCCCAATATCCGCGCGATACGCACACATTCCTCGCGGTAAGGCATATGCGAGAAATCATAGTGACGGCGTGACCCAAAGCCGCGCGGTCTGCCTTGCGCGTCCCACGCCAGCATTTGCGGATATTTGTCGACCATCCATCGCGGCGGCGTGGCGGTGGGCGTACACATCACAATCTTCAGGCCAGCCTCGGCCAATGTGTCGATAGCGCGGTCGAGCCAGTCAAAGGTGAGTTTGCCGGGCTCCGCTTCCATCCGGCTCCACGCGAATTCTCCAATGCGGACCCAGGACAAGCCCATCTGGACCATTTGCCGGGCGTCATTGGCCCATTGCGCCTCCGGCCAATGTTCGGGATAATAGCAAACGCCGAGCTCCGGGGCTTGGCTGGATTTTACGGTCATGACAGGGCTCGTTCTAAAATCTCTGGATCGACGTTTCCGCCCGATAAAATCACGGCGACGGTCTTTATTTCATCCGGTAAATTTTTCTCCAATAGCGCGGCAATGGCGGCCGCGCCGCCGGGCTCTAACGTCACGCCCAGCTCTTCATAAGCCGTTTTCATGGCGTGTAAGCACGCCTCGTCACTGACCGTATAGACATCGCGCAAGGATTTGGAATTTATCGGCCAGGTCAGCTCACCGGGTTGCGGGGTCATGATGGCTTCGCAAAGTGTCGGCGTCCGGGTGTCGAGTTTGACGCGCTTTCCCGTTCGCAAACTCAATTGATGATCATTATAAGCGGTTGGCTCGGCCCCGAATATCAAGGTGTTTGGGGATAGCTCGGCCATGGCGAGGGATATGCCCGCGCACATACCGCCGCCGCCAAGACAAGTGATCATTGCATCGAATTTCGGTTCAGCCTTCGACAGCTCGACGCCGATTGTGCCCTGCCCGGCGATGATAAACGGGTCGTCATAGCTGGGCACGATTGTCCGGCCGTCGCGTTTCGCAATGTCTGCTGCAATTTCTTCGCGGCTTTCCGTCAGGCGGTCATAGGTCACGATGGTCGCGCCGTCCGCTAAGACGCCCGCAACTTTGACCTTGGGCGCGTCGGTGGGCATAACAATAATCGCGTCCATGCCGAGTTCTTTGGCCGCGCAAGAGACCCCTTGCGCGTGATTGCCGGAAGAATAGGCCACGACCCCTCGCCCGCGTTCACGCTCGTTCATCGCGGATAATCGGTTAAATGCGCCGCGATATTTGAATGCATTTTTCTTTTGCAAGCATTCAGCTTTGAACCAAACTTGCTTCCCAACGCGCTTATCAATGGCATCAGAGCGCAAAAGCGGTGTTTTTACGGCATGGCCGTCTAAACGCTTCACGGCATCGGCGACATCGGCATAGGTGGGTAACTGACTCATCTTCTGTCCTGTGTTGACGCTGTCTTGGAATAATGAAAATACAGCAGGCAACAAGTCAAAACAACGACCCGGGGAGATGCCAATGTTAGGCCTCATGATGAAACACGAGCTCATGATCAGCGATCTGATCGAGCACGCCGCGACAGTCCATAAAGACCGCGAAATTTATACCCTGAATACGGATATGACCGAACACCGCTATACGTGGTCTGATTGTGCGGTTCGGACTCGGAAACTCGCAAATGCTCTGCTCGCGGCCGGCGTCAAAACAGGCGACCGCGTTGCGACAATTGCTTGGAATAATTATCGCCATATTGAAATTTATTACGCGGTTAGCTCTATCGGCGCGGTCGTCCACACAATCAATCCGCGCCTTAAGCCCGAGCAAATCGCGTGGATGGTCAATCATGCGGAAGACAAATTCCTGATGTTTGATACGACCTTCGCGCCCATCATTAATGGCGTGGGCGCGATGTGCCCTACCGTCGACAAATTTATTTGTCTGACAGATGCCGCCGGAATGCCGGAGATGAAAGTTCCGACAGAGGATTATGAAAGTTTCATCGCGGATGCGAGTGAGGAGATTACGTGGGAGCGTTTTGACGAAAACACAGCCTGTACGCTTTGCTACACGTCCGGCACGACGGGCGATCCGAAAGGCGTCTTATATTCGCATCGTTCAACCATCCTGCACGCGATGGCCGGTTGTTTTAACGACGTCATTGGCGGGGGCTCTAATGATACAATTTTGGGCGTTGTTCCGATGTTCCATGTTTCGGCATGGGGGCTTGTCTACTCCGCGGCTATGGTTGGCGCGAAGCTTGTCATGCCGGGGCCGGGTCTCGACGGCCCGAACTTGACGAAGATGATCAACCAAGAGGGCGTCACGCTTATGGCAGGCGTTCCGACGGTTTGGCTCGCGATTTATAATCATGTCAAAGCGACGGGCGATAGTTTGCCAACCGTGAAGAAAGCGCTCGTTGGAGGGTCTGCCCTCCCGGAAAGCTTGCTGCGTGCATATGAGCAGGATCTTGGCATTGCGATGCAGCAGGGCTGGGGCATGACGGAAACCTCTCCGCTCGGTACGACCTACTCACCATATCCGGGCGATGACATGTCCGACTATGACGCGACGGTGAAGGATAAGCTTTATGCAGGCCGCCGAATCTTCGGTGTGGATATGCGCATCGTTAGCGATGAAGGCGAAATACTGCCGCAAGACGGCGAAGCAACCGGTCATCTTCAGGTGCGCGGGCCGTGGATTGCCTCCGGTTATTTCAAAGGTGCAGGTCAGGATAGCTTTACGGATGATGGCTGGTTCGCGACCGGCGATGTCGCGGCCATCCATCCCCGCGGATATATGGAAATCACGGATCGGTCTAAAGACGTCATTAAATCCGGCGGCGAATGGGTTAGCTCCATCGAGGTTGAAAATGCAGCCTGCGATCATCCGGACGTGCAAATGGCGGCCTGTATCGGCGTGCGCCATGAGAAATGGCAAGAACGCCCCATGCTCATCGTGCAATCTGTCCCCGGCAAAGAGCCGTCCAAGGATGAGATTAAAGACTGTATCGGCGCGAAATGCGCAAAGTGGTGGATGCCCGATGCAATCGTTTTTGTGGAAGAGCTGCCCTTGGGCGCAACAGGCAAAATTTTGAAACGGGAATTGAAGAAAATCTATAAAGATTTCGACCTTGAATCTGCGTCTTAGCGCGAGCTTCATCTTCCTCCTTGCGCTCGGGTGTCAAACGACAGCCGAGCCCATCGGGCCAACCCATATGATTCGGCTGATTTGCAACGGCGCGGATGCGCAGTTCCGTCAGTCCCGTATCGCCGTTCTCGATGTCGGTGATCCGGTCTATGACTTTGGGTTCGCAACCGGTCATGCCTTGCCATCCGAGCGTCCGTGTAGAGTAAAAGACTTCTCTGGCGGCGAAGAATCCGTGAATTTAATTCGACTGTCTGATGGGTATCAGTCTGGAGAAAAAACAGACTGGACCGTCATTCGATTTGATAAACTGTTAACAAAAGGCTTGGTGCGATATCAGCTCGACCCTCTCGAAGATTTGACTTTGTTGGACCAAAAACAATTCTCTTTTGCGCAAGCACGAGGGCTCCGGCAAAATTCTCAGAAATGTAAATTGTCAGTGCTCGATTTCGCCAACGGTCGGCGCCGGGTGACCCATGACTGCCGGGCGGTGAAAGGACAATCAGGCTCCCCAATAACCCGTATCGTGGAGGGCAAACATCGCTTGGTTGGCTTACATATCGGGCATTTGTGGATGTTTGACTCACCGGCAACGCGCAGACCGGACCGCGCAGCTTATATCAATCTATTGGACCGGGAGACTGTAGACGAAATCGAAAGCTTGATTTCCCAAAATCGCAGCTAGCTCTTCCCCTCCCCAACCTCAAACAACTTACCGCGCTCGGTGACAAATATAACGATCAAGCTGGACAGACCCAAGAGAACATAAGCAATCAATAGCGGCCTGACGGTACCGTCGAATGTACGTGCCACCAAGTACCCCAAAGAACTGGACAGGCTTATCGTGACAAAGCCGTAAACCGCGTTGGCCGTCCCCGCCACTTCCCCCATATGCTCGAGTGCCAAGCTCGAAAAATTGGCTCCCATCATGCCAAAACATCCGAATGTCAGCATAAATAGGATATAAAACACCCAGAAGTTTTGCCCCACGAATTGCATGTAAAGCAGGTTCGCCAGCGATAGCGCGATAAATATCAAAATTACCATATGGCTAATTCTGCGCATCCCAAATCGACCCACAACACGGCTATTGAGTAAATTCATGACGGCCAACAGACCTGCAATCCCTGCAAAGTAAAGATAGAATTTTTCCCCGCGTCCAAACACCTCATCAAACACTTGCTCACTCGCGCCAATAAAGGCGAAAAGACAGCCGAAGATTATCCCGCTGGCAATCATATAGCCGGCTGTGACCCGGTGGGATGCCACCATTTTATAGGCTTCCATCACATGCCCGAGCGAGAATGGGCGCTTATCCTCCTCTGCCAATGTTGAGGGCAGACGAAATTGAATCCAGATAAATATGACGGCCGAAAATACGCCCAGACAGCCAAACACCCATCGCCAATCCATAACGACCATAACGGCGGTTCCGATTGCCGGTGCGAGGATGGGGACAATCATAAAGACAGTGTAGACAAGCGACAGAATACTCGCCATCGCGCGGCCTTTGGTCAAATCTCTGATAATCGCACCTGCCGAAACACGGGTCCCCGCGCAACAAATGCCTTGAGCGAAACGCAAGGCTAATAAGCTACCAAAACTTGGGGCGAACATACAGGCAAAAGCGGTAATAAAATATCCGACGAGGCTTAATTGAAGCAGGATTTTTCGGCCAAAGCGGTCCGATATCGGGCCAAATAAAAGCTGCGGAAAGCCAAAACCAAACACGAAGGCAAAAATGACGAGTTGTTGGTCATTGGCATTTTTAATGGCGTAATGGTCGCCAACAATTTCTAAAGCCGGAAGCATCACATCAATACCCATGGCTTGCAGGCCAAAAATAGCGGCCATCATGGCTACAAATTCCCATCGAGGAATCGGCATGATTGGACTTTTTTCTTTACAGGATAATTGAGTGTTCACGGATAGCTCCTGCGCGCGCTATGCGCTCAGGTAAAAAGCTTCGCAAGGCTTCAACGCGCCAAAGGCTGTCTTATTCCCAAATTTTCGCGATCTGTTCGAGAGTTTTTTTCTGTAGCGCATGGACCGGCACGGTTGCGTTTGCGGCAGGGTGCCCGACGACGAGAAGGACCAGCGGTTTTTCTGTCGTTGGCCGCTGACAAATTTCCCGCAAAAAGTTCATCGGAGCGGGCGTATGAGTAAGTGTGGCGAGTCCTGCCGCATGAAGGGTTGTAATCAGCATACCAATCGCAATGCCGACGCTTTCTGTGACATAGTAATGCTTTTCCCCGTTTGGTCCCTTTTTCTGCGCGAAAATTGCAATCAGCCATGGCGCCGTTTCCAAGAAAGGTTTCGACGCATCCGTGCCCAACGGCGATAGCGCATCAAGCCATTCCTCTGACGCCCGCCCGCCGTAAAAGGCGCGTTCCTCCTCCTCTGCCGCCAAACGGATACGGCGTTTCATATCCGGGTTGGAAATCGCGGCAAAGTGCCAAGGCTGTTGATTGGCGCCGTTGGGCGCGGTCGCGGCAGCCCTAATCGCGGTTTCAATTGTCTCTCGCGGGACAGCTGTATCCGCGAAATCCCGTATGGTTCGCCGGGTCAAGAGCAGCTTTAGCATATCGGCTGCGCGCGCTGTCATTTGCACATCGGTCACAGGCGAATACCCCTCTAAAGGGACGTGCTCTTCACTCATATCTGCGACCAATCCAAAATAACCTTCCCCGCTTTTCTGGTTTCCATCAGATCGAAAGCTGTCTGCCAGTCTCGCGCAGGAAAACGGTGCGTTATCATGGCTGACATGTCCAAGCCGCTGTCCAGCAGCGCGAGCATCTTATACCAAGTTTCATACATCTGGCGACCATAGATGCCTTTGACGGTCAGGGCTTTACCGACAATTTTGCCAAGATCCACCGGGTAAGGCGTGGCCGGAATACCGAGCATCGCAATACTGCCCCCCATCAACATTGTATCCAGCATTTGTTCAAACGCAGGCTTTGCGCCGCTCATTTCCAGACCCACGTCAAAGCCCTCTTGCATGCCGATGTCTGTCATCACAGTCTGCAAATCTTCGGTCATCGTGTTGACCATGCGCGTCCTTTTTGTCAGGTTTTTGGCGAAGTTTAGACGCCAATCCTCAATATCGGTCAATACAACTCGGCGTGCGCCTGCCCGCTCGGCCACACTTGCCGCCATTATTCCAATAGGGCCCGCGCCCGTAATCAAAACGTCCTCACCGACAAGATCAAAGGCGAGCGCCGTATGAACCGCGTTGCCGAGCGGATCCAAAATGGCCGCAATGTCCAAGGGAACACTTTATGGCAATGGGATGACGTTGAATTCCGGCAGGGCCAGATACTCTGCAAAAGCGCCCGGCAAATTCACGCCGATACCTTTTGTGTCCGGGTCAAGATGAAAGCGGCCGGCCCTGGCATTTCTGGACCGCCTCCCGACAACATGGCCTTCACCGGTAACGCGGTCGCCGATTTTTACGCGTTTCACTGTGGAGCCGACCGCGGCGACGGTGCCGCCATATTCATGCCCGACAACCAGGGGCACGGGTACATTCTTTTGCGCCCACTCATCCCAGCCATAAATATGCATATCTGTCCCGCAGATGGCCGTGCGTTCAATTTTGATGAGAACTTCGTCGGGGGCGATTTTAGGAACGGGCACCTCTTGCAACCAGAGACCTTTTTCCGCTTTGGCTTTGACAAGCGCTTTCATTTTCCGGGTCATGTAATCACACCTAAGTCTCGTCCAACTTTAGCGAAAGCGTCAATCGCGCGTTCAATATGTTCGGGCGTGTGGGCCGCACTCATTTGTGTACGGATGCGGGCTTGGCCCTTCGGGACAACAGGGAAGAAAAACCCGATAACATAAATGCCCTCGTCCAAAAGCTTTGCCGCCATTTCCTGCGCCAGTTTTGCATCTCCCAGCATCACCGGAATAATCGGATGCTCGCCCGGTTTCAAAGTAAAGCCTGCGGCCTCCATGCCTGCCCTGAAATGTTTGGCGTTCGCGTTGATTTGTGCGCGAAGAGTATCGCCCTGTTTTGCCATCTCAATGGCTTTGATACTCGCACCGACGAGAGGCGGAGCCAGACTGTTGGAGAACAAATAAGGCCGGGAGCGTTGACGCAGAATATCGACGACTTCTTGACGGGCGCAGGTAAAACCACCCATTGCGCCGCCGAGCGCCTTGCCGAGTGTGCCTGTGAGAATATCAACGCGGCCTTCGACCCCGCAATATTCGGCAGAGCCCCGTCCGCCTGCGCCGAGAAACCCTGTCGCGTGGCAATCATCGACCATCAACAAAGCGTCATATTTATCCTTTAGGTCACAGACATCTTTCAGATTGGCGATGACCCCGTCCATCGAGAAGACGCCATCCGTGGCAATCATGATACGGCGCGCGCCTCCGGCTTTCGCTTCAATCAGTTTTGCTTCCAAATCGGCCATATCATTATTCGCATAGCGGAAGCGCTTTGCCTTACATAATCGAATGCCGTCAATGATAGAGGCGTGGTTTAGCGAATCAGAAATGATGGCATCTTCTGGACCTAAGAGGGGTTCAAACACCCCGCCATTGGCATCAAAACAGGCCGCGTAAAGAATGCTGTCTTCAAATCCAAGCCAGTCCGCGAGGGATTTTTCCAAATCACGATGCTGACCCTGAGTTCCGCAGATGAAACGCACGGAGGCCATGCCGAAGCCATGTTCATCCAGCGCCGTTTTGGCCGCCGCGACCAGTTCAGGACTATCTGCGAGGCCAAGATAATTATTGGCGCAAAAGTTCAGCACGTCTTTACCGCCGACGCGGATAGAGGCATCCTGTTCACCCGTAATGAGGCGCTCGGTCTTATAGAGACCCTCCTCCCGAATTTCATCCAAGGTTTGAGAGAGATCTGCATAAAATGCGCTGGACATAAGAGGCTCCTTGCTTTTGAGCTTAATGCGCGTTTCCCAGCGAAACGTCACGCGCTTATAATCGGTTATGACGCATAATTGTTTCAGGGAGGATGCAGATGACAAAAGCCCATTGTTCAACAGAAGACCTGCTCACCCAAATTCGGAATTGCACAGCGTGCACACGCTCTATCCCGCCGCTTCCCGTTACGCCCCGTCCTGTCGTACAAGCGGCACATAATTCAAGAATTAGAATTATCGGCCAAGCCCCCGGAACGCGGGTTCATGAAAGCGGTCGTCCGTTTACCGATGCGTCGGGTGATAGATTGCGAGATTGGATGGGCGTTTCATCACATGAATTTTACGACCCCTCCTTAATCGCAGTGACCCCGATGGGGTTTTGCTTTCCGGGACAGGACGCAAAAGGCGGCGACCTTCCGCCGCGTAAAGAATGCGGGCCGCTGTGGCAGGACCAGCTGGATATGGTGCTCTCCGACGTTCAACTGACCCTTGTTGTCGGGATCTATGCCGTGAAATGGCATCTGGGGGACCGTGCGCAGCGAAATCTGACAGAAACAGTGAAGTCCTGGAAGAGTTACGGGCCTGACATCATTCCCCTCCCTCATCCAAGTTGGCGTAATAACGGTTGGATAAAGCGGCATGATTGGTTTCCCGAAGTGCTTTCAACACTAAAGACCAGGGTCGGCGACATCATTGGGAGCTAAGTCACCCAAATGTCTTGGTTCTGGTGAACGGTTCAACTGTTTGATGGGTCTCTTTCTGGGCGTCTTTCTTTAAGGGTCGTTTACCCTAAAATTTCATTCAATGTTGACCCTGTTTCCTCACGTCGTTGAAATATCAATCAGCTATCAAATCCCTAACCGGGAGGATGACCCGGGTCTAACTTTGGGAACTATAACATGTCTTTAAAAAAACTTGCTTTAGTGGGCGGCATGACTGCTT
>CALFWV010000019.1 GCA_937927825.1 uncultured Caulobacterales bacterium | reverse complement strand
GCCCGCTCGAATCCGTCATCGACATGATAGTTTTTGAACAATTTAAAAAGCTCTAGAGGGAGATCATTTTGATGTTTTGAAACAAAGCATGAGAGTTCCTCGTGGAAAAGATGGATATCAAAATTATCTGATGTCAGCACTTGTTCGAAGTCTTCCAACTGTTCAGAGATTGACATTTAAACCAACCCTCGATCTGTCCCGCAGATCTTATCCCAAAATCTAAAATATAACCCGTAATTGCCCTTAAACTTCGTGTGGTGCAGATTGTGGTGGCTGGCTGTGATGATGTGGCGGCCCCACCAACCTTTGACCCATCTGTCCGGATAGACTTCCCATCCCGCATGATTAAACACGGCGTTAATCGTCATCAGCATCAGCACAAAGAGCGCGACGCCAAGATGGAGCGGGACGATGAGCGCCATGACAGGCAGCAGCCAAGCCGAGCTGGCCGCCTCTATCGGATCAAATGAAAAACTCGCCCACGGCGTGGGCTGGACGCTGCGGTGATGGCCTTCATGGGTCCATTTGAAAAGCTTGCGGTGATGCATGAGGCGGTGTGTGAAATAAAACCATGTGTCCTGCACAAAGAGATAGAAGAGCGCCGAGAGCGGCAAATAAAGCCAGCCCCAAGCATCTGTCGGCATGGACATATAAAGCGCCGAGCCACCCGCTTTCCAAATCTCAATGACGATGGCGGCGGGCAGGGCATAGATGAAGGCAGATATCGTCGAGAGTTTAATCTCATTGCGAATAGTCTCGCGCGTGGGTTCGCGTTTGGACAAGCGCCGGGCTCTTTTTGGCGTGCGTTTCCACAGCGCCCAATGGATCGGCCAGACAATCGCGAAATAACGCGCAATGATAATCGCTGTAAATGCCAGAAAGGTGACTAGGGTCGGCCACAGCGCTATCGGCGCGAGATTAAAGATGTCCCCAAAGTTCATGGGTTAGCTGTTATGCGAGGCGAACCAGTCCGTAAATGCGTCACGTTCACTTTCACTCATATGCAGGCCTAATTTACTGCGCCGCCAGAGGATGTCATCGGCAGAGGTCGCCCATTCGTGATTAATGAGGTAATTGGCTTCAAGTTCATAAAGCCCCGCGCCGAAATGCTGTCCCAACTCCGGCTGCGTTGACCCGTCGCCGAGAAGAAGCGTGATGCGCGTGCCGTAAGCGTGACAAAGGCGGCGCAGCAGGTCGGTGTTCATCGCGCGATAGCGTTTATGCATATCGGTAAAGAACAGCTCGAAATCTGCATTGATGAGATCACCACCGGGCAGGAGTGCGCTCTCGGTCCAATCGCCCGTCAAATAATCATAGTATTTTTCCAGCGCATTCATGGCTTTTTCGCCAAGCTTGCGAGACGTGGTGATTTTCCCGCCATAGACGGACATAAAGGGCGCGCCGTCAGATAATTCTTCGATATTTAAAACATAGTCGCGCGTCACCGCCGCTGCATCTTCGGCTTTGTCGTCATAAAGCGGACGCACACCCGCGTAGTCCCAGACAACGTCATCCGGTGAAATATCGGCCTCGAAATATTCGCTGGCCGCTTCGCAGAGATAGGTGATTTCCTCCGGGCTGATTTTGACCGGACCTTCGGACAGGTCGTATGGCTTATCCGTTGTCCCGATAAGCGTGTAGTTCTTCTCATAGGGAATAGCAAAAATGACCCGGTTATCCGCGTTTTGGAACAGATAGGCATGGTCACCGTCGAAAAGTTTTTTCGTGATGATATGGCTTCCCGTTACAAGGCGTAAGGATTGCTCGGCCGTCTCCGTTTTGATTTTCCCCAGAACCTTATCAACCCATGGGCCTGCCGCATTGACGATACCTCTGGCCGTGACGGTTTCTGTCTTGCCCTTATGTTTAATCTCGGCGCTATACCCATCGTCAATGGCTTTGACCGACAGCACCTCCGTCCGTGTGCGAATATCTGCGCCGCGATTTTCTGCGTCGATGGCATAAAGTACGACAAGGCGCGCATCTTCGACCCAGCAGTCCGAATATTCGAAACCGGTCTTAAACCGGGATTCCAAAACGCCCTTATGCGGCGCTTTATTCAGCTTGAGGGATTTTGACCCCGGCAGCATTTCACGTCCGCCGATGTGATCATAAAGGAAAAGCCCCGTGCGCAACATCCACGCCGGACGCAAACCTTTATCATAGGGCAGGACAAAGCGCATGGGCCATATGATGTGCGGCGCAGCGCGGAGCATAACCTCGCGCTCTTTCAGGGCATGGCGGACCAGATTGAACTCGTAATATTCGAGGTAGCGCAAGCCGCCGTGAATCAGCTTGGTCGAGGCTGAGCTGGTGTGGCTGGCCAGATCATCGCGTTCGCAGAGCAGGACATTCAGCCCGCGCCCCGCCGCATCCCGTGCAATGGCGGTTCCATTGATTCCGCCGCCGATAATAAGAAGGTCATAGGTCATAGCGGCCCCTTAGCGGGAAAATTTACCTATCGCTACAAATTTTCGTTTCCGAACATTGCGACAACTGCATTTTCATTGCATGGATAGGATATGACATCTGTAATTCTTTCTATCGACCAAGGTACAACCTCCTCGCGGACGCTCGTGTTTTCGCTTGAAGGTCAGATATTATTCTCTGCCCAAAAAGAGTTCCCCCAGATTTATCCGCAAGACGGATGGGTCGAACATGACCCTGAGGCGATTTGGTCGACGGTGCTGTCAACGCTGAAAGACGCCTATGGCTGGGCCGTGTCTGAAAAATTGAACGTGGCCGCCATCGGTATAACGAACCAACGCGAAACAACATTGGTTTGGGATCGAAAGACCGGGTCACCCGTTTACAACGCCATCGTCTGGCAAGATCGCCGCACAGCGAAACATTGCCAAGAACTCGCGAAAAAACTCCCGGCGGAAGCGCTACAAGCCAAGACAGGTTTGCTGCACGACCCTTATTTCTCCGGCTCGAAAATGGCGTGGATTTTAGATAAGGTTGACGGCGCGCGGATGCGGGCGGAAGCCGGGGAGCTTTGCTTTGGCACCGTCGATAGTTTTCTGATCTGGCGTCTCACGGACGGGCAAAGCCATGTAACGGACGCGACAAATGCCAGCCGTACCAACTTGTTCGATATTCACAAACAGGCCTGGGACGACGACTTGCTGAAATTATTCGGTGTGCCGCGGTCGGGCTTGCCAAAAGTTTTGGATTGCGCGGATGATTTCGGAACCTGCTCAATCTTTGATAAAGACATTCCCATCACAGGGGTCGCGGGCGATCAGCAAGCGGCGGCCATTGGCCAGGCCTGTTTCAAGCCGGGTGATATTAAATCAACCTATGGCACGGGGTGTTTTGTGATTTTGAATACCGGCGAGGAGGCGATTACGTCGACGAACCGTTTGCTCACAACCGTCGGCTACCGCCTGAAAGGGAAAACAAGTTACGCGCTGGAAGGCTCCATCTTCATGGCGGGGGCTTCTGTGCAATGGCTCCGCGATGAAATGAGATTAGTTGAAGACGCTGCGGAAACCGAAGCTATCTGCGAGGCGCTGGTCGATACAGACGGCGTTTATCTCGTCCCGGCTTTCACCGGATTGGGCGCGCCGCATTGGGCGCCGGATGCGCGGGCCGCCGTTTTCGGTATGACGCGCAACACCAACCGCAATCATCTCATCCGAGCGACGGTGGAGAGCGTGGTTTATCAAACTTATGATTTATTTGACGCCATGGCCAAAGACGGCGTGACGCCAACGGCGCTGCGTGTGGACGGCGGCATGACCGCGAATAGCTGGATGTGCGGTTATCTTTCGGATGTTTTGGATATGCCTGTTTTGCGTCCAACCATATTGGAAACAACTGCGCTCGGCGCCGCCTATCTGGCCGGCCTTGGGGCAGGGTTATATGCAGGGTTGGAAGACGTGGCGGAACAGTGGACGGCGGAGCGGGCGTTTCACCCGACACTTTCTGCAGAGACGCGTGAAACCCGTCTTGCGGATTGGTCAAAATATGTGCAGAAGCTGCTTTCCTAAATCTTAGGTCCAGGCTTGATTTGGGGGGTTAGCTCAATTGGTTAGAGCCGTCCGCTCATAACGGATTGGTTGGGGGTTCGAGTCCCTCACCCCCTACCACCCTCTCCCTTCACTCCGCCCAGACGAAAAACAGAGGGATGCCATATTGTTTGATCTATATGTGCCAATGCATGGCGCCCTATGATATTAACAAAACACCCCAGCGGAGAATGTCGATGCCAAGCTTTATGTCAGATCAGGACGTCGTGGCGCGGGCGCTTTCCCATATTGAAAATAAAACGACTGACCGCAGTGATGAGACATGGCGCGAACCCGTTGAGAATTATCAGAACGCTGACCGTTTTGAAAAGGAACTCGCCCTCTTAAGAACACTGCCCATTCCATATTGCCCGTCGGCTTCACTTACCAAGTCCGGGGATTATATCGCGCGAGAGGCGGCTAAAACGCCGTTGATTGTTGTACGGGGCAGGGATGGAAATGTCCGAGCGTTTAAAAATGCCTGTCGTCATCGCGGCACAGAACTTGTTGCGGGCAAAGGCTGTGCCGGCGCATTTGTTTGTCCCTATCACGGGTGGTCCTATGGACTGGACGGAGCTTTACTTGGCATTCCCCATGAAGATGGCTTCCCTGATTTCGATAAATTAGCCAATGGTCTGGCCGAGGTCACAGCGATTGAACACAATGGAATGATCTTTGTCATTCAACAAGATCCAGCGGCGGATCGGACCGCCGCTTTGGACATGCTGGACGCCGTCCCTGACGTTTTGAAGCCGGATCAAATTATCTTTGCGGAGACAGAAACGCTGGTCGAAGCCAATTGGAAATTACACCTCGAAAGTTTTCTGGAAGGCTATCATATCAAACCTGCGCATAAGACGACCTTTTTCCCATTCGGATATGATAATGTAAATGTCATCGAATTTTCCGGTCCCCATGCCCGTGTGACATTTCCGTTTCGGCGGATTGAGGCACTGAAAGATGTCGCGCCCGAAGAGTATAAGGTCTCCGATAAGTTGACCTTTGTGAATCATCTCTTTCCGAACGTCGTCCTCGCAGAGCTCTCACATCACCTCAGTCTGGGTGTCATTGAGCCCGTGAGTATCAATCAAACCAAAGTGACCACCTACCACCTCACGCGGTCCACCGATTCCGCAGGCGAAAACGCTGCGCTTGAGGCCGCAAGACGCGACCTCGCCTTCGTTAATGAGACGGGACAGAAAGAAGATATTGCGATGGTGACAGGTATCCAAAAGAGCTTGCACTCCGGTGCAAATGCCGTCTTTACCTTTGGCGCATTTGAACCGGCGATTATTCATTTTCACAAACACATGTCGCGGCGCCTCACGGACTTTGGCTCGTCTTAATTCTGTCGATGCCGATTACGTCTGAAATCTGACAGACCTAACCGCTTGCCTTTCGCGCGCGTTCCCCTATCTGCCCGCTCATGTTAGCGATTTCTGATCTTGATTATGCTGTGCAGGGGCGGCCTTTGTTTCGCAAGGCGTCGGCGTTTATTTCGTCCGGCTGGAAGGTCGGCTTAATCGGACGCAATGGCACGGGGAAATCCACGCTGCTGCGTCTCATCCGCGAAGAAATTGAGGAAGGCGCGAATGACGCGTCTATCCGCCTTAACAAAGGTGCTCGGCTCGGCTGGGTCGCGCAAGAAGTTGACGCAACCGATGACACGATTATGGATGTCGTGCTTGCCGCCGATACGGAACGCGCCCGGCTGATGAAAGCGTCGGAGACTGAAACCGACCCGGATAAGCTGGGCGAAATATATGAGCGCCTGACCGATATGGATGCGTGGAACGCAGATACGCGCGCGGCAATTGTCCTGTCTGGACTTGGGTTTAAACCGGATGATTTTTACCGTGCGACGAAAGAATTTTCCGGGGGTTGGCGCATGCGCGCGGCCATTGCGGGTGTCCTCGTCAGCGAGCCGGATGTATTGCTTCTGGATGAGCCGACAAACTATCTGGATCTGGAAGGCGCAGCGTGGCTTGAAGGCTATATCCAGAAATACCCCTATACCGTCATTATGGTCAGCCATGACCGCGAAATGCTTAACCGCAGTGTAACCCACACATTGGCGCTGGAACACCAAGAGCTGATGATTACGCCGGGTGGGTATGATGATTGGATGAAATTACGGGCCGCCAAGACGGCGCAACTGACCGCGCAAAAGGCGAAACAAGATAAAGACCGAGAACATCTCCAGGCCTTTGTGGACCGTTTTAAGGCGAAAGCTTCCAAAGCGCGGCAAGCCCAATCCCGTGTGAAAATGCTTGAGAAAATGCAGGACATTGCAATCCCGATTGCGGAACGCACGACGCCCTTTAATTTCCCGGCCCCGAAAGGCAAGCTGGCTCCGCCCATGTTAGAGTTGGAAAATGCGGATTTGGGATATGGCGAAGAGGCCAAAATTCTGAGCAATGTCTCACTGCGCCTCGACCCGGATGACCGGGTCGCAATCGTCGGTGCAAATGGGCAGGGCAAAACGACGCTGGTTAAATCTATTGCGGAACGTCTGCCGCTGATGACAGGGCACCGCAAAGCCTCCTCCAGTCTAAAGATTGGCTATTTTTCACAGGATCAACTTGATGAATTGACCGAGGGCGAAACCGTCCTCGATCACGTCGCCCATGCGCTCCCCAAGGGGACGCCGCAAAGCCAAGCGCGGAGCAAGGCTGCGCAAATGGGGTTCAGTCATGAAAAAGTCGAAACCAATGTTGAAAAATTATCAGGAGGTGAAAAAGTCCGTTTACTCTTGGGCCTCATGTCAATTGAAAAACCGCATGTTCTCATCCTTGATGAGCCGACATCTCATTTGGACATAGATAGCCGTGAAGCCCTTATCTATGCGCTCAATGATTTCCCCGGCGCGGTCTTGCTTATCACCCATGATGTATATCTCGCTGAAGCCACAGCAGATCAACTTTGGCTCGTCAACAAAGGCAAAGCCAAACGCTATGATGGCGATCTACGGGATTATAAAAAATTAGTGATGCAGGCGGATCGAGCGTAGACCTGAGTGCTTCATTGGATTTAATTAATTTCATTTTGCGACAGCGTGCCGCAGAAATCTGTCCGCTTTCTGACAGTTAGATTAAACCGCGTACAGATTTGTTCACGGAAATGTCAGAGGGCCATCCAAACTTAGCGCTCGGGCCGTAGCGAGAAGACCAAGCCGCATCTCCGGCTGGACAACTTTAATGGAGACATCCTCATGGAGAGAAATATCCTTCGACGTGCCGCCGTAACGGCAACGGCCTTTACCTTTACGATTGCCACTGCAACTGCCAGTTTTGCGAGTGACTGTAGTTCAAAAACGAAAAAGTCGGCAACAAACCAAACCTCTGTAATGGGCGCGACGGTTTATAAAACCGGAGGCCAATATTCTTCCGCATCGACATATTCGTCGAGCACTATCATCGACGCTGCTGTTTCAACTCCGGAACTGTCAACACTGACAGCCGCGGTAAAAGCCGCAGGTTTGGTCGGTACACTTAACGGAGACGGACCCTTTACAGTCTTCGCCCCTACAAATGCGGCCTTTGACGCTCTGCCGGACGGAACGGTTGCGAGTTTGTTGCGCCCAGAGAACCAAGCGGCACTCACCAATATTTTAACGTCACATGTGGTGGCCGGGAATTATTCAGCCGCAGATATTGTGGCGCTCGTTGAGGCCAATGGCGGCAAAGCTTATATCGCGACGCTCTCCGGTGCGAAATTGAAAGTCAAAAAAATGGGCGATGCGCTGACCATCAAAGATGAAAGCGGTAACAAATCAACTATTGCTATCGCGGATATTATGAAATCAAACGGGACCGTCCATGTCATCAATGGCGTATTATTGCCAAAATCTGACGGGACTTCCTAATCCGGTTCGGCCAATAACGGCTGGCTTTTGGTTTATTTAATTTTTGAAAAGGCGCCTCGTGCGCCTTTTTTTTGCGCCCCCGCTGCTTTACAAAGTCGATTCCGTTTCCACGCGGAACGCCGGGTTCGCTTTCTTGCCTGATTTCAGAACGCGATAGGCGTCGCGAAATGGAATGACATACAGATTGATACAACTGTTCAAGTCTGATGAATCTTCCACAATTCCGAATTCGACATCGCGATTATCTTCGGGCATCTCATAGGTCTTGAAGAGCACATCCCATATTGGCAGCATGAACGCGAAGTTTTTATCCAGGTGATCCGGGTGACGGCTGTGATGAATATGATGGTGGGCGGGGCTACCAAAAACCTTCGACCAGACGCCGGGCCATTTGAGCCAAATATGAGAATGCCGAAGACTGTAAGCGGCACTGTTAAAGGCCAGCCCTGCAATCGAATATCCCATAATTTCAGGCATGGTTGGCCGATAGCCGAGTGCGCCAATGAAAAGGCCAAATGCAAATCCGGCAAACAATCCGCCCACAAGGCCGTAGGTGAAATTATCAATCGGATGTTCGCGGAAATTTGAGAGCGGATGCATGACTTCTCCGCAGTGGTGGACTTTGTGAAATTGCCACAAAAACGGAATTTTGTGCTGCAGATAGTGGATTAAGAAGGCAGAAAAATCTGATGCCAAGAGGAGTACGGCAAAGGCCACAAGCGTCAAGAACAGACGCAGAATGGAGCTTTCCGGACCTGCGGCTTGTAATATGTCTAGGTTTTCCGCGCCGCCAATTCCATATTGCACGCCGAAAGCGAAGGCTGTGGCCGTCAGGATGGCAACAAAAAATTTACCGAATAGGCTATGGAAGAAGAAATATCTGACATCCAACCAAGCGGTTGGATGGTCCCATACGGATCTCGGAAATAGAAACCGAAAGAACCCGGTGCCGCGCGAGCGTCTGACGTATAAAATATACGCCACCGCAAGAGAGGTGAAAAGAAAGCCAAGAAACAGACGGCTGTCAGGATTTAACGTGGAGAGAAAAAACTCTGACACATAGTCACCATATGAAATAAAAATATCTTTGATGGCGGTCATTCTCTTCCCTTTCGGCAAGGATCATAACAGCAATAGTCCTACAATTTCGTTATTCGGACCTAAATAATTTCCGGCCGCCGGGCTGAGGGGCTATCTCTAATTCGCGGGTAAGGGTGTGTAGCGCGCCTTGTCTTGACGCTCGACATATCGTTTCCAAACCGCGTCGTAAGGATGGACAGCGTCCGTCTCGCCTTTGGCATCAACTAATTGTCGAGCCTCATTATGCCACCCGAAAATACCGCGCTCGAGATTGCTGACGGACACGGCACCCATTTTTATCAACGCGTCTTGCTCGCGTTCTGCAAAAATAGACGAGCGGCGACCGACCGAACAATAGACAACGATTGTCTTCCCGCGGACATCTCCCATTTGAATAAGCGCTGTTTCAGCGCTTGCGCCGGGACTGACCCAAACTGCGCCGGGCAAGCGACTGACGGCAAATTCTTCGGGGTCGCGGATGTCTAAGAGGACAACCTCTGAACTATCTAGGCCCAAAAAGGCGTCAACGGATAGCTGCGCGACAGAGGCGTGATCTGAGACAATATCTGCATGCACAGCGTCCAACCCATCCGTGCCTGCGGCGCAAGCCGAGAGGGGGAGTAGCGCAGAGGCAATAAAAAAGGCTAGATTTCGCATCTGCAAAACCTAGCCGGAA
>CALFWV010000018.1 GCA_937927825.1 uncultured Caulobacterales bacterium | reverse complement strand
AGATGCGGATAAATTTCGACGAGGCGTTTCAGCCAGACGGCCCCCGGTTCATCATTCCAATGTTCAACAGAGCCGCCCCGCATTGCGATTTCATAGGGACTCATCGCAGCATCGCCGACGACAACAACGCGGTGATCGCTGCCAAATTTATGGAATATATCCCAAGTTGGCGTGACCTCACTCATGCGCCGGACATTATCTTTCCAAACTTGTTCGTAGAGGCAATTATGGAAGTAAAAATACTCAAGGCGCTTGAATTCACTGCGGGCAGCCGAGAATAATTCTTCAACCTGTTTAATATGCCCATCCATGGATCCGCCAATGTCGAAAAAAGCCATGACTTTGACAGCATTGCGGCGTTCGGGACGCATTTTAATATCCAGCCAGCCTTGTTTCGCTGTGCCTTTGATCGTCCCTGCAAGGTCAAGTTCATCTGCGGCCCCGTCGCGTGCAAATTTGCGTAAACGGCGCAGGGCGACTTTGATATTTCGCGTCCCGATTTCTTTGTCGCCATCGAGGTTTTTGAACACGCGTTTGTCCCAGACCTTCACAGCTTTGCCGTGGCGGCCTTCCTTCTGGCCAATGCGCACGCCTTCAGGGTTATAGCCATAGGCACCGAAGGGGGATTTCCCGGCTGTACCGATATTCTTATTCCCGCCCTCATGTCGTTTATCTTGATTATCGAGCCGTTCTTTAAGCGCTTCCATAATCTTGTCTAAATCGCCTAACGCTTCGATTTCCGCCATTTCTTCCGGGGTTAAGTGGAGTTCGGCCATTTTCCTCAGCCAATCCGCCGGGATTTCAGCGTTGTCGCTTCCAAAAATATCGCCGAGATAATCCACGCCGCGAAATACGTGGCTGAAAACTTGGTCAAATTTATCCAAATCCCGCTCGTCTTTGACCAGCGCCGTGCGGGATAGGTAGTAAAATCCATCCAAACTCTCATTCGGAATGTCTTTCTCCACGCCTTCCAACAGCGTCAGATACTCTCGAATGGAGACGGGGACCCGTGCACGACGAAGTTCTGAGAAGAAGTGGTGAAACATGAGAGTGGTCTAACAGGTTCGGACGGAAACGAAACGTCAATTTCCGTCAGTGTGAATTGACGAATTCGCGAGTTAAGGAGTTAATTCTTCTGGCAGGTCCGGGTTAGGGTCTGTTGGCGCGCGCTCGTTTCTGCTGGAATATTTAAAAACAACGAACTCCAACGGGCTATCTTCTGCGGCTTTTACGCCGTGATAATCCCAGGCCCGGGCGAAGAGGATGTCGCCTTCTTTGGCGGGCCTTGTTTCGCCATTTAGATACCATTCGCCGCGACCCTTGGTGACCATCAGGTACTCTTCATCTGCATGACGATGAGGGGGGTGAATTTCTTCGCCGGCGTCAATTTTAGCGACCCCGACAAGCACGGGTCGCAAAATATGTGTGTCTTCGGTAAAGTAGGGAAAGAAGGTTCCCCACGGCGCCGTATCAGCTGTTACATCGGACTGTGATAAGATTGCGGAGTCTCCGGCACTATTCGTGACATCGCCGTCAGCGCCGCTACAGGCGGCCAAGAGCAGGGCCGCGCCCAAAATTAGCTTTTTCATGTTTTACATTCTCCTGCATATGAGGCGCTGATGCTATTAGAGTTGGCCACGCATTCATTGCTATAGGTTTCGTCATCACAGCCGCAAACCGGCATGTAATCCATTGTGCACATTTCCGGAACAGGGGTGCAAATCCCCGGGGCGTCCGCTGCACCGCACATATCACCAATTGTCCGGCGGCAAAACTCGCCCGTGTCGCAGACGGTATCTCCGCCGCCGACCATACGCACCCCGCAACTGCGCCCATCTTCCGGGACTTCACTGACCGGAAATGGGGGTGGGGGCAGGTGCGCTTGGTTTTTATGCGCCGCCGGTGTCTCAGGCGCCGCGCAACCTGTTATGAAGAAAGCTGCAAGCAAAAGCGCAGCCGTCATGAGCGCGCTGCGCATTAGCCCGTTCTCACATCCGTCTCTATCCGGGCGGCCACTTCAGGGTCCAAGCGCATTTCCATGGCGAGATGGTCCAAATAATCGCGTTCGCGTGGATTTAATCCATTTGCGATCCGGCAAGACACGGCATAAATTTCCAGTTTCGTTTGTTCATCTTTGGCCAAAGCCGCGATTCCGCTGGGGTCCGCTTGGCCGGAAAGAACCGCGCGGACGTCCGCGGCGTCAACGCCGTCCAAACTGTCCAGCATGATTGATTCTTCGTCAGAAATATCGCCGTCGGCTTGTGCCGCGGACACCATGGCTTGCAACAGAATGTCTGAGCGATTGGCAGGCGCTTTATTATTGATGAGGTCAACTACGTCTTGAAGGTTTTTTGGCATGGTACCTGCCTGTTGCGCTTTATAGGCTAGAAAGCCGAGCGCGCCCAAGCCGCCAAGGGCCGCAAATTTTCTTTTTGAGCGATTGCCGAGAATTAACGCCAAAGCGCCGGCGGTTGCCGCAGTACCCAAGCGAAGTTTTTTGCGCGACTCCGCATCGTCACCGACACCTAATTTATCAGCCAGCGCATCCTCGGCCTGTTTAAACATGTCTTTGCCTTTGGCGGTCAATTCTGCCGTATCGGCTGTCTTTGCTTTCTTCACAAACTCCTGACCCGTTCCAAGAATTTGGTCCAAGAGTTTTTGCGCTGTCATGGCGGGTGTTTCGGTCATAGTGGTCTCCTCTGTCTACCCCCTTCATAGCTGTAGGGACGGGTTAGGACAAACGGCTCTTGATTTTTTCTACCGTTATCGCGAGGGCTAGCGCATGAAAAAATGGCTTTTGGGCGCTGCAGCGCTGTTATTAATCGGTTTAATTGGCGCGGCAGTCTATCTCCGCACGCCCAGTTCGCCGCGTTATAGTCCGGATGAGGCCCGCAAAGCCGCGCAAGCCTATGACGTTCGAATCATCCGGGATGGTTATGGTATGCCCCATGTTTTCGGGCGGCGGGACGCCGATACGGCCTTCGGGTTTGGTTATGCCCACGCCGAGGATGATTGGGCCACAATACAAGATACGCTCATCGCTGCGCGCGGCAAAAGCGCAGAATATAAAGGAAAAGATGTTGCCCCGCAGGACTATCTTTTTGACCTCTTTAAAGTTCAGGAAAGCGTTGCCAAAAATTATAATGCCGACGTCAGCGCGAACGCGAAGGCGATTGCAAAGGCTTATGCGGCGGCCATGAACCTCTATGCGGTGAATAACCCGGAGAAGGTTCTGCCCAATATCCTCCCGATTACAGAACAAGATATTCTTGCGGGATTTGCTTGGGCTACTCCGTTCTTCTATCGTTTGGATGGGTATTTGACGGACCTCTTTACCGCCGAAGACCGCCCTAACGTATCGCCTTGGGGACAGACTTCCGCCTTAGAGCCGCCACCTGCGCAGGATGTGGCCTATTCCGTGCGCGGGTCCAATGCCTTTGCGGTCGCGCCCTCGCGCAGCACCGATGGGCACACGCGCCTTATTGCCAATTCTCATCAGCCCATGACAGGGCCTTATGCCTGGTATGAAGCGCATCTCGTCAGCGGGGAGGGTATGAACACACTGGGCGGGACATTCCCTGGGGTCCCGATAATGGCGCAAGGCGCAACGCCAAACCTCGCCTGGACACACACGGTTAACCGCCCGGACCTCATCGATATTTATGCGCTGGAAGTCGACGATGTGGATAAGCCAACGCAGTACCGATTGGATGGTGAATGGCTCGATTTTGAACGCACAAAGTCGACGTTTCGCGTGAAGCTGGCCGGGCCATTTTCTTTGCCGATCAAGCGCGATGTGCTTTGGTCGGCACATGGTCCGGTTCTCTCCACGCCAACGGGGCATTACGCCATTCGATTTTCCGGTTTGGGCGCGCTGGAGCCGGGTGGGCTGGGCGCGCTGGACCAATGGCTCGCCATGAACAAAGCCACCAATATGACTGAATGGCGCGCCGCGCTGGAAAGCCAAGGCGTGCTGTCTTTCAACATCGTTTACGGCGATAAAGAGGGAAATATCGGCGCGGTTTACAACGCGCGTATGCCCCGCAGGATTGAAGGTCCTGAGTGGGAAGAAATCCTCCCCGGGGATCGGTCCGAACTTATTTGGGAGGACTTTAGACCCGTAAGCGATATGCCCCAAATCTGGAATCCGCCTTGCGGGTGGGTCTTCTCTGCCAATGCGACGCCGTTCGATATTACGGATGATGCCTGCAATCTATCAAAGCGCGATTTTTCGGAAACTTTCGGGATTGAAGATCGCATCACCAACAGGTCTTTGCGCGCACTAGCCTTACTGGAAAATGATGACGCGATAAGCCGTGAAGAGCTACTCCGCTATCGGGCAGATACAAAATATGCCCCCGAAAGCGCGCTTATGAAATTAGTCGTGGAACTCGTCACGACGCCGACAAAGGACAAAACGCTGAAACAGGCGCAAGAGATTTTGCGCAATTGGGATGGAGACACGGGGAAGGACAATCGCGGCGCGGCACTGGCCGTCATTACGGGCGCCCGGACGCTGGGGTATGAGTATACAGAAAAGGAACGCGACGCGATGGATGCGCTGACCGAAACCACCGCTGACCTAATGGGGGCATTCGGGCGGCTCGATCCGGAATGGGGTGAGGTCAACCGCATCATTCGCGGCGATGTCAATGTTCCGTTGGACGGCGCGCCGGATGTGTTGCGCGCGATTTATGCGGATAGAGACGGCGTCGCCAAAGCGGGCGTACTGAACGCCTTTGCAGGCGACACACATATCGTCGTCGCGGATTGGGCCCCTGACGGCAGCGGCACAGTCGACAGCATCCATAACTACGGCAGCGCCACGCTGGACGAGAGCTCACCGCATTATAATGATCAGGTCGAGCTCTTCTCAAATGGTGGGTATAAACGCGTGGCCATGACTTTGGAGGCTGTCCTCGCAGGTGAGATCACGGCGGATTACGCCCCGGGTGAGAGGTAGGTGCTTGAACCATGATGACTATCGAGTCCACATCAAGTGTTTCAATCTCAGGCTGGAAAATTCAGTCGCAAGTCGGAGGTTACCCTCTACTCCATAAAGAGTATGTCGAGAATGCGGTCTTTGTAGACTTTGTGAATGAATTGACAGTCGAAAATGAAACACTTGTCATTTACAATATTACGACTCCACAAAATGAAAATGCTGGATGGCCGACGGCTGTCATCTCTTGCAAGTTTTCTCCACACGGATGGGGATTTGAACCGGCAATTCTAATTGTACCTGAAACATCGCTTGCTTTTATTGGCGCCGGTACAACGCTTCTGGCCTATGATTTAATAAAACTTGAAAAATTATGGGAGGATACCGCCGACCTTGGGTTCTTCGGTTGGGAGCGGCACGGTGATGTAGTCATAATGAGCGCTGAAATAGAATTGGCAGCCTGGTCGATAGAGGGTAAAAAACTTTGGAGTAAATTTGTGGAACCGCCCTGGTTTTACGAGGTGAAAAATGGGCGTATTGAGCT
>CALFWV010000017.1 GCA_937927825.1 uncultured Caulobacterales bacterium | reverse complement strand
CAATGAAGAATCCGAATAGGAGACGGTAAACACCTTCCGATTTGCTGGCTTCGAGACAGAACAGCGTAAACATACACATCTCCGCTCAATCGCATGGCGACCCATGGGGTAGCAGTACCATGCACTAGGCCAACAGCCTGAGACTTATTTTCTGCACTAAATCAGACGCGTCTCGGACGTCACTGCTATTTCTTGGTTAGTAACCTGATTGTTAGGTGGGAAGTTTCTGATTTATTTCAAGTCCAAGATAATATTTTTGTGAAATTTCTAATGTCCGCTAAGCCCCCGAAACCCGCCATCCCTATTTCAAATATCCTCCATCCCGAAAATCTCCCAATCTTTTCAAGGCTTCGGCTGGAATAATCCTCATTTCAAAAAAGAATAATCCTCACCCCTCTGTTTTGACCCTATATTCAAATGGTTCTTTCAAACATGGGACTAGGGTAGCGCTCTCTATCTGGTTTGAAAGACGGTGGGTCTGAGCATCCGGTGGTGAGACATCGGACTGTGCCGGGGCTTTAGGAACGAGAGCCGACCAGTAGTTCCAAGTGGGCTAACTCTGGGGTTTATGACTGGCCGTTTCTTCAAAAACCATCGCCGCAGAGCCTGTGATGCTGTCTGACAATCAGCATTACGATCCTTCTGTAAAACAAAACTCTACTTTTCTGCCGGTGTTCCGACAGAAAGATCAACTCTGCGGGCACGTCCTGCTTTATGATTGACCTCGGCTGGCCACTCGATTGGCAGCAAGAACTTCCCCATGCCTAATCCTCAAACACCAAAACATAGCTTTCATTCAATCGCCCCGTCACCTCAAATAATTGCGTCAGGGTACCGAATGTAGTGGTCAGGACCTTATCGCCATGGTCATCTAAAATCAGGCGTTCATCAATCATCGGGCCGAAATGTCGTTTTAGGGGTGAGACTTTCAACTCTGTGGGGATAATCGTTTCGGCCAGTTTATCCCGCAAAAGCCTGCGCTCCGGCGTGTTCCAAATCGCGGCGGCAATGGCATAGAGCATCAGCTCGTTACAATTCTGCCAGCGCAGATCCAGGGGATTGGAAATCAGCGAGTAATCGGGTTGATGAACCGCTGCATAGTCCGGACTTTCCAGAAATGCATAGAGCAAGTCTTGCGTGGCCGCATCGGGAATTAAAATCCCCGCGTCTTTCTCTTGCAACAGACGCAAGAAATCGGCGGAGGTATCGGTCACAAGGGTCGACCGCAAACGGTTTTCCTCGCCGTGATAGAGATTATAGACATCATAACCGCCCGCTGCATTGCGCCGAAAAAAGGCGCTATGGGTGAACATGACGCCTTTGGGCAGTTTCTCGCGGACTTGTCCGGCGCGTGAGATGATGGCGAGTTTGACATTCTTGCGCTTCAGCTCGTCTTGGATTTGTTGCCCGTAATTGTCCAAAATATCCTGAGGGAACAGCGCGTCACCGCTATCGGTAGAGGCGACATATCCCGCGTAAACCGTGCGGATGTGCCAGCCATATCCGAAGACCGCAATGAGCAGCGCGAGGCCGCCGCCTAGGAGGATTTTCGCCGTCAGGCTCACAAATTAAAGTGCCCAACGACGGGAACATGATCGGATGGCTTTACGCCCTCGCGGGTCATTTTATGAATTTTGATGTCCGTTGCTCGGTCAATGGCCTGTGGCGAGCAGAGCAGATGATCGATGCGAATGCCGAGATTATTCTGCCACGCGCCGCCTTGATAATCCCAAAAAGTATATTCGCCGTCACGCCCATTAAATTGATCGAACATATCGTAAAGACCAATATGGGTGAGGGCGCGATAGGCGGCATGGGTTTCGGGGCGGAAGGCGGCGTCGCCCTCCCATCCTTTGGGGTCATGCGTGTCACCCGGACGCGGGATAACGTTATAATCTCCGGCCAAAACAAGCGCTTCTTCATAGGTCAAAAGCTCGATTGCGCGGTCCCGCAAGCGGTCCATCCATTTCAGCTTATAGAGATATTTATCGCTCAGGCTGCCGTCCTCATCATGGACCGGATTCCCATTGGGGAGATAAATGGATGCGACCCGCACTGCGCCGTGCTCTGTCGATGCCACAGCCTCAATATAGCGAGCTTGCTCATCCGTATCGTCGCCGGGTAGTCCGCGGCGGATGTCCTCCAAAGGGAATTTGGAGAGCAGCGCGACCCCATTATAACTTTTCTGGCCATGGGTTTCGACGTGATAACCCATCGCCTCAATCTCCAAACGGGGAAAGCCGTCATCCACGGTTTTGATTTCCTGCAAACAGGCAATATCGGGTTGTTCGGCCTCCAACCACGCGGTCACGGCATGCAGCCGCGCCTTGATTGAATTCACATTCCAAGTTGCGATTTTCATACGTTGGCCAGTGCTCGAATAACTTGTAACAGGATGAAAAACCCGATGATATACATCCAGACTTTACCGGTACCGTCGGAATTTGTTTGGGGAATCGGTACAGGATCCGCGCCGCGTTTACGCAGGCTCATCCGCCGTTCCAACCATTCAATTTGCAGACCCCGATTATATCCCAGTTTGCTGACCTGATCCCAGCTCATTGTTTTGAAAAGGGACGCCGTAATAGAGGGGGACAATTTTTGCGGCATTTTCTCCGGGGTGTCGTGATGGGGGTGATCCTCGTAATACCCATGGAAATTGAGAATTTGATCCATCAAGCTCTGTTCGAAATCGACGTAGTCATCAATATCAAGTTGGCGGGCTTTCCGGAATAAGATGTTCCAACTCTCTCTGTCATTATAGCGCTTGGGGTCGTCCAAAATCGCCTTGAGCTCGTCGGTTAATGAAGGGGCTTGCGACTCTGCACGTTCAAATATCGAAACCGGGGCGTCGAAATTAGGCGTCGGACCTATCGCATAGCTGGTGTCGCTTACAGGCCCCGGCTCGGGTGGGGGCAGCATATCGCCATAGGTCATCCCGGGTCCGGATGGGGTTTCGGCGGCGGGTTTCAGCGACGGGGCAGGGGCCGATGTAAGCTCAGTTGGTTGAGAGCTGGATATTTCCGCGACAGCATCCGCGTCTTCATTTTCTGCGTTCCACGCGGCGTCTTCGGCTTGCCATCTCAAGATGTTTAGCGCTTGGTCATGCGCATCACGCAGCCGCATAAACCCGTCCGGGTCGTCTTCCGGACGCGTGACTTTCAACATTTTTGAATAGGCGCGTTTCACCGCTTTGCGATCTGTTGGCGGGGCGTCCAGACCCAGCACTTCGAAATAGTGTTGGCGCGCAGGCATAGCCTAAAAAACGTCCATGCGGTCAAGGTCATCGAGGAAGTCCATGACTTCTTTCCGGGTCAATTTAATATCCGTGTCGTTCTGCTTTGTCAGCGTATGTTCGAATTGTACGAGCCGGTTTTCGATTGCTGTCCGGATATCGCCCAGATGATTTTCATAGGCCGCTTTCAAACGGTTTATCACAGCAGCATTTTCGGCGACATCACGCGGATGAATTTTTAACTTCTCCAGCTCTTTCAATCGCTTTTGTATTTCGGCTTGGGACAAGCTGCCGGGGTTGCCTTCCAGTATAAGCTGCTTAACGTCGCCCGTGGCCATAACGGTCACGAGCACTTCCAGCACGCCCGAGACATCATATGTAAAGCGGACTTGGAAATCCTGCGTTTTACCCTTTTCCTTCGGGACTTTCAGCGCGATTTCACCGAGCGGAACATTATCTTCTACACGCGGGCTTTCCCCTTGGAAAATACGCAGCGTAATATCTGTCTGGCCGGGGTGAAGAGTTGAATATGGCTCGACGCGGGAGGCCGGAATGACGGTGTTGCGTTCAATAATCGGTTGGAAATATCCACCCTCCCATTGGTTGGGGCCCAGTTGTTTTGCGATTTCTGTGCCAAGCGTAAAGGGACAGACGTCGGTCATGACGATGTCCTCCAAGGCTTCGTGCCGGTCCAGCAATCCGGATTGAACCCCGGTGCCCAGCGCAATGACCTCATCCGGGTCGATGCTATGTTCCGGGAATTTCTTCAGCAACTTTGTCACCATGCCCCGGATAACGGGCATGCGCGTCGCCCCGCCAACCAGGATAATGCGTTCAATATCAGCGCTGCGAAGCCCTGCGTCTGAAATCGCCCGCTGTAACGGCATCCGCATGCGCGCAACGAGCTTTTGCGTCAGCTCTTCAAATTTAGGTCTATCAAGCGTCAGTTCTTCTTGGGATTTCCCTTTGACATATTTAACCGTGACTTCCGGTTTCTCTGATAAGGCCAACTTCGCCTTATTCGCAAGGTCTCGAAGGCGCCCCAAATCATTTGGCTTCATTTTCTCGCGGGTTGTGCCCAGTTGTTCGATGAAATGGTCCTCGACCGCCGTCGTGAAATCCTCGCCGCCTAGGAATGCATCTCCGGCGCTGGACCGAACTTCCATGACGCCGTCGAATATCTCCAAGATAGAGACATCGAAGGTACCACCCCCCAGATCGATGACAAGAAAGGTGTTCTCATCCTCCTTACTGGAAAGTCCATAGGCTAGAGCCGCGGCCGTCGGTTCATTGATAAGGCGTTCAACCTTTAATCCCGCCATTTTCCCGGCGGCATACGTCGCTTTTCGTTGAATGTCGTTGAAATAGGCCGGCACTGAAATAATTGCCCGGTCTACGGTTTGACCTAAATGCGCTTCGGCATCGGCTTTCAGTGCGCGGAGGACAAGTGCGGATAAATCCTCTGCCTTATAGGTTTTCTTACCAAGATTATGCGTCTTGGCCGTACCCATGGCGCGTTTAAACCGCGCCACGGTCATGCCTGGGTGAGTGATAAGACGATGTTTAGCGGATTCACCAACCAAAACCTCGCCAGCATCTGAAATCCCAACAACAGACGGCGTTAAAAACGTACCCGAGCTATTGCGGATCAGCTCCGGCCCATTATCCGTAAAAACAGAAATGAGGGAGTTCGTTGTGCCAAGGTCGATTCCGACGAGAGCCATATCAGCGCCTCTGTAAATGAAAGTTGTCTGTCTGTTTCGTCCCGTCTGGCCCCATTCAAGTCAAGGCCTCGTCTTCAGATAGCTAAAATATCGTGTGGAATCAGATAATTGTTGTTTTTCGATAAAAAATGTATTGACGAAAATCAAAATGTTGTAGATATACAACATCATGATTTATAACCGCATCAAAACATTGCGAACAGAGAAGGGCTTGTCACGAAAGGACCTAGCAGAAGCTGTTGGTGTCAATTTTCAGACAATCGGATATCTGGAGCGCGGCGATTATAACGCCTCGCTAGAACTAGCATTCAAGCTGGCCGAATATTTCAATGTACCTATCGATGTGGCGTTTTCACCTCGGCCATTCAAAACAATGGCAGAGGAATTAGCGGCTTTGCGAGCAGCCGAATAATCGCGCGTAAATAGGAGGAGAGAGTTATGTCTATTTTTGAAAAAGCGAATGAAGTCGTTGGGCAGGTAGCAGGATTTGCGACAATGTCCCTCACGGACACCATCGGCAGCGCATTCATGCGTCTGGTCATGTTTTTCGTTGAACTGCTGCTGGGACTTTAGGCTTTGAAGCAAAGAATTAGAATAAATTCTATTCATCTCACATGGGAAGAAACTCTATATGATAAGTGCGCTTGCAAAAATTTTTGAATTTAATGAGTCGAGTATATCGAAGAAAAAATTGCGTTGGATTACGATCCTGATGGTTCTTTCTCTACCGCTCTGGCCACTCATGCTTTTGGATTATTACGGGAAGTTGCCGAACAATTGGCTAGGTGCTGTAGGTGTCGGCATGATGATAATAGGCGCAATATCCGCGATATGTTTCGTTTGTACGCGGTTTGTAAATCGGTTTTATTTTCCCGATAAATATCTTGATGAGTGGGAGATAAGGATAAAGCATAAATCAATGACCTTTGCGTTTATGACGCTTGTCTGGGTCCTTGCGCCAGTCGTATGTGTGCTGAGTTTTGTTCAGAACTTTAGTCTTAATTTGAGTGGGGAAGAGGTAGCGCTTTGGAGTGTGTCTGGATTGCTACTTCTGCTCTATGCTCAAACATTTCACGCTTTGTGGCAGGTTCGTCCCATAGATGAATAGTCGTTAGGTTTGGATGGATTGTAAGCCGCCCAAATCCCTTGCAATCTCGGCTATTCCGCCACATATCGCGCCCAATCATTCATTTGAAAATAAGAGCGTAATATGGCCCGCCAATTTTGCTACCACATGCAAGGTCTGACGAAGAAATTCGGCAATAAAACCATTCTCGACAATGTCCATTTGTCCTTCTACCCTGACGCCAAGATCGGCCTGATCGGTGTCAATGGCGCGGGTAAGTCGACCCTGATGAAAGTGATGGCCGGGGTCGATACCGAGGTGACCGGTGAGCATTGGGCGGCCGAGGGCGTAAAGGTCGGTTACCTGCCACAGGAGCCAAAACTCGATCAATCCAAAACGGTTTGGGAAAATGTGATTGAGGGGTGTGAGGATAAACAAATCTTTGACGCCTATAACAAAGCTGCGACAGATATGGCGACAGAATATACGGACGAACTGATGGAGCAAATGACCGCGCTTCAAGAGCAAGTCGACGCGCGCGATGCGTGGGACATTGACTCCAAAATTGAAATGGCCATGCAGGCCCTGCGTTGCCCGCCAAAGGATGATCCGGTCGACTCCCTCTCGGGTGGTGAAGCCCGCCGCGTTGCGTTGTGTCAACTCTTGCTGTCCAAGCCGGACTTGCTTCTCCTCGATGAACCGACCAACCATTTGGACGCGGAAACCGTGGCTTGGCTAGAGAATTATCTCGTTAGCTACAAAGGCGCGATTATTCTGATTACCCATGATCGTTACTTCTTGGACAACATCACAAATTGGACGTTAGAAGTTGATCGTGGTCGGACTTACCCGCATGAGGGGAATTATTCTTCATGGTTGGCAGCGAAATCAAAACGGATGGACCAAGAAGGGCGTGAAAGCGATTCCAAGACCAAAGCCCTGAAACGAGAATTAGAGTGGATTCGGTCTAATCCGAAGGCGCGTCAGACGAAATCTAAAGCCCGGATTAGCGCCTACGAAGATTTGAAAAATGCCGCGGATAATGAAGTTGTTTCACATGCCGAAATTCGTATTCCCATGGGTGAACGTCTCGGTAATATTGTGGTTGAAGCGAATAATGTCTCCAAAGGGTTTGGCGACAAATTATTGATAAAAGACCTCTCTTTCAAACTTCCGCGCGGCGGAATCGTCGGCGTTATCGGCCCGAACGGGGCGGGTAAGACAACACTTTTCAAAATGATTACCGGCCAAGAGCAGCCGGATGAAGGCACATTCAAAGTCGGCGAAACTGTTGAGCTCGGCTATGTTGATCAAAACCGCGCGGCTCTGGATCCTAGCAAGAATATCTGGGAAGCGATTTCAGACGGTCTCGACATTATTGTAATGGGGAAGCGCGAAGTGCCGTCGCGCGCCTATGTAGGGTCGTTTAATTTTAAAGGTACAGACCAACAAAAGAATGTCGGTCAACTGTCGGGTGGTGAGCGCAACCGCGTAAACCTTGCCAAAATGCTGACGAAACCCGCAAACCTATTGCTGCTCGATGAACCAACCAACGATTTAGACCGTGAGACTTTGTCTTCACTTGAAATCGCTTTGGAGAAGTTCCCTGGCTGTGCCGTGGTCATCTCGCATGATCGCTTCTTCCTTGACCGCGTCGCGACCCATATTCTCGCTTATGAAGGCGATAGCCATGTGGAATGGTTTGAAGGCAACTTTGCAGATTATATTGAGGACAAAAAACGCCGCCTCGGCCCTGACGCGGATATGCCGAAGAAGCTGAAATTCGTGAAATTTGCGAGGTAACGCCCTGACAGGGCCGGGTTGACAAGTGGTAGGTAAATCCTGTCCCATGATTTTATGAAACAGTTTTTTTCAATCCTTGCGACATATCTTGTCATTGGGTGTGCGCAAGGTTCGACCGCTGCGTCGGCCCAAATACCTCCAATTTTGGTGGATCAGTTTGGATACTTACCCGCGCTGGATAAAATTGCAGTTATCAAGGACCCGAAAGTTGGATTTGATTCCCGTCGGTCCTTTTCACCTGGCGAGACTTATGCCGTGATTAACCTCTCGACGGGAAAGCCTGTTTACAAGGGTCAGCCGTCCGTTTGGAAAAATGGTAAAACCGATAAGTCATCTGGAGATCGTGTATGGCATTTCGATTTCTCAAATGTCCGCACCCCCGGCCGATATGTCGTCAGGGACATGGGGCGCAAAGTTGACAGCTATCCTTTCGACATCTCTGGCACGGTCTACACACCTGTTCTCAAAGCGGCTTTCAAAACCCTCTATCTGCAACGCGCAGGATTTGAAAAAACACCGCAATTTGCCGGACCTTGGGCGGATAAAGCCAGTCATTTAGGCCGTGGCCAAGATCCGCAAGCCCGACTGTTTAATCGCCTGGATGATCCGTCGACGGAGCGAGATTTACGGGGGGGCTGGTATGACGCCGGGGATTACAACAAATATACAAGTTGGACCGCGAACTACGTGACGTGGTTGCTTGGCGCTTATCTGGAAAACCCAAATGTTTGGACCGATGATTTCGACATTCCAGAGTCCGGTAACGGAACGCCTGACATATTAGATGAAGTCAAATGGGGCTTGGATTGGCTCGAACGTATGCAAAATCCGGACGGTGCGATGTTGTCGGTGATGAGTTTGGGCGGTGGTTCACCGCCGTCCTCCGCTAAAGCGCCTTCTAAATATGGCCCACCGAATTCATCGGCGACCGTCACTGCCGCAGGGGCCTTTGCTATCGCCGCCCGCGTTTACCGGGCCGCTGGTTTTGAAGTGGAGGCTAAGCGATATGCTGCCCGCGCGGATAAGGCTTGGAAATGGTTTGAGGCAAACCCCAATGTCAAATTTTACAACAATGACCCGAGGTCTAATTCAGAAGGTCTGGCGGCGGGTCAACAGGAAGTTGAAGCGGACCGGTTTGCCAAGAAAGTTCTCATTTCCGCCATTCAAATGAAGGCCCTACGCGGGGATAAGTATTTTGACCGGGTGATTGAGCGGCAATATAATCAGATTAATCCGATGCAGGCTAACACGCCGGACGGGTTCGAAGGTATGATGGCGTTTGATTTGCTTTTCCATGCCAACCAGCCCGCCACGCCGCGCAAATTCGCGGCTCGGATCAAACGCGATTATGACGCTAAAGTTCTGAACGCCTATAATGGGTGGCCGGCTATTCAGAATAAAGAGGACCCGTACGGTGCATTTGTTGATGGGTATTGGTGGGGAAGTAATTCTACCAAAGCCCGTCGCGGTGCCATCTACACACAGGCTATTGTTGGTGGTGTTGGGCGTCTTTCGCAAAGGGATTATTTAAACGCGGCATCAGCCTATATCCATTATATCCACGGCGTTAATCCGCTGAATAAAGTGTACCTCTCCAATATGCGCCGATATGGAGCGGAAAATTCCGTAACCCAATTTTACCATGAATGGTTTCAGGACGGAACGGTCTGGGACGAAGTAGGCGTTTCTAAATATGGTCCCGCGCCCGGATTTTTGGTTGGTGGCCCCAATGAAGGTTATGCTCGTGACGAGTGTTGCAAAACGGTTTGCGGCGGATATGGAGCCAAGATGTGCAAAATTCCGGTCAAGTCTCCGCCGGCCGGACAGCCGCCTGCAAAATCATACGCAGATTTCAACGAAGGTTGGCCAATCAATAGCTGGGAAGTGACAGAGAATTCGAATAGTTATCAAATCTCATATATTCGTCTGTTATCAAAATTTGCGCGCTAACTCACATCATATAAAGTTTTTTTTATATACATTATCAGATGTGTCAGTTATGCGGCTTTTATGGACGCCATTGCGACATATCTCAAAACGCTCGGACATCCCGATCGGTTACGTATTTTGGCGCTGCTCAGTCAGGGCGAGCTAACCGTTAGTGAATTGGTACAAATTCTTGAGCTTTCGCAACCGCGCGTGACCCAATATATTAAGTCATTGGAACAGGTCGGCATAGTGGAGCGGATGCGAGAGGGCAGCTGGGTATTCTCGCGCCTAAAACGCGCAACGGAGGGAAACTCCGCCATTCTTTCGGCGACACTCTCCGCTCTCGACTTTGACAATCGATGCCTCGCAGCGGATCGTGAGAGCCTCAAGAAGGTGAGAGCCGAGAGATCGCGGCAAGCGGAAGCATTCTTCGCATCCGTCGCAAATGATCACGACCAATTGGGTCATGAGTATCTTCCGCAAGCCGATATAGAGGCAGCTCTTCTAGCCCTAGTGCCTAACCATGATTTTCATCGCATGGTCGATTTGGGGACGGGAACGGGCCGGATGCTAAAGCTCTTTGCTCCACACATTCGCAGTGGCGTCGGCGTAGATGATAGTGTCGAAATGCTGCGCGTGGCGCGCCATACGCTGTCTGACGATGCTTACACACATATTTCCGTTCAACAGGCGGATTTGCAAGATGCCCCGTTGAAAGATGGCGCGGCGGATCTCGTGACACTCCATCAAGTCCTGCACTTTTTGGAAGAGCCGGCCCGCGCGGTTAAAGAAGCAGCGCGGCTTTTGGATAAAGGCGGTCATCTCCTCATTATAGATTTCGCTTTGCATGAATTTGAGAATTACCGCGAAAATTATGCGCATCGCCGTCTAGGTTTCGCGGACCAAGATATGACACAGTTTTTGTCTGATAGTGGATTTGAAATGGTTCGAATCAAAGCCTTGCCGGCGCCTGATCCCAATACGCCTGACGTAAAAATTTGGCACGCCGTCAAAACTTCCCCAGCGCTCTTAGCGACAGGATAGAATATGAATGCCCGTCTCCCCTTCCGCGATCCCAATGCGCCTGTTGGTGCGATTGCCCGTGCGTCTGCCGAATCTCCGGACTTGAAGGTCAGCTTCGAGTTTTTTCCACCGAAAAACCAAAAGATGGAGGACAAACTTTGGGCGTCGATTGAGAAGTTGGCACCCTTGTCGCCGGATTTTGTGTCCGTGACATATGGGGCAGGGGGATCAACACGCGAACGGACCCACCGCACGGTAGCACGAATGGTGAAAGAAACCGATTTTGCGCCGGCGGCCCACCTGACGTGTGTCGACGCGACCCGTGAAGAGATTGACGAAGTCGCCCGAGCATATTGGGACGCAGGTGTGAGGCACATCGTTGCGCTCCGCGGAGATCCGTCCAGCGGCATAGGTGAGGCTTATCGCCCGCACCCTGGGGGATATGCCTATGCAAATGATCTGACTGAGGGGCTCAAAAAAATAGCGGATTTTGAAGTTTCTGTATCAGCCTACCCTGAGCAACATCCTGAAAGTGCAAATTGGTCTGTTGAGATAGATAATCTGAAACGAAAGATTGATGCAGGTGCCACGCGGGCTATTACGCAATTTTTCTTTTCGCCTGACATTTTTTGGCGGTTTCAAGACCGCGTTCTGGACGCAGGCATTGATATTCCGATTGTACCGGGCCTGATGTTGCAACCCAATTTCAAAGGTCTGGCGCGGATGTCCAAAATGTGCGGCGTAGCCGTGCCGGACTGGTATGCAGGTTTATTTGACGGGCTAGATAAAGACCCGATAACGCGGGATATGCTGACTGCAACCTTGGCGGCAGAACTCACGGCAGAGCTTCGAGACAGAGGTGTGGATCACTTCCATCTCTATACTTTGAACCGGGCGGAAATCGCATCCTCTGTGGGCCGCATTTTGGGTCTCCATCAACGGCGGAAGACGGCATAAGTGACATGATGAAAAATCCGAGAAACCTTCTAATATTTGCCGTGCTTGGCGGGTTCGTTGGGACCGGTTTAGGCCTTTTCATTGGCAGAATGACGGCCCCGCATAGCGTCTCAGCCGCGCCTCTTGACGCGCCCTCAGCTTTGACCACTGTTCTCATGACGCAGCAGAAGGATTGGAATGCCGGAGACATCGAAGGCTTTATGAGCGGTTACTTGAAGAGTGACCAACTCCGCTTCGCTTCAGGCGGCGACATCACGACCGGATGGGATAAAACGTTCAACCGTTATCAAAAACGCTACTCTAATCGCGCCAAGATGGGGACTTTGAAATTTGATATCAAAGATGTGACTGTTCTTGATGAAGATGACGGTCTGGTCTTCGGGCAATGGACATTGGTCCGAGATGCGGACACGCCGACGGGGCTTTTCACTTTACACATGAAAAAGACTGATGACGGATGGAAGGTCATCTCTGACCATACCAGCTCCGCTTCAAACTGATCAGACGCCGATATCAATTTTTCCACGCACACAGGCATCATAATCTGAAGCCAAAGCGTGGCAGACGTCGCCGACAGTATAGTGATAGCCGTCGATTTCGCGAACCGGTGTGACTTCTGCAGCGGTGCCCACAACAAAACACTCGTCAAAATGCGGCATCTCTGACGGATGAATGTCCCGCTTATGGACTTTGTAACCGCGCTTTTCCGCCAGTCGGGTGACAGAGTCGTGCGTGATACCTTCGAGAAGAATATCATTCGTGGGCGTGTGGACTTCACCGTTC
>CALFWV010000016.1 GCA_937927825.1 uncultured Caulobacterales bacterium | reverse complement strand
ACATGCGCGCCGCCGTCTGACAGGCCGGGTAGAGCTTTCGGGTGACGCATCATGGTTAGAACATTGTCATAGTTCATATGGGTGTAATTATAGACGGGAAAATAGAGTAGAGCGCGTCCGTCATCTTCGAGCAGAAGGTCGTATGCCATCTCCCATACGCTTACCCCCGCGTCTCTCGCTAGTCCCGCAATGGAGGATTCGGAGGAGGGTTCATAATCCACGGACCCTTCATGTCGGTTCATCGGAAAAATCTTTTCGGCCAGTTGTGGGAAGGTGGCAATCATCATGTCGACAAGGGGAGGGACGGGACTGTCATCACCTGAGAGTTGAATGGGTGTTTCCGACAGAAGTTGGGCTTTAAATTTTGGATCACGCATAATGTCCACCCGCTCGGCCAGCGGTTTGCCTGCTACTGCGATATAACTGGGATGACCCATGATGGGATGGAATGTGCAGTTCAGCCCATTAATGGCGCCAATCGCCCGCGGGGCGACTTGTAAAGAAATGTCCAGCCCATCGGCATTTAAGTCATCTGTGCGGCGAATGATGTTTTTCCAATCATCCGGTGCAAAGTCCCGCTCCATCAAACTCATTGAGCCGGGACGGCCTTTGCCTGCGCGGAAAAAGGCTTCCATGAGAGCAAATTCCGTATCGAAGGTTTCACCGGGACGGACCATGTCAAAGTCATTGACGGCTTGCAAAACACCATGACCCGAGGCGGCGACGGCGCGCGCCAACCCCTCTAATTCCTCTTTCCCAGCCTCTGACGCCGGGGTCCATCCCCCGTCGCTGGACTTATGAAAATCGCTGCGTCCGGTAGACAAGCCAATTGCACCTGCGTCCATCGCCTCTTTCACAAGGGTCTCCATCAACGCAATGTCAGCATCATTGGCGGGTTGATTGAAAACGGCCCGGTCACCCATCGCGAAAACGCGCAGGGGATCATGCGGGATCATGGCGGCGATATTTATGGTGCGGGGTTTAGCGTCCAATGCATCTAAATATTCGGGAAAACTCTCCCATTGCCAATCCAGACCCTCGTGCAGAGCCGTGCCAGGGATGTCTTCTACGCCCTCCATCAGGCGGATAAGTTTGTCGCGGTCATCTGCGCGGCAGGGCGCAAAACCGACACCGCAATTTCCCATAATCGCGGTTGTCACGCCGTGATTTACGCTGGGTTGCAGGACGCTATCCCAACTGACCTGCCCGTCATAATGGGTGTGAAGGTCGATGAAGCCGGGCGTGACGATATGGCCCTTTGCATTGATTGTTTTGGTAGCTGCGCCAAGGTCTAGGCCAAGGCCGACAATGCGGCCATTCTTTATCGCGATGTCAAGCTGCCGGCCTTCGTCGCCCGAACCGTCAAATACATGTCCGTTTTTAATGACTAGATCGTGCATCTTTCCATCTCCACATCAAAGCGAGGCCACTTCCACCGATTAAATGCCAGACGCCCCACAATCCTGCAACTGCTCCAGCGCCGCCAACGCCACCGAATTGAGTTAGCAGGATGACGATGCCGAGTCCCGAGTTTTGAATGCCCACTTCAATAGTCAGGGCGCGGCGGCTGGCTGTGTCGGCTTTGATGGCGCGAGCGGCCAGATTGCCCAATGCGAAGGCAAGAATATTATGAGGTAATACGATGAAATATATGCCAATTCCTAGCACCATAAACACCGGGAAGAGTTTGATGCTAGCGATGAGTATAATCGCCAATAAAGCTAAGCCTGACAGAATGGCCAGCGGGGTTTGAATGCGGTCGGCGATACGCGGGGCGACTTGCCGAAAGCCCATGCCGAGAAAAAGCGGAAGCGCTAGAATAACCAATGTTTGAATGAGGAACCCAACAACATCGATATTGATTTCGGTCAGCAATGCACGCGTTGGTGGATACAGCCCGCTCCAAAATAAAATTGATAAAGGCGTTACAAAGGCTGCAAATACAGAGGATGTGGCCGTGAGACTGACTGATAGAGCCGTATTCGCTCGGGCAAAAAGCGCAATCAAATTAGATGTGTTGCCGCCGGGGCAGCAGGCAATCAAAATCATACCTAATGCGATGCTGGGGTGCGGCTTAATAATGAAACACATCAGTAAGGTGAGCAGCGGTAGTCCAATAATTTGCGCAATCAGTCCGGTGAAATAGAGTTTTGGGCTTGTTTTGAAAAATCGAAAACTCGAGGGCCGAAGCCCTAAAGCCACGGCAAACATCATGACGGCCAGAACAAGGGCCATGCCGATTTCCGACGCAGTCCCCATGTCGAGCTGAAAATTGTCGAGGGTGTCCGAATTCATGGTTTTATGTGCATGACACCATCTAACATTACGCCTTGAATGGGGATTGCCCCCCAACTTTCACCGGGCAACTCCATCGGGTTGGCGGCCAAGATTGTGAAGTTGGCCCGCTTGCCAATTTCGATAGACCCGATTTCATCTTCCAGCCCCAATGACCAAGCGGCCTCAATCGTGACGGCTCGCAGGGCCTGCTCCGCTGATAAGCGTTCGCTTGGGGTGCTAACACCGCCTTCGCGCGTGGCGCGGGTCATGTGTCGACCTGCTGCCAACAAAGGCATAGGCGGGGCGAGCGGCGCATCCGAATGGACTGTTACACGAAGGCCGGCGTCAAATGCGGAGGCGAGGGGCGTAATAAATTCTGACTTCTCCGCTATCACAGGTTTGTAATCTTCGCCCATGAAATTTACATAATGAGAGGCGGCAGAAATGCCGATGCCAAGTGTAGATGCTTTGGCCATTTGACCGGGCGTAATGAGGCCCGCATGTTCAATAATCAACCGTTGTCCATCCCGCCCCGGTTTCTGTTTGGAGAATGCAGATAGAGTAGAGTCTTGAGCCGCGTCCCCATTTGAATGAATGTGAATATCCAAGCCTTTGTCCCAATAGGATGACATCAAGGCGGGGAGGTCGTCGGGATCTGTTACCCAAAGCCCATCTGTGCCCTGTGATTGTCCGGATAAATAACCGGGCGCCGCTAACTTCATGGTTTGCGAATAAAAGGCGGCGTCAGTGAACAGTTTGACTTGCGGCAGAATGCGGGGGTCATCTTTCGCGAGTTGGGCAATCTTGGCGGGACTTCCCGCTCCAAATTCTTGCGCAAATGCGCGGTGTTCCGGAACGAGGTAAAGGGTGTAAGGGTCGGACGCGCTGTAATGCTGTTCAAGGACCAGGTTCTCGAAGTCTCTTCCGAAAATGCCGTATCCCATTTCTGCAATGGTCGTGACGCCGCCTTGTATCAGGAGTTTTTCGAAACCGTTGAATCCCTTCTCAATGTGTGCCGGGTTCAGAAGATAGGGGGCTAGCTTTGGGAGAAGGGGGGCGACGGCATCTTCGAAAATTCGGCCGGTCAGCTCCCCTTGTTCATTTAAGGTGACGCCTTCATAAGTTTTGTGCATATCTGCTGTGATTTCAAACAGGTCAAGCGCCGCAGAGTTCATGTAGAAATCATGGCCCGAGTAGTGCCAGATAATAATTGGTCTTGTATTGGATATGGCATCTAAGTCGTTTCGGTCGATGTAGCCCTGGACGAGATTATGGTAGCCATAAAGAAAAAGCGGGCTGTTGTCTGTTTTGGCCGAATTGAAATCCGTAATTTTTTGAAGGAGAGCGGGTTTTGATGACGTGCCTTTCACTAATCCATCAGGATGCGGCATGTCCCAAGGCGGGACCCAATCCAGACCATACATCATGGCCCCGAGTGTCATATGTACATGTGGATCAATCAGACCCGGAATTATCACAAAATTAGAATATTGTCCGTCCCATATGGCATTTGGGAAAGCCTTATCTAAATCTGCCTCACTACCAATACCGACAATTTCTCCGTCAAGCACAGCCACGGCTTCGGCAAAAGGTTTTGCCGGGTCCGCTGTAATAATACCATTAGCTACGTAAATCCGAGTTTTGTCGACTTTACTCTCGAAGAGTGAGCAGGCGCTGATGAGGACGGAGGCGGAGAGCAGAGCGAGATATTTCATATGACCAGCCTAGCTTGACTTTGGGGGTAACTACAAACATTTAGCGCCTCGTCAGGGAGCTGGACGGTCGCGAGCTATGTACATTTTTATGTGCAAGGTTCGAGGAAAGTCCGGGCTCCAGCGCGTACAGGATGCCGGGTAACGCCCGGCCAGTGTAAACTGAGGGAAAGTGCCACAGAGAGAAGACTACCTAGTCGTTTGCTAGCCAAACAACGGGAAAAGCTGAAAGGGTGCGGTAAGAGCGCACCGGGCGTCTGGCAACAGAAGCCGCAAGGTAAACCCCATCCGGAGCAAAACCAAATAGGGACAGTATTGTGGGTCGCGCCATCGCTGTCCGGGTTGGTTGCATGAGGCAGGTTGCAAAGCCTGTCCTAGATGAATGATCGTCACCCATCCTTGGGGACAGAACCCGGCTTACAGGCTCCCTGACACCCCTTCTCAATAAAAAGCAGTGATGAGGTTCAATGCGCCGGAAATGTCTTCATGGTTAACCAGAGCTTAACTGCCTGAATCCTATAGTAATCCTGAGTTTATCCACACAACTCACAGCCTGTGCGTGGGACAAAGTAAGGTTAACGTTTCGTTCAAAATGTCATTGTTTCCCATGAAATCCCATACTATCCCATATATCTCACGAGCGGCGGGCTCTGTGGTGTTTTCAGGTGGTTTGCGACGTGTTTCTCTCCAGTGTGACAAACAATCTCGATGCCAAGGGGCGGGTGTCCGTGCCTGCTAATTTTCGTTCGCAATGCGCTATCTCGGGATTTGAGGGTGTCGTTCTCTGGCCCAGTCTGGATGGTGCCTATCTAGAAGGCGGTGATTTGTCTGTCTTGGGGCATTATCAGGATATGCTGGACCGTATGGATATGTATGACGAGGGACGTGAGGCGCTCGAGCTTGTTATTTTTGGTGAAAGCGAAAAGTTAGGGTTCGATTCTACAGGCCGGATTGGATTGCCGGCCCAGTTTCGTGAGCACGCCGGATTAACCGGACGGGTCACATTCGTGGGTCGTGGGCGAAAATTCGAGGTTTGGGACGAAGACGCGCACGCGGCACGTCGTGCGGCGCTGCGCGAAACGGCATTGGCTAATCGTCATCGGATGAAGCCGATATGAAGCATTATCCTGTAATGTTGCCTGAAGTTCTCAGCGGACTTGCGATGCGGGCGGGTGAAGTTTGCGTGGACGGGACCTTTGGGAATGGCGGCTATAGTGACGCGATTTTAAGGTCAGCACCGTGTTCCGTTATTGGTCTGGACCGCGATCCAAATGTTGCGCCGCGCGCCGCTGAAATGACAGCGGAGTGGGGCAATCGATTCCGTCTAATCCAAACGCCTTTCTCCAAGATGGACGAAGTGGGGTTGAAGTCGGTTGATGCCGTTGTTCTCGATATTGGCGTGTCCTCTATGCAATTGGATCAGGCTGAGCGCGGATTTTCATTCATGCGGGAAGGTCCCTTGGATATGCGGATGGAGCAAGGCGGCGGTCCGACCGCCCGCGATGCGGTGTTGTATCTTTCGGCTGATGAGCTGACCCGTGTGTTTCAGGTTTACGGCGAAGAGAAGCGAGCGCGCCATGTTGCCAATTGCATTTTGTCGGCACGAGATTCCGGTGACATTGTGACGACAGCGGATTTGGCAGATATATTAGAGGCTGCGCTTGGTCGCCGTGGTAAAACGCATCCTGCGACCCGTGTGTTTCAGGCATTGCGGATTTTTGTCAATGATGAGCTTGGCGAGCTTTACAAAGGATTATGTGCGGCAGAGCGTTTGTTGAAGCCGGGTGGGCGGCTCGTCGTTGTGACATTTCATTCCCTCGAAGATCGTATTGTGAAAACATTTTTCCGACGCCGCGCAGGTGAAGTGCAGGGCGGCTCCCGTTATGCGCCGGAAGTCAAAAACACAGGCCCGGCGGCCAGTTTTACACTTCCGAAGCGCAGTGTGACAAAGCCATCGAAACCCGAGGTTCAGGAAAATGCGCGGTCTCGTTCAGCCAAATTGCGCGTCGCTGTTCGGACAGAGGCCGCGCCCTTTGAGCAGGACGACAGGCTTTTGCCCGACGTGATTTCATTGGCTGAATTGGAGGCGCGATTATGAGTGTGTCTTATCCGGGCTCCGCGCGCGCAGCGCGGCGCATGTCTTGGTTTTTATTATTCATCATTGGGGTCGCGCTGACTGTGACGCTGTATTTTGTCAAAACGCATGCACAGTCGGCAAAGCGTGACGTCAGAGATTTGTCGCGCGCCATTGCCGCAGAAGAAGCGGCTATACGGGTATTGCGGGCGGAGCTGGCTTATCTTGAAAGCCCGGCGCGCCTGTCTGATTTAAATAAAGAATATTTGAAATTAACGCCGGTCCTGCCGGCGCAAGAGCGGAAGGCTAAGGATATCGAAACAATGTTTCTTTTGATTGAGGGGGCGGAAAAGTGACAAAGTCTCACGCGTTTCAAGGCCAAAAAACTCTCACTCTGGCGGATGAGGAATATCAAACGGTTGCCGAGGGTCGTATCCGTATCCGTATTGGTGTTGTGGCCTTTGTTTTTATGTTATTAATTGCAATTGTACGTTTGGCAGAGATTTCTCTATTTTCTTCGGACGCGCATCAGCGGAACCTGCCGCAGGCCTTAAAAATGCAGCGGGCTGATTTAACGGATCGCAATGGCGAGCTCTTGGCGACAACATTGGAGACCTATTCTCTTTATGCGGAGCCGCGTAGGGTGTGGAATCCGCGAGAAACCGCAGGTCACTTGGTCAAGTTACGTCCGCATCTAAGTCGGGCGAAGCTTCGGGAAAAACTGGAGGCCGACAGAAGCTTTGTTTGGCTTGAGCGCGGGCTTACCCCAAGGGAGCGGCAGGCCGTTTTTGATTTAGGCTTACCTGGATTGGCGTTCCGCAAAGAGCCAAAGCGTGTGTACCCCCGTGAAAACTTGGCGTCCCATATGGTAGGTTTCACAAATGTTGATATGCGGGGTGTCGCCGGGGCCGAACGGGCGTTCGATGCAGATTTGACAAATAAAAACGCACCGTCAATCGCGCTGTCTTTGGATTTGCGTGTGCAGTTTGCTTTGACCGATGAATTGGCAAAGGCGCGAGAGAAGTTTGATGCATTGGATGCAAATGGGGTCGTTATGGACATTCGAACGGGCGAAATTATTGCCATGGCTTCCGTTCCGAATTTCAACCCGAATGATCCCGACACAACATCGCCTGAAACTCTCTTTAATCATGCCGCAATGTCGACTTATGACCTCGGTAGCGTGTTCAAGCCGCTGACCATGGCGATGGCCTTGGAAGATGGTGTAGCAGACCAGACGGAGGTGTTTCAGGTGCAAAAGCCTTATAAGGTGTTGAATAAATATATCCGTGATGATCATCCGTCCGATGTACCCTTAAATATGACCGGCGTTCTGGCCGAAAGCTCGAACCGCGGCACTGCGATGATTGCGCAACGTATTGGGGCGGAGCGTCAGCAGTATCACCTGCGCGGTTTGGGGCTTTTATCACGTGTTGATTATGAATTAGCTGAAAGTGCGAAGCCGCAAGTGCAAAAACGATGGGGCGAGATGGCAACGGTCACGGTGTCATACGGCCATGGCTTGTCCGTTACCCCTTTGGCTCTGACGGCGGCTATTGGCGGGATGCTGAATGATGGTGTTTATGTGACGCCGACGGTTCGTCGACATTCTGTCGCTGCACCGGCTGTCGGACGGCGAGTTTTCCGGTCCGAAGTGTCGCAGGACATGGTCGACATGATGCGGTTTGTCGTGACGAACGGTACGGGACGCAAGGCGAATATCCCGGGCTATGGCGTCATGGGAAAGACCGGAACGGCAGAAAAACCATCTGCTACCGGCGGTTATGATCAGAAGCGACTTGTGACAAGTTTTGTTGCTGCCTTTCCGCATTCTAACCCAAGATATGCGATGATAGTGACGCTGGACGAGCCCAAGGCAATAGAGGGCACGCATGGATATGCGACGGCAGGGTGGAATGCTGCGCCGGTTGCAGGGCGGGTCATTCGGCGTATTGGCCCAATCTTGCCCGGCGCGCGAGATACGTCCCAATATGCGCAAGCTAACAGCGGGATAACGCCATGAGACATCACACGCTTCGCAGTCTGTTTGGGCTAGATAATGATGCGGCCGTGACAGGGTTGAGCGCCGATAGTCGCCGCATTAAATCCGGGATGGTTTTTGCTGCGCTCCCCGGAACGGCGATGGATGGCCGCGACTTCATCCCCCAAGCCATTGAGAATGGAGCCGTCGCTATCTTGAGCGTTGAGGGTGTGAAAGCCAGTGTACCGGTGATTTCTGTTCCAAAGCCGCGACTTACATATTCTCAGGCAGCTGCGAAACTTCATCCTGGTCAACCGGAGACGGTGGTGGCGATGACGGGAACGAATGGTAAGTCTTCAACAGTTGATTTTTTGCGCCAAATTTGGGCTTATTCAGGACTCAATTCTGCGTGTTTCGGGACGCTAGGGGTTACGTCTCCTGCGGGGTACAAGCCGATGACCCATACGACACCCGATGCATTGGCGCTGCATCAAACGTTGTCAGACTTAGCAGCGGAGGGTGTGACTCATGTTGCGATGGAGGCCAGTTCCCATGGCCTGAAACAATATCGGATGGATGCAGTCAAAGTCACGGCGTCCGGCTTTTCCAATCTGACCCAAGATCATTTTGACTATCACCCGAGTTTACAAGATTATTTCTCGGCGAAGGCCCGGCTGTTTATCGACCTAACGCCGCGCGGTGCGCCTGTTGTGATAAACACGAATGACAAATTTGGTCAGCACCTTGTCGAGGTCTGTGAAGGATTGGGTCACGACGTGTCGCAAGTCGGGTGGGCGGGCAAAAATATTCGTATTGACGAAGTCATGCCGCATGCCTCCGGGCAAAAACTGACCTTGGTCGTCAATGGAGCGCGACATACCGTTGATCTTCCGCTGGCGGGAGAGTTCCAAGTTTTGAACGCCGTTGCGGCGTTGGGTTTGGCGCTAAAAACCGGCGTTAATGAGGTGAAGGCGGTTGAAGCGCTCGGGCATTTGAAAGGTGTTGCAGGTCGTTTGGAACTGGCGGGGACGAAAGAGGGTGCGCCCGTTTATGTTGATTTTGCGCATACAGAAGATGGGCTTGATAAGTTACTCCGCTCCGTTCGCCCGCATACGGCAGGCGATATAATTATCGTTTTCGGCTGCGGCGGTGACCGAGATCCTGATAAGCGTGCCAAGATGGGCCGTGCTGCGGCTAAGCTCGCCGATCAAGTCATCGTTACGGATGATAATCCGCGCACGGAAGATGCGGCGCTGATTAGAAAGGCTGTCCTAACAGGTTGCCCGGGCGCCACGGAAATCGGGGATCGCGCTTTGGCCATCGCTGAAGGTATTCGTCGATTGGGTCCAACGGATTGCCTCGTCATTGCAGGTAAAGGACATGAGCAGGGCCAGATTGTTGGTAAGACAGTCATACCGTTTTCTGATGTAGATGTTGCACGTAGGTGGTTGTCGTGACGCTTTGGACATCCGCAGAAATTGCTCTGGCGACTGGCGGGAAAATCACGTCTAAATTTGACGTGTCAGGTCTGTCGATTGATACGCGTAGCCTGCAGCCAGGTGATTTATTTGTTGCCTTGAAAGATGTGCGCGACGGTCATGATTTCATTCCTGCAGCCTTAGCAGCACGGGCGGGCGGCGTGTTATGTCAGGTTTCGCCCGAAAACATTCCCTCGGTCGTCACGGAAAACAGCGCAAAAGCTCTAGAGGACTTAGGCGTCTTTGCGAGAAAGACCCGCAAAGCGCTTCGTATTGGTGTCACCGGGAGCGTCGGAAAAACCTCGGTCAAAGATGCACTGGCTGTCATGCTGGCGGGTTTCGGACAAACGCATAAGTCTATAAAATCATTCAACAATCATTTCGGTGTTCCCATTACACTGGCGACTATTCCTGTGGATGCGGAGTTTGCTGTTTTGGAAATGGGAATGAATCACGCGGGCGAAATGTCGGCCCTCTCGAAGCTCGCTAAACCTCAAATAGCCATCATCAATAATGTCGTCGGTGCGCACCTTGCCAATTTTGAAAATGTTCAAGGCATCGCAGATGCGAAAGCTGAAATGATTGACGGTATTGAGGCGGGCGGCACGCTCGTCTTAAACGGTGATAATGAATATACACCGCGCATTCGCAAGAAAGCCGAAGCTGCGGATTTGCGCGTTTTGACGTTTGGACATTCAGAAAATGATGACGTCCTTATTACAGAGACCCGCGCCAATGCCGACGGTGGGCGTTTGGTCTGTCAAATTGACGGTGAAAGTTTTGACGTAACCTTAAATGTGACGGGCGAGCATTGGTTTATGAACGCCGCCGCTTGTCTAGCTATTGCTTATGCCGCGGGGCTGGATTTAAACGCGGCAGCCCGCGCACTGGCGAACATTGTTCCTGCGCCCGGTCGTGGGGACATGCACACGTTGTCAATCGACGGAAAATCTATCACCCTAATCGACGAGAGCTATAACGCGAACCCGACTTCAATGCGGGCGGCGTTCTCGGCGGCTGCGCTTCGACCCGGGCGGAAGCTGGCGCTTCTGGGCGATATGTATGAACTCGGCGCAGATGAATTGAAAATGCATCGTGATTTGGCTCAGCCCTTGATCGACGCCGGATTTGAACGCGTTTTTATGGCTGGGGAATGTATGCGCATGCTCATGGGGGCGCTCCCCCTACCCATGCGCGCGGGGTGGTCTTCAAAACCTCAGACTTTGTTAACCAAACTGAAAGGCGAACTCCGCGACGGTGACGTCGTGCTGGTTAAGGGATCTAACGCATCGGGCGTTGGGGTGGTAGCGGCACAGCTCAAGGGGGAGGGCTCTCATGCTCTATGAATGGCTCGGTCCGCTGGGTGATGAGTTTCAGCTCTTCAATCTCTTCAATTATATCACGTTTCGCACAGGCGGTGCGTTAATGACGTCGCTCATTATCTTTTTCATTTTTGGTGAGAAGATGATTAATGCCTTGCGCGCCCGCCAAGGCAAAGGGCAACCCATTCGCGAAGACGGTCCTCAAGGCCATATTATTAAAAAAGCCGGCACGCCGACAATGGGCGGTTTAATGATCCTGCTGGCTGTTGTGATTTCGACTTTGCTTTGGGGCGATTTGCAAAGCCCGTTTCTCTGGACGATTTTTTTCGTGACGGTTGGTTTTGGTGCTATTGGATTTTATGATGATTATCTAAAAGTGTCCCGTCAGTCGCATAAGGGGTTTTCCGGGAAGATTCGACTGCTCCTGGAATTTTTAATCGCGGGGACGGCCGTCTGGATTTTAACAACGGCCTTCCCGCAAGAGGGGGACTTTGCAACGGGATTGGCTATTCCATTGCTCAAAAATTTCACAATTAATCTTGGTGTGTTTTTTATTCCATTTGGCGCGCTGGTGATTGTTGGAACCGGCAATGCGGTCAATTTGACAGATGGTTTGGACGGTCTGGCAATTGTTCCGGTCATGATTGCCTGTATGAGTTTAGCCTTCATTGCCTATCTGGTTGGAAATGCTATTTTCTCCAATTACCTTGGCGTACCCCATGTGCCCGGCAGTGCGGAAATTACAATTTTCTTAGGCGCTATCATTGGGGCGTCTTTGGGATTCCTTTGGTATAATGCGCCGCCTGCTATGGTTTTTATGGGTGACACGGGGTCTTTGGCGCTTGGCGGCGCTTTGGGCGTGACGGCGGTTGCCATCAAGCATGAAATTGTTTTGGCGATCATCGGCGGGCTTTTCGTCTTGGAAGCGGTCTCTGTCATTGTTCAGGTCGCCTCTTTCAAGCTCACAGGCAAACGCGTTTTCCGTATGGCCCCCATCCATCACCATTTTGAGAAAAAAGGCTGGCAAGAGCCGACTATCGTTATTCGTTTTTGGATTATCGCAATTATCCTTGCGCTGGTTGGCCTCTCTACGTTGAAGCTACGTTGATTAAGGCTGAAACATTCAGCGGCCAAACGGTCGCCGTCTTCGGACTTGGGCGGACAGGTGTGTCTGCCGCGCTTTCGCTTGTTGCGGGCGGGGCGACCGTTTTGGCATGGGACGATAATCGTGCGAGCCGTGACGCTGCGCAGAAACAGGGCGTACCAATTGTGAACCTGAAAAAGGCTGATTGGTCTGAGATTGATGAATTTGTGCTGTCTCCCGGTGTGCCGCATATTTTGCCCAAGCCGCATTGGTCTGCGAAAGCGGCAACAGCTGCCGGCGTTCCAATCATCTGCGATATTGAAATCTTGGCCCGAGAGGTCGCCGCGAGACCGGAGCGCGCGAAACCAAAAATCATTGCCATCACCGGGACCAACGGAAAATCGACCACCACATCCTTGATTGGTCATATCCTAAAGGCTTGCGGTAAGGATGCGCAGATTGGCGGGAATATAGGACGCGGCGTATTAGATTTGGATAATATGCATAAAGGCACGTTTTACGTCATCGAATTATCGAGCTATCAGCTGGAGCGCACGCACTCTCTTCGCGCCAACGCTGCGGTGTTTCTGAACTTATCGGCGGATCATTTAGATCGCCACGGCACCTTAGAAAATTATGGCTTAGCCAAGCAATCAATATTCGCCAATCAAACCAAACACGATACCGTCGTCGTGGGGGTGGATGATAACTACGGGAAAGCGCTTTGCACTAAATTAAAAGTCAAAAATGGCCGTAACATTATTCCGATCAGCGCGCGCCGCGCCGCCGGTCATGGCGTCAGTGTGTTGGGCGGTAAATTATTTTCAAACTTATCCAAAAAGTCTCTTCAAGTCTGCAATATGGCAGAGGCTAAAGCTTTAGAGGGGCGTCATAACTGGCAAAATGCTGCGGCTGCCTTTGCCGCCGTGAGTAGCCTTGGTCTTGACCCCCATGAGATTGGCGACGCCATATTGTCTTTCCCGGGGCTTGCGCACCGGATGGAAACCATAGGTACTCTGCGCAATGTACGTTTTGTCAATGACAGTAAGGCGACAAATGCGGATGCCGCCCGTCAGGCGCTCGCAAGTTACAGAAACATATTTTGGATTGCGGGTGGTGTGCCAAAAGAAGGCGGTATCGACCCCCTCAAGGACTTGTTTGGCAATGTCCGTGCCGCCTATTTAATTGGCGAGGCCGCCGATGATTTCGCCGCGTCGCTGGTGCGTTCAAATACCCCGTGTCAGAATAAACGAACCTTGGAAATGGCGCTTCTTTGCGCAACAAAAGATGCGTTGGAGTCCGGCGTGAAAGACCCGATTGTTTTATTATCACCGGCTTGCGCAAGTTTCGATCAATTTAAAAACTTCGAAATTCGCGGCGATGCGTTCAGGGCTCAGGCAAGAAAGCTCATGGGCATTGAGGATATGGATGCCGCGCGTCCTGCGAAAGAGGAGGACGCGGCATGATTGGCGCACTTCCCAGATTAATCACATCGCGTTCTCGCCGCACATTCATTGGGGAATGGTGGCGAAGTGTCGACCAAGTCACCTTGTCAATTATTGTATGCTTACTCGGAGCGGGTCTTATTCTTTCGATGGCGTCCAGTCCGGCTGCGGCCTCTCGGCTCGATTATGCCAATCCATTTTATTTCCTTTATAAGCACATGATTTTTGTGGGTATGGGCATTTTCGGCATGTTTGTCGTGTCCCTCTTCGATGCCGTGAACGCGCGCAGAATTGCCGTTTTAACGCTGATTGGGTCAGTTCTTGTTATGCTGGCGCTGCCTTTCATCGGGTATGAGGTCAAAGGCGCCACGCGCTGGGTCCGAATTGGGCCGCTGGGTCTACAACCGTCAGAATTTGCTAAACCTGCATTCATCGTCTTTGCGGCATGGATGTTCTCTATTCGACACCGTGATCCCAATGTGCCCGCTGTGGCAATCGTCTTTGTCGCTTATGCAGCCCTCGTCGGACTGCTGATTTCTCAGCCCGATTTTGGGCAGTCTTTCCTGCTGACCTTGGGCTTCGCAGCCGTATTTTTCTTCGCCGGTCTTTCGCTGGGGTGGCTGTTGATTATGCTTGGAATTTCACTTCTCGGTGTCATCGCGGCTTACCTGACCTTGCCGCATGTGCGTGCCAGGATAAGCGCTTTTAGGTCGCCAAATACAGCCGATAGTTATCAGACAGACAAGGCCATGGAGGCGATTTCATCGGGCGGATTTTTTGGGCGCGGGCCGGGAGAGGGGAGCGTGAAATACTCGTTGCCGGACGGGAATACAGATTTCATCTTTGCCGTGACCGTCGAAGAATTTGGGTTTCTGATTTCGACCATCCTCATTCTCCTTTTGGCAGGTTTTGTGGTTCAAACCTTCCGCAACGCGCTACGTTTGAATGATTATTTCTGCCAGCTTGCCGTTGCCGGATTGGCTACCCTCGTGGGAATGCAGACGATCATCAATCTCTTCGTCAATCTGAACATGGCGCCCAGCAAAGGTATGACCTTGCCTTTTATTTCTAATGGCGGGTCATCCATGCTTGCGCTTTGCTTCACGGCGGGCCTCATCCTCGCCTTCACGCGCCGTCGTCCCGGAGCCTATGAATATGGCAGGTAGGGTCTTGCTGGCTGCGGGCGGGACAGGCGGTCATATGTTCCCGGCGCAGTCATTGGCAGAAATATTGAAATCCGAAGGGTGGGACGTGGCGCTGATGACGGATGCGCGCGGGCAGAAGCACAGCGGACGTATCCCTGCCGATCCCATCATAGAAGTGCAGGCCGCTTCCATCTCGCCGCGCAAACCTTTCGAGGCTCTCAAGGGCGCGTTGAAACTGATGAAGGGTGTCGGCCAAGCCAAGGCTTTTATCCGCGACTGGAAGCCTGACATCGTCGTCGGCTTTGGCGGCTATCCGGCGTTTCCCGCTATGCGCGCCGCGCAGTCCATGGGACTTCCAACAATCCTGCACGAGCAAAATGCCGTACTTGGCCGCGTGAATCGGGTCTTTGCGGCAAAGGCGACGCATGTCGTTTCAGGGTTTGAGGGGCTGGAGAAGGTAAGTTCGAAAGCGAATGTCCATTCTCTTGGAAATCCCATGCGCGCGAAAATCGCCGACGCCGTTCCCAAAAGTTATGAATCGCCAACAAAGACAATCAACCTGCTCTGTGTCGGCGGGAGTCTTGGCGCACGTATCTTGTCGCAAACCATCCCAAAGGCCATCGCAATTTTACCGGAAGATATCCGGTCTCGCCTTCGTGTTGTGCAACAAACGACCGAGAGCGAGCTGGCCCTAGCTCGCGCCGCCTATGCGGAAATGGGGGTGGACGCCATTTGTGAAACCTTCTTTTCCAATATAGAAATTCATCTAGCCAAGGCTCACTTTATTATCGCGAGAGCGGGCGCGTCATCGGTGTCTGAAATCGCGTTGATGGGAAAGCCTTCCCTTCTCATTCCGCTCGCAATTGCGATGGACGACCATCAAACGGTCAACGCCCGGTCACTGGAACGCCATGGCGCTGCCAATATTCTGCCGGAATCAGAGTTTACCCCAGAATCTGTCGCTCATATCTTGCAGGATAGATTAAATGATTCGAACTGGCTCTCTTCCGCTGCCGCTGCTGCCCGTACCCATGGGCGTCCGAACGCGGCCCGTGATCTCGCACAGTTGGTCATCACAACGCTCACCTAAGGCCAACATGTCCGAAACCAATCTCAAGCAAAATGCCCTCGCGACGAAAGTCCCTTTTGATCTGGGACCGATTCACTTCGTTGGTATTGGCGGGATTGGCATGTCCGGCATTGCCGAAGTTATGCTCAATCTCGGCTATCAGGTGCAAGGCTCTGATGCGCGCGAGAGTACAAATACGGCGCGGTTAAAGCGTTTGGGCGCGGATATATTCATTGGACAAAAAGCAGAGCAAGTTCACGGTGCCGGCGCCATAGTCATGTCGTCTGCAATCAAAGCCGATAACCCCGAGCTTATGGAAGCTCGTGCGCGTTCTATTCCTGTTGTGCGCCGCGCGGAAATGCTCGCGGAGCTTATGCGGTTGAAATGGACCGTCGCCGTTGGCGGCACCCATGGGAAAACCACGACAACGACGATGATTGCGGCATTACTTGAAGGCGGAGGGCTCGATCCAACTGTTATCAATGGCGGGATTATCAACGCATATAAATCCAATGCTAAGCTTGGCCTGGGTGAGTGGATGGTTGTCGAAGCTGATGAGAGCGACGGGTCATTCCTGAAGCTTTTGCCAACGGTTGCCGTAGTCACAAATATTGATCCAGAGCATATGGAACATTACGGCGATTTCGACACATTGCGCGGCGCGTTTGACACGTTTGTACAGAACTTGCCCTTTTACGGGTTTGCGGTGCTGTGTATTGATCATCCTGAGGTTCAGGCGTTGGTCAGTCGGATAAGTGACCGCCGTGTGGTCACCTATGGCTTCAATCCGCAAGCCGATGTCCGGGCAGAAAACCTAAGTCTGGAGACAGAGGGGTCGCGTTTTGACGTGGTTTTTCGCGGCCATGAAGGGGAAGAAGACCGTTGGACGGATTTATTCCTGCCGATGGCAGGCAAGCACAATGTCCAAAATGTTCTCTCGGCGATTGCCGTGTCCCGGGAGCTTGGTCTGGATGTGGAAAAGGTCAGAGCTGGATTGGACAGCTTTGGCGGGGTTAAGCGGCGCTTTACCCATGTCGGTGATTGGAACGGTGTAAGCGTCATTGATGATTATGGACATCATCCCGTGGAAATCGCGGCCGTGCTGCAAGCTGCGCGACAAGTCTCAAAAGGCCGTGTTCATGCGGTGGTTCAACCGCATCGCTATTCTCGCCTGTCGCATCACTTTGAAGAATTTTCGACCTGTTTTAATGATGCCGACTTTGTGTATGTGGCCGATGTCTATGCCGCCGGTGAGGCCCCAATTGAGGGTATATCCGGTCCATCTCTCGCGGAAAGCCTGCGTAGTCATGGACATCGAGATGTGGCGCTAACGTCCAAGCCGACATTGGCGGGCGATCTTCGCCCCAATCTGGAATCGGGAGATTTGATTGTTTGCCTCGGCGCTGGCGACATAACCTATTGGGCGGCCGACCTGCCGGAACAACTCGGCAAGCTGTGACCCTTCTCGACCGACTTCCGGACGTTCGCGGTAGTTTGCGCGCTGATGTACCTCTTGCGCCCTTTACTTGGCTGCGGGTTGGGGGGGCAGCCGAAGCCTTGTTTATGCCGAAAGATGAGGCTGATCTCGCGCATTTTCTGAGCTCGACGCCGGACGATATTCCTGTGCAAATCTTGGGTGTTGCGTCTAATACGATTATCCGGGACGGCGGCATAAAAGGCGTCGTCATTCGTTTGGGGCCTGCCTTTGGGAAAGTGTCCACGGAGAGACTCCACGTGACGGCTGGGGCTGCGGCCTTAGATAAATCAGTGGCGAAGAAAGCCGCCGCCGCCGGTATCGCGGGATTAGAATTTTACGCGGGCGTACCCGGCACAATTGGCGGCGCCTTGCGCATGAATGCGGGTTGCTATGGCGCTGAAACAAAGGATGTTTTGATTAATGCTGTCGCGCTGGATAGGCGCGGACGTCGTCAAATCATGACCCTGGACGAAATGCAATATAGCTACCGTCATTGTGGGGCTGCGTCAGATTTAATTTTTACCGAAGCCGTTTATAAAGGCACGCGTGACGAACCGGCGGCCATTACGGCGCGTATGGATGAAATCACTGCGAAGCGAGAAGCCAGTCAGCCCATTCGCGAAAAGACAGGCGGGTCAACTTTTAAAAATCCGGAAGGTCATTCGTCTTGGAAGCTTATCGACGCAGCTGGATGTCGGGGGCTGCGCATTGGCGGCGCGCAAATGAGTGAGCAGCATTGTAATTTTATGATAAATGCCGACGGCGCAACCGCTGCCGATTTGGAAGAATTAGGCGAGGCCGTTCGGGCCAAAGTCCTCGAAACACAAGGTGTCCAGTTGGATTGGGAAGTCCGCCGCATTGGAGAAACGGCATGCTAAAAGTTGCGGTCCTTATGGGCGGAATGTCGTCTGAACGTGCTGTGTCTCTCGTGTCCGGTGGGGCCTGTGCAATCGCGCTAAGGACAGTTGGATTTGATGTCACGGAAATCGATGTAACACATGCGCTTTGGGAACAATTGAAATTTGCTGACCCTGATGTGATTTTCAATGCGCTTCACGGCGATTGGGGCGAGGATGGCCGCGTTCAAGGCGTGCTCGATATGTACGGCAAACCCTACACGCATTCCGGTGTGATGGCGTCTGCGCTGGCAATGGATAAACACCGCGCAAAGCACGTGTTGAAATCTGTTGGTATTACGGTCCCGGAAGGCGGCCTATACAAACGCGTCGATGTTGCGAAATCTCATCCCCTTGAAACGCCTTATGTCGTCAAACCAAACGGGCAGGGGTCTTCTAAATCCGTTTATATTGTTAAGGGCGCTGTCACCGAACATGGCGGAACTATTCTGAATGACGTCGAGATGGGGGAGGACGTTGTCGTCGAGAGTTATGTTCCCGGTCGGGAGCTAACCGTTGCTGTTATTGACGGTAAGGCGGTCTGCGTTACGGAAATTATTGCTGCGGAATCCGAGAACGGCTGGTATGATTATGACGCCAAATATGGCGAGGCGGCGGCCGTCCATACATGTCCTGCTGACCTGCCTGTTTATGTAAGCACGCTTTGTATGGATTGGGCCTCAAAGGCCCATTCTGCGCTGGGCTGCCGCGGGGTTTCGCGGGCAGATTTCAGATTTAATGATGAAAACTGCACGGAGGACAATGTGGTAAACAAAATCGTAATGCTTGAAGTGAATACTCAACCCGGAATGACCCCGACCTCGCTTGTCCCTGAACAAGCGGCACATGTCGGGATCGATTTTGCGCAGCTTTGTCGCTGGATGGTTGAGGATGCTTCATGGCCAAGGTAGGTTCAAAAACAGGAAAAGGTCGATCCAAGTTCAATGGCATGATGCGGGTCAGCCCGCTTAAGCCGGGACTGCGTGGGTCACAGAATTGGATGGCCGCTCAAATGCGCGCGGCAAAACACTCACCAAAAGCGTTCATGCGTTTTATCCTGAAAATTATTGGAACGTTTTTTGCCCTTATTTTTATCGGACTTTGGCTTGGCGGCTATCTGCCTGCCATTCGTGACAGCCTGAATATTTGGAAGGTAGAGCGTTTGATGGCGGCGGGCTTTGTCGTTGAGCAAGTGGATGTGATGGGCGAGGGACGTTTGAACGAACGCGATATTCGCCTTGCCTCGCAAATTCAGACAGGCAGTTATTTCTTTGGCGTCGATTTAGACGCTGCGCGTGACCGGACGGAAAGTCTGCCTTGGGTTGATCGGGCCGTGGTGCGCCGACTCTGGCCAAACCGAATTGTCGTCCAGGTCGTTGAAACGACGCCTTATGCACTCTGGCAGAATGAGGGTCAGCTTCACTTACTGTCGGACTCGGGGTCATTGATTATCCCGGTGGACGCGTCGATATCGGTTCCGCCCACGCTGAAAACTTATATTGGGGCGAATGCCCCTGCGGAAGCCCGACATATTGAGGCAACTTTGGCTGTGTATTCAGAGCTTTGGTCGCGGGTTGAGAGCCTCGTGCAATTTCCGTCAGGGCGTTGGGATTTGCATATGCGCAATGAAGCAGTTGTCCGTCTTCCCGTGGAAGGCGTCGAGGCCGCTGTTCAGCGCTTGGCCAAATTGGACCGCGAAACGTTCATTTTATCGCGAAATGTCGGTTTGATTGACTTACGTCTATCTGATCGTATCGGTCTGACAGCAAAAATGGCTCAAGAAGATCGCTCCAGCTAATGATCTTTGGCGCTCCAACAAAGAGACAGCCGGAAACGGTCTGCGTCCTGGATATCGGCTCGAATAAGGTCGTGTGCCTGATCGGCCGGGAGGAGCCGGGCTTGGGTGTACGGTTGATTGGTTCGGGTTTCGGTGTGTCGTCCGGTTTAAAGGGCGGTGCTGTTGTCGATTTGGAGGCTGCAGAAATCGGGATTCGTGCGGCTGTCGAAAAAGCGGAACGTGCGGCTGGTGTCACGGTTCAAGATGTTTGCGTAAATGTTGCCTTACGATCAATGCGGTCAAAACACATGACCGTGCAGACAGAATTTGCAAGCGGCGCGGTTGTTGATCGCGATTTAAAGCGGGTTTTGAACTCTTCGATGTCGGAGTTGTCCCAAGCGGAGGACGCTATTCTTCATGCAATACCGCTGAATTGGCAGGTAGACGGAGAAGATGGTATTCGCGATCCGCGCGGCATGTATGGTCGGCAATTGGGTGTGGACATGCATTTCGTACAGGGCGGAATTGGCCCGCTTAGAAATTTGGCGCATTGTATTGAACGCTGCCATCTCACCATCCGATCCGTCACAGTTAGTCCCTATGCGGCTGCCCTCTCTGTCTTGACAGAGGATGAACGTGACTTGGGTGTGACATTGATTGATTTGGGTGCCGGTATCACCTCGGCGGCTATATTTCGGGATAATACGTTGGTTCACGTTGATGCGCTTGGGGTTGGCGGACGCAACGTCACCTCTGATCTCGCGCGGGGTTTGTCGACACCGTTCGAGGCCGCCGAACGCATTAAAATGATTTATGGATCTTGTCTGCACGGCGCAGATGATGAGACCACTATGGTGCCGTGTCCTCCCATCGCCGCCCAGGATGAGCTTCACCATGTAGAGCGTTCTTTGGTAACAAATATCATTCGCTCACGGGTTGAGGAGACTTTGGAGCTCCTGCGCGAACGTATTTTCAAGGCGGGTTTGGAGACCTATTCAGGCCGACAAGTTGTCCTGACGGGCGGGGGCGCACATTTGAACGGTGTCCGAGAATTGGCAACTCATGTGCTGGGGAAGCGGGTTCGTATCGGTCAACCCCACGGCGTTTTCGGCCTGTCTGATGAATTGAGTCAGCCTGATTTCGCCGTGGCAACCGGACTGTTAAAACATGTGTTTGATGATCGCGACGAGGTCGTCAATGGTCCTCCCGATTTGTCCGGGCGGCGCATGCGAACACAGAGATATTCAGGAAATGCTGTTGCGCGGTCCGTACAGTGGCTGCGTGAAAATTTTTAATTCTGCAGCTATTTCAACCTAAATTCACCAAAAAGTTAACGCGGTTAATGGGGCATTAAGTCTTTCCATCCAAAAGTTGATTCACAAATCATTGACCATATTTCGGGTGCCGTCATGCCAATTAACTTTCAACTCCCCCAAACAGTAGAACTCAAGCCTCGCATCGTCGTGATCGGCGTCGGGGGAGCTGGGGGCAATGCCGTCAATAATATGATTGCGGCAGGCTTGGACGGCGTCGATTTTGTTGTCGCCAATACGGATGCGCAGGCCTTGGCTCTCAATGCTGCAACACGCAAAGTTCAGATGGGCGGCGGCATTACGCAAGGTCTCGGCGCGGGCATGCGTCCAGAAGTTGGAGAGCAATCCGCCGAGGAGAGCTTGGACGAAATTATGGAGCACCTTGACGGCGCCCACATGTTATTTGTCGCGGCCGGTATGGGCGGCGGTACAGGCACGGGCGCAGCCCCGGTTATCGCACGTGCTGCACGTGAAAAAGGCATCCTAACTGTCGGTATTGTAACGAAACCTTTCATGTTCGAAGGATCTCGCCGTATGAAACTGGCCGAGCAAGGCATTGAGAACCTTTATGCCGCCGTTGATACGATGATTACTATTCCTAACCAAAATTTATTCCGGGTCGCGACAGAGCAGACAACAATGTCTGATGCTTTTTCCATGGCGGATGAGGTTTTGCATTCCGGCGTGCGCGGCGTGACTGACCTGATGGTCGTTCCCGGCCTCATCAACCTCGATTTTAACGACGTTCGTACGGTGATGGATGAAATGGGCAAGGCCATGATGGGAACCGGTGAAGCCACAGGTGACCGCCGCGCTGTCGAAGCCGCAGAATCTGCCATTAACAATCCGCTTCTCGATGATGTTTCTCTCAAGGGCGCAAAAGGCGTGCTCATCAATATCACGGGCGGACGGGATCTGACCCTTTATGAGGTTGACGAAGCCGCTCAACTTATCCGGAATCAAGTGGATGAAAATGCAAATATTATCGTTGGTTCGGCCTTAGATCATGATTTGGACGGAATCGTTCGTGTCTCAGTTGTTGCGACCGGCGTCGACGCCGTTGCGCGTCCAGAAGCCGCGCCTGCACCGTTTATAGCCCGCGAGACCGTAACGCCTGAAGCGCCAAAAGTCGTTGAGTTGGGTGTGCATGAGCGCGCGCAAGAGGCCGCTGCCGCAGAAGCGGAAGCTCGCCAAGCGTATCAGGCTTATGAGTTTGACCGCGAACCTGAAACTGTCGCTGTCAATGCGCCCCCACCATACACTGCGCCAAAGCCTTATCCGCCGCGCATTCAGCCGGAAGGTTACGCTGCACCAGCTGCAAAAGCTCCTGCCCCGGCGCCTGCCCAAGCTCCCGCAGCTATCCCGGAAGCGGCCCCAGCGAGCCCAACGCGTAGTCCGTTTGGCTTCTTCGGTCGTCGGAAAACTTCGACGCCCGCATCATCTCCGCGCCCTGTTGTACAGAGCCGTCCAGCGCCGAGTGGTGACTTATTTGGAAGTAATTCAGAGGATGAGTTGGAAATTCCAAGTTTCTTAAGGCGTCAAAACCGCTAAAAAACATATTAAATCAAATGCTAAAGGGTCATTCTGTCTACAGGATGGCCTTTTTGTCATAATATGAAACATTCCGTCACGGAGCGTTTCTTGTTGATGTCACATTTGGATTATAGCTAAAGGCATGATCCAATCCGGGGCCAGCATTGCTAATATGAACATTCGTCGTCAATCTACACTGCGCGCACCCGCTGTCACGGCAAGCGTTGCGCTTCATAATGGTCAGCACACACGGTTGGTTATGCGGCCCGCGCCCATAGGAAACGGTCTTCGTTTTGTGCGGACCGATATTTCTGACCGCGACAACGTTGTTCCGGTACGCCCGGACCTTGTCACCGGCGTTCGGAATTGTACGACGCTTTCTAACGCCGCCGGCGTGAGTGTTTCTACGATAGAGCATCTTTTGGCCGCTTTGAATGCGGCGGGTATAGACAATCTGAATATTGAGCTTGATGGGGCCGAGCTGCCCGCGCTTGACGGCTCATCAGAGCCATTTTTGCAATTAATCGAACAAGTTGGTGTTTACAGACAGCCCGCCCCGCGTCGCTACACAAACGTTATTGAGACCGTGGAAGTGCGGTCCGGCGATATGTGGGCGAGGATTGAGCCTTGCGAGCGTTTGGAGCTCGACGTCACAATCGACTTTGCAGAAGAAGCAATTGGGCATCAGAGGTTGGAAATCGTACCCGATGTTCGTTCCTTCCGGGAACGCATGGCCAGCGCCCGCACATTTGCGCGGCTTCATGAGGTTGCAGCCTTGCAAGCCGCCGGGTTGTCTAAAGGTGGGTCTTATGACAACGCCGTGGTTGTTGATGATGACAAAGTTCTGAACCCAACAGGGCTTCGGTTTGACGATGAGTTTGTCCGTCACAAAGCGCTTGATTTGCTGGGAGACCTCTATTTGGGCGGGCCGATTTTGGGGCGCGTGACGACTTTTAAGTCCGGCCACGGTCTGAATCATGATCTTTTGATGAAATTATACGGCACGCCGACAGCGTGGGAATTCACGACGATGCCGATGACAGCGTTGGAGCCGGAAAACGAGCCGTTTCTGACATCTGTTCCAGCCTAACGTTTTTCTCACTTTCCGCGACCCGTTGAAACCTCTAAGACGCTTCTAATTAGGCAGTCCTGAAATTGACTCGGTAACGGGTGGCAAGGGGCAGATTTAAGAATGAACGGGTTTCATGTCCATATTTTCAATACCCTTATCCGGTTTCCGCGTGGCGGCACTTGGCGTTGCGATTCTTGTCTTGAGTGCTTGTGGTACGAGTAAGAAAGAGAGGCTGGCCTATGTCGAACGCCCGGCTGAATTGATTTATAATCAAGCCGTTGAGCAGATGGATCGGGGTGATTGGGCCGATGCGAAATTATTGTTCCAAGAAGTTGAACGTCAGCATCCTTTCTCCAAATGGGCAAGGCGATCCATGTTAATGAGCGCCTATGCGTCCTATCGGTCGGCAGATCATGACGAGAGTGTCGCCATGGCACAGCGTTTTATCGGTCTGCATCCGGGGTCCGATTCCGCGCCTTACGCTTATTACCTCATCGCCATCAACTATTATGACCAGATTTATGACGTGGGCCGTGACCAAGCGACGACGATTTCGGCTGAGGCGGCTCTGCAACAAGTTGTACGGCGCTATCCCGAGAGTGATTACGCCCGCGACGCGCGTTTAAAGCTTGAACTCACCCATGATCATCTGGCGGGTAAAGAAATGTCAATTGGACGTTACTACCTCAAAGACAATCAGCATTTGGCTGCCATTGGCCGGTTTAAATCTGTTGTGTCCGAATATGAAACGACGTCTCAGACGGAAGAGGCCCTTCACCGCTTGGTTGAAAGCTATGTTTCCATTGGTGTTATCCAAGAGGCAAAACTTGTCGGATCTGTTCTCGGCTATAACTACCCGAACAGCGAATGGTATAAAGACAGCTATGATCTGCTGGAAAATTACGGCGTCAATCTGGATGATGAAATCAATAAGCCGCGCAGCAAAGGCTATTGGACGCGCCTTAAAGAGCGTTTGTTCTAAGCCGTGTTATCGGGGCTGTCTGTCCGAAATGTTGTCCTGATTGAAGCGCTCGATTTGGACTTTCAACAGGGTCTGACGGCTCTGACGGGTGAAACAGGTGCGGGTAAGTCTATTTTGCTGGATGCGTTGGGCATGGCGACAGGCGCGCGGTCCGATCGCGGTCTGGTCCGCAGCGGCACTGAAAAAGCGCAATGTACGGCGAGCTTCACGCTCTCTAACGTACATCCGGCTTGGACGGTCTTGGCTAACCAAGACCTTGATTTCGATACCTCCGAAGACCTTACCTTACGCCGAACTGTAAATACAGATGGCCGCAGCCGCGCCTTTGTGAATGACCAGCCCGTCAGTGTGAAATTACTCTCTCAACTTGGCCGCACTTTATTAGAAGTTCACGGGCAGCACGATGGTCGCGGCCTTCTGGATGCGACCACACATATCACGCTCTTGGATCAATTCGGAGGCTATAAGCGGGAGCTGGTCGACGTTCGAACGGCTTTTGCCGCCCGGCAAGAGACCAAGCGTGAGCTCGACTCGCTGCTGTCTTTGCAAGCCAAAGCCGGAGAAGACCGGGAGTTTCTGGAGCACGCAATTGCAGAACTTGACCGATTAGACCCGCGAGAGGGCGAAGATGAAACGCTTGCAGAACAGCGCCGTTTTTTACAGGGCGCGGAGGGCGCTTTGACAGAATTAACCGCCGCGCAAGATGCGCTTGGCGAAGACGGTGCCTTTGAGGCGCGTTTATCGACGGCCTTGGCGGGTATCGAACGCCTGCGTACAAAGTTTGGCGAGGGCGACATTACCGCGTCGCGGTCTTTAACCAACGCAGCAGAGGCGCTTGAACGGGCGATGCTGGAAACACAAGAAGCGCGCGAAGCAGTCTCCGCGGCGGCGCAGAACTTTGACGTTGAACCGGGGCAATTGGAATCGGCGGAAAAGCGGCTGTTCGCACTCCGGGCGGCGGCGCGCAAATACGACGTTTCTGTCGGGGAGCTCGCGCAGAAACGCGTGGGGCTCGCAGCCGAGTTAGAGGCCATAGACTCTGTTGTCATGAACATCGAAAAAACGCGCAAACGCGCCGAAGCCGCAAAAGCAAAATATGATAAATCCGCGGCTATTCTGACAAAGGCTCGTGTGGCGGCCGCGCGCACGTTGGATGCCTCCGTTGCGATGGAATTGCCGCCTCTGAAAATGGAACGGGCGCAGTTCAAAACAGATATTACGCTTGCCCCTGAAAGCGCGTCCGGCGTTGACCATGTCCGCTTCCTTGTTTCGACAAACCCGGGCA
>CALFWV010000015.1 GCA_937927825.1 uncultured Caulobacterales bacterium | reverse complement strand
CTTCGGCTTGGGCTTGTCCTTGCACGGTTGTGGCCCCCATCGCAGCGGCACGGGCATCCACGACTTCTTTGAACGTCCCTTTTTCATGCGCGGCATAACCCTTTACCGTATTGACGAGTTGCGGGACCAAATCTTGGCGTTGCTTCAGCTGGACCTCAATATCGGACCAGGCTTGGTTCGTCGTCTGACGCAGTGCGACGAGGCGGTTATAAATGCCGATGATAAAGACGGCGAGTACGACAATAATGCCGAGAATAATTAACAATGCGGTCATGTGCATCCCCTTTTCGGTGTTGGTCTTGAAATAGCGGATAAACCGTTGTCAGCGCAAGCTATTCCTAGGCCTCGCTGAGTTTTAAAGACTTTCAGGAATGGCGGTTGCCAGGCCGGGGAAGGCGATGACCAAAGCGATAATTGCAATCTGTATCGCGATAAAGGGAAGGACCCCTTTATAAAGCGCCGTTGTTGTGACTTCGGGCGGCGCAACACCGCGCAGATAAAATAAAGCGAAGCCGAAGGGTGGAGTGAGGAAGCTGGTCTGTAAATTCAAAGCCATAACAATGCCCAGCCAGACCGGGTCCATCCCCGTCGCCAGCAGAGGCGGCGCGACCAACGGAACCACGACGAATGTAATCTCGATAAAATCGAGGAAAAATCCGAGAATAAACATCATGACCATGACGAGAATAAAGGCGCCTGTTGGGCCGCCCGGTGCGTTTTCCAACATGCGCGCCACCATTTCATCACCGCCAAGCCCGCGAAAGACGAGACTGAAAATCGTTGCGCCAATGAGAATTACAAAGACCATCGCCGTGATGTGTAGTGTCGAGCGGGACACCTCGCCAAGCGCGCCTGTCCGTCCCAAACGCAAGGTCGCAAGCAAAGCTCCGGCCCCGCCGATAAGGGCGAGCCCTGCCGCCAAAGTGATGGATATTTTTTCGACGCCCGACCAATCGGTTTGCGAAATTCGCAGATCTACGCCCGTCAAATCCAAGGCGACCAATCCCAATAATCCGGCGGCGGACAGATAGGCGGCAATCTGGGACACGCGTCCCAATCTGGTTGTCGCTTCCGTTTTATAGCAGGCCAAAAGAATAGCCCCCAACGCCCCGAGGGCCGCCCCGCGTGTCGGCGTGGCATAGCCGGAAAGGATGGACCCCAACACCGCGACAATAAGAAAGATGGGAGGAAGCATGGACCGGAAGCTTTTCCAAAGCAGGGCTTTGGCATCTGCGCCTTCCGGCCAGTCTTGTGCTGGCGCGTCAGCGGGTTTGATGACGGCCACGGCGAAAATATAAAGGGCGTAAGCCGCGACGAGAATGAACCCCGGCAGCAAAGCCCCCGCAAATAAATCCCCGACAGAGACAATTTTATCCGTGTCTAAATCATAGCTCCGCTGCGCTTCTTGGAAGGCATTCGAAATTTGGTCTGCCAAGATGACGAGAACGATAGAAGGCGGAATAATCTGGCCCAATGTGCCGGAGGCCGCGATACTGGCCGAGGCGAGGGAGGGCGCATAGCCTCGGTTGAGCATGGTCGGCAAAGACAACAGGCCCATTGTAACCACTGTTGCGCCGACGATGCCCGTGCTGGCGGCCAGAAGCGCGCCGACGAAGATAACGGAAATGCCTAATCCGCCGCGCATCGGACCGAAAAGCGTGCCCATATTCTCCAATAAATCTTCGGCAATGCGGGACTTTTCCAACATGACCCCCATGAACACAAAGAGCGGTACGGCAATCAGGATTTCCCGTGTGATAAGCGGATATATTCGTCCCGGCATAGAGAGCAAATATACGGGATCAAACGTGCCCGTCAGCACGCCAATACCGGCAAAAAAAAGCGATGTGCCTGCAAGCGTGAAGGCCACATTATATCCCGACATCAGCGCGCCGCAGACAGAGAGGAACATCAGGGCGGCGAGAATTTCTGCCCCGCTCATAATCTGTTTTCCGATGTCGTTTGGAAAAAGGGCGGGACGCCTTTGGGGCGGGGGGGGCGATTTTGTCCGTTCAGAGCCATCGCCGCGCGGGTCGAAATCGCGAGACCTTGAACCAACATGGAAACCGCGAAAATCGGGATGAGCGTTTTCAGGATATAGACGCCGCGAATCCCGTCTGCCTCGCCGGACCCTTCACGAATGGCCCAGGCGAAGCTTACAAAGCTCTGCGCGTTCCAGATCAAAAGGAGGCAGGCCGGGGCGAGCAGGAGGTAAAAGCCAATCAAGTCCACGCGGGCTTTTCCGGCTTCCTGCATCCGGGAGAAAAATATATCCACCCGAACATGTTGTCCCGCCAGCAATGTCGCTGCGGCCCCGAGCATAATAATCAAGGCTTGAAAATATTTGGCGGACTCCAGCCATTTCGTCGTGGTGACGCCAAAAATAGAGAGGGCAAAAACTGATGCGGCGACGGAGAGGACGAGAAGCGGGAGGAGCCATTTTGCGGCTTCGCCCAATCGGAAGGTCCCGCTATCAATGACCGAAATCAAAGCCTCGCTAAAGCTCTTCACAAAAGCGTTTTTCCCAAAGGCCAGATGCACAATCGGCCACGCTAGTAGCGGTAAAAACGCCCAGCCTATGGCTTGTAAAATTCCGCCCGCCACAACTTATCGACCTAATGCGGCTTCGCGCGCGGCGATATAGCGGCCATCTGACATTTGCGTCCAATAGCGCATTTGGTTTCGGGTTTTAAAATAGTTATCCGCGATGCGCCGCGTCAGCGCGTCGGCATTGCCGAAATCATCGACAATTTCATCGGCGATGACGCCTACGCGTTTCAGGATTTCGGTGCTGAAAAATTGCGGTTCAATTCCGTATTTTGTTTTCAGTTCCTCGAGAGCCTGTGCGTTCTTATAGGTGTATTCTCCAATGGAGGCATCATTCGCCGACTTGCAGGAAAAGCGGATCATGTTTTGCTCGGCCCGGCTGAGATTATTCCAGACATCGAGATTGACGCCCAGCGAAAGGGATGCGCCGGGTTCATGAAATCCCGGCGCATAATAAAATGGCGCTTCGCGGTAAAATCCGAGAGCGAGGTCATTCCACGGCCCGACCCATTCCGTGGCATCGATACTGCCGGATTGCAGGGCTTGATAAATCTCCCCGCCCGGCAAAGTGACAGCCGTGCCGCCGAGTTGCCGAATGACTTCTCCGCCAAGGCCCGGCATGCGCATGCGCAGGCCTTTGAAGTCTTCCAGCGTTTCCATTTTCTTGCGGAACCATCCACCTGTTTGATGGCCTGTATTCCCCGCTTGAAAGGCCTTGATATTAAATTTCGCGGACAGCTCATCCCAGAGCTGCTGCCCGCCGCCAAAATCGCACCACCCCATGATTTCTGCGGCGGTCATGCCCATGGGGACGGCGGTGAAGAAAGAGAAGCCTTTCGATTTCCCCTGCCAATAATATTCGGCCGCATGATACATGTCGGCTGCGCCCGTGCTGGTTGCGTCGAAACATTCGGTTGCGCCGACGAGCTCTCCCGCCGCGAAGACTTTGACGTCAATCCGGCCGTCGCTCATCAAATGCATCGCTTCTGCAAACCGATTTGGCATTTGCCCGAGGCCGGGGAAGTCTTTCGGCCAACTCGTCGCCATCCGGAATTGCTTGCGGTTTTGAGACAGGTTCGGCGCGGCGAGGGCGTCGCTCCGGCCCGGCGCGGTTGTTTTTGATTTTGGCTGCAAAGCGCCGACGACGCCAGCGCCTGCCGCAAGTGCGGCTGCGCCGGCGACAATATCACGGCGCTTGACGATCATTTTATAAGATCGACGTTTAATCGGGGCAAAGGTTTCCATCCCGCATGTGTGAGAATTTCAGACGCGCCAAAACGCGCTTTATAACTCATCTTCGGACTGTCCGGCACCCAATAGCCGAGATAGAGGTAAGGCATTTCTAGCTCGCGGCACCGCTCTATATGGGTCAGCACCATAAAGTTACCTAAGGATCGTGACGCGTGGTCCGGGTCGAAAAAGCTATAGACCAACGACATCCCGTCGTTCAGATGATCCAGAAGCATGGCTGCAATCAAAGTCCCGTCCGGCAAGCGGAACTCTGTAATTTCGGTCTCAGAGGCGCATTCCTCTGCCATCATTTCGTAGCGTTCAAAATCCATTGTCGTCATTCCGCCGCCCGCGTGACGCGTATGCAAATAGCGTTGTAAGAGGTCGAACTGCTCCTGTGTGGCAGAAGCATATTTGGTTTCTATGATTAAATCAGAATTCCGCTTCAGTGTGCGTTTGAATGATTTGGTCATGCGGAATCGTTCAACGTCGATGCGCAAGCTCCGGCATTCACGACAGGTTTCGCACGCCGGACGGTATATAACATTCTGCGACCGCCTGAAACCGGCATGGGTCAAATAATTATTCAGATGCGGACCATCCAGCGGGTCGAGCTGAGTGAATATCTTGCGTTCCATCCGACCCGGTAAATAGGGGCAGGGCGATGGAATCGTCAGGTAAAACTGCAATTGGTTCGGGTCGAACGGATGACTCATATGACCACGTTAGAGCTGGAAGAAGACGGGCGCAAGCAGGGTATAAGACACCCAGAGCAGCAATATAAGCGGCCCGCCAAAGCGAATGAAGTCTTTAAACTTATAATGACCCGGCCCAAGCACCAGCAAGTTGGTCTGATAGGCAATCGGCGTGGCAAAGCAACAATTGGCGGCAAAGATAACCGTGAGCACCATGGCAATCGGGTCAATGCCGGTCTGAACACTGATTTCGAGCGCGATGGGGGAAAACAGTAAGGCGGCTGCACTATTGCTGATAATATTCGTGAAAAAAGCAATGACGATGAATACCGCGCCAATCAGGATTTGATTGCCGTAAGGCATAAATGCCGTGACGATTCCTTCGCCGATATAGGCCGCGCCGCCGGTTTGTTCGAGGGAGAGACCCATCGCGAAAGCTGCGCCAATCAACAAGAAAATGCGCATATCCAACGCCCGAACGGCTTGCCGGATGTTCAAACACCCCGTTGCAATCATTCCCAGCGCGCCGCCAAGGGCTGCAATCTCAATGGGCAATAGAGAGGTCGCCGCTACACCGATTGTGCCCAGAAATATAAGGCGCGCCCAGATGGACTTCCGGATATCGGGGAGCTCGACCATGGACCAATCCAACAGCAAGAGATCGCGATTATTGCGCAATCCCAGCATATCGCTGTCATATCCGAACAAGAGCAGCACGTCGCCGGCTTCCAATCTGATTTCAAGCATACGCTTTCGAATCATGCGCGAGCGGCGCTGCACGCCCAAAACAAGGGTCCCTGTCTGGCGGCGAAACCCGACTTGCTCGATGGTTCGGCCAATCATGCGCGAACCCGGCGCAATCACAGCTTCGGAGATAATGAGCGGCTGCGCTGCATCGGTCTCGGCTTCAAATCCCCCAATCGTGAGCATGCCGCGCAGATATTCAGGCTGGGAAGACAACAGATTAGAAAGACTTTTTCGTGTAGCTGCGACGACCAGAATATCACCGCTTTGCAGAATTTCTTCGAACGGCGGCAACATCGACCGCTCGCCGCGTTGCACCATGCGAACCGTAACATCCCGCAAAGTCGGGAACAGGCCCGCAATCGGTTTTGCCCCGACCAGCGGGTGGTTGGGCGTGACGCGGATTTGTGCAATATATTGATGCCCCGTCGCATTCATTTCTGTCTCGAGACCTTCGCGTTCGGGCAGAAGTATAGGCGCCATAATAATTATATAGGCCGCGCCAATTACGGCGAGCGTCATGCCGGGCACGAACTGACTGAAAAATGAGAGTTCAAAATCGGTTGTCCGGATTAAAACGTCATTCACAAGGAGGTTTGTGGAGGACCCGATGAGGGTCGTCATTCCCGCGAGGATCGAAACAAAAGACAGCGGCATCATATAGCGTGAGGCCCGTTTTCGCAGGCGCAGGGCCATGGCCGCCATGATGGGGATAAACATGACAACAACGGGTGTGTTGTTCATGAACATAGAGACCGCAAAGGCGACCACAAAAACCATAATTAAGGTCAAACGCGGCGATTTATCCAGAGAGCTGTTGATGCGGACAATCGGACCTTCCAGCGCGCCCGTCTGGAACATGCCTTGTCCAACCACCAGCAGCGCCATGATTGTCACGAGGGCGGGCGCAGCGAAGCCGGAAAGCAGCTGCGCATTCCCAATTTCTGCATTTGCGCCAAATACATGAAAGAAGACCATGAGCGCGAGAATGACGCCGACACTGATCGCCTCTATGGTGAAGCTTTCGCGCACATAGAACCAAACACCTACGGCGACGATGCCGAAAACGCTCCACATCTGCCAGATTTCAGGCAAAGCCATCATGATATTTGGGTGAGTCCAGTTGCCATGGTCTCTTTGAACGGCATAGGAACGATTAAGACAAGATTATAGTTAGGAATTTTCATGGTTCAGGTCGCTTTTTTGGGATTAGGAGTAATGGGCTATCCCATGGCCGGGCATTTGGTCGGGGGCGGGCATAAAGTTCGGGTTTGGAACCGAACGGAGGCGGTCACAAAACGCTGGGGCGAGGCGTATTCCGGCGAATCTTGTGCATCTGTGAAAGAGGCCGTTGCCGGAGCTGACTTTGTCATGATGTGCGTGGGGCAGGACGCCGATGTCCTTGCGGTGGCCGGAGAGGCCGTGCCAGGGATGAAATCCGGCGCGATTTTGGTGGATCATACGACGGCGTCAGACGGCTGCGCGAAACAGGTCGGCGCGATGTGCGCTGCGGCGGGTATCGGGTTTTTGGACGCGCCAATTTCCGGCGGTGAAGCCGGTGCGGTCAATGGACAGCTCACCGTCATGTGCGGGGGTGAGGCGGCGCATTTCGAAGCGGCGGAACCCATCATCGACGCCTATGCCAAGGCCGTGAAGCTCATGGGGCCTGTCGGGTCAGGGCAACTAACGAAAATGGTCAATCAGATTTGCATTGCCGGAATGCTGCAAGGCCTCTCGGAAGCCGTGAATTTCGCCCAAGCCGCTGGGCTCGATATGGATGAAGTTGTCGGCGCTATCGGCAAAGGCGCGGCGCAAAGTTGGCAAATGGACAACCGCGCTTCGACTATGGCACGCGGCGAATATGAATTTGGCTTTGCCGTGGATTGGATGCGCAAGGATTTGGGCATTGTGTTGGAGACGGCGAAAACACTCGGATTGGATATGCCTGTGACGGAATTGGTGGATGGATATTACGCCGATGTGCAAGAGATGGGCGGAAACCGATGGGATACATCGAGTTTGCTCGCGCGTTTGAAGAAGGGGGGTAAGTCTATTTGTTACGGCATATAAACCCCAATCTAAGATCTTTTTCGGAAGGCTAGGTTGATCAAGAAACCTATCGCAAATAATATCGCTATTCTAAATCCGAATCCAATGAGGTCGTCCATAGTCTGCTCAAAACCAGCGGATAAGAATTGGGAAATTATCAGGGCGAGCCCCAATCCTCCATAAATCAAAAGCTCACGTTTTTGGCGTTTGTTAAACTTGAATCGTTTCGAGAAATTTTTCACTCGTGGATTCCTTTGTTTCCGACCAGCATAACTCGAGTTTGTTATTGTAACCCTAACTTCTCGACCAGCCCTTTGGCTTTGCTTGGCTGAAGACTGCCGCCTATTGCATTGGTGTTTTGTTGCTAGCGAATGGGTAAAACCCCAACCAATTGTCACGCCGTCGCGCGTGCAGCGCGCCCGGTGCCCATCCCGTAAACTTTAATCTTGAAGTGAACTACCTGTATTAACTTTAGCCTCACGGAATGGTCACCGGGCAGCTCTTTGAGCTGCGTCGGTGTGACATGAATCTGGGGATTGGAATTTATATCCTCGTGTCACGGACCTTGATCGCAAGACAAAACTTCATAATTTCAACCGCTTATAACTTTTTCAAAAAGATGCATCCGCAATTTGGGTTTTGTGGGTCATATTTAATCTTGTCTTCTTCCACAGGGCGGTCATG
>CALFWV010000014.1 GCA_937927825.1 uncultured Caulobacterales bacterium | reverse complement strand
CATGTTGGAGGGAGACTCAGGATTGCTCAACATCGGGCATCCGTCGGAACGCCCGAAATTTATCGCCTCGCGCAGACGGCTCGAATGGCCCAATGGTGCGGTCGGGCAAATTTTCTCCGCTGAAGCGCCGGACGGTTTGCGCGGCTCGCAATTTGACGCGGCTTGGGCGGATGAGTTTTGCGCTTGGAATCACGCGGCGGAAACGCTGTCTAATCTGCGGCTGGCTTTGCGCCTCGACGGGGAAGATGGACAATCGCCGCAGCTCGTCGTCACGACAACGCCGCGCCCCAGCGCGGATTTAATTGAACTCAAAGCAACCAAAGGCGTCGTCACCCATACGCTGCGCACGGCAGAAAATGCACATCATTTGGCGCGCGGATTTCTGGCGACGATGGAGGCGGAATATGGCGGCTCGCCATTGGGAATGCAGGAGCTGGAAGGCGAGATTGTGACCGAATGGCCGGGCGCGCTTTGGACGCTCTCGGACATTGCCAAGGCGCGCGAAAATACCGCGCCGGAACTCGACCGCGTGGTCGTCGCAATCGATCCGCCCGCTACGTCCGGGCCGAAATCCGATGCTTGCGGAATTGTGGTTGCGGGGGTGAAAGACGGGCGGGCCTATGTGCTGCAAGACGCGACACTGAATTTGGCGCGGCCCGAAGACTGGGCGGCGAAAACGGTGAGCTTATTCGAAAATTACGAGGCGGATTGCGTCATTGCGGAAGGAAACCAAGGCGGCGAAATGGTGGAGAGCGTGCTACGCCAAATCGCGCCAAACTTGCCCATTCGCCGCGTCACGGCCAAACGGTCAAAAACCACCCGCGCCGAACCCGTCAGCCATCTTTATGCGCGGGGCCTCGTCACCCATGTCGGGAGATTTGACGCGCTAGAGGCGCAGATGTGCAGGATAGGTGCGAAGACCGTAAAGGGCCGCAGAAAATCCCCCGACCGCGTGGATGCGCTCGTCTGGGCGATTGACGCGCTGCTGGGGAGGGTGCGCGGAGAGGCGCGGGTGCGTATGGTTTAAAACGCACCCCAATTTAAGAGTATTTGAACGTCTCTGGCGTAGAGTGCCCTGATGAAGATGCCCGCTAAATTTCCGACGAATTACGTGTTGGTCGATTTCGAAAATGTTCAACCGAAGAATCTCGCACTTCTCCAAGACACGCATTTTAAAATCTTTATGTTCGTGGGCGCGCAGCAAAATAAATTGGATATGGGCATCGTGTCGGTGATGCAAAACCTTGGGCCGAGGCGCGCGAAATATGTGCGGGTCGAAGACACGGGAAAGAACGCGCTCGATTTTTGCCTGACGTTTTATCTGGGCGCTTTGGTGGCGAAACACCCAACGGGCTATTTCCATATTATTTCAAAGGATAAGGGGTTTGATCCCTTGGTTGCGCATTTGAACACGCGCGGGCTGAAGGCCGCTCGCCGAAACTGTATTTCTGAAATTCCGATTGTGGACGCAGAGAAAAGCCCCGTGGAGATCACAGAGACAATGACTGACGTCCAAAGGGCCTTATCGGATTTGAAGCGGCGCGGGGAGTCGAAACCCCGGAGCAAAGCCGCCTTGATAAATACGTTGAAAAGTATCTTTCGGAACGATTTGAATGATCAGCAAGCTGCAAAACTGTTTCAAAAACTAATGCAGACAAAGCACATCACGGTGAAGGATGAAAAACTCGCCTATCATTTATAGGCCCGTCTATCGGTCGTTTTAGTCTGAAATCAGTTGCGTAAACACATCGCCGCCGGCGGTCCTGCGGCATGTGAAATCCAGCCTGATTGACCCGCCGTCGCCTTGCTTTTGCAGGTTCACCGCGGCTTGGAAGCCGTCCTCCCCCGCGAGCGGCGTATAGGTAATATCCACGGCGGAGGGATCAATCATTTTCGCCGTAATCCGGTCCGTACAGGCCGCGTGAAAAGCGGCGTTCGGATCGATTTCGGGCTCAATGATTTCAGATGCCGGCTTCGCAAGCGGCTTTGCGAGTAGCGCCGCTTTGTCCGGGGATTTGGCCTTTGGGTTGTCTGTCGGAGGCGTAGCTGTTTTTGGCAGACCGCCGTCGGTTTTGCCCAAAGCTGCGGCGTCCGGGGTCGGCAGGCCTGTCTCTGAAAGATTGGGCTGTTCGGCTTCCGTCTCCGGCGTCTTCGCGCCACAGGCCGCAAGGGCCGTGACAACACTCGCCGTCATCAAAGTTTGAAACAAAAGCCGAGCTTTGGTCATGAGTGGAAATCGTCCTATAAATGCCGTCGCCCCTATTCGTGTGGGGCAATAACGCGGAAGTAAAGTCAAGTTTGCAGAGCGGCACAGCAGCTTTTCGCTTGTGAGGGGCGAGCATAGGCCCCTATTTAAATCAGGAGCGACAGGCCGGGCCAAACGAGGAAAGCTCGGTTAGCGATGATATGAACGGAGAGCAGACATGAAGATGTATATTAAAAGCGTCATGGTTGAGGATCAGGCAAAAGCGCTCGCTTTTTATACTGATGTCCTTGGCTTTACCGTCAAACATAATATTCCCATGGGCGAGCATAGCTGGATTACGCTGGTTTCGCCGGAGGAGCCGAACGGCGTGGAGTTGGCGCTGGAGCCGAACGCCTATCCTGCGGCGGCGGAGTTTCAAGCTAAGCTGAGGGGGGACGGCATACCGTGGACATCCTTTCGCGTGGACGATGTCGAGGCCGAGCATAAACGCCTCAGCGCCAAAGGCGTCAAATTCACGCAAGCGCCAACGAAAGCCGGTGAGTATGTAATGGCCACATTTGATGACAGCTGCGGAAATCTGATTCAGATTATAGAGTTTGAGGACGCGGCGGGGTAGGCTTTTCGCCTATGGATATATCTGCAATCATTTATGCCGCGCTTGGCGGCGGCGGCGGGGCTTTGCTCGGGAAACTTCTTTATTCTTGGTTTCATGACAGAAGACAGGAACGCGCCAGACGCCCGGACGGGCCAAAGGTCGACGGAGAGACAGGCGAAGGATTACGTGCCGGAATTGGCGGGGGGTTAATTGGGGGTCTGGCCGTGGCTGGCACCCTCGCGTCCGGCGCGCTTTATAAAAATATGATATTCCCGCGCCTCCTGCCCTTAGATGACAGCGAGGTGATTGCGGCGACGCCAATCTTCGGCGTGATTAAAGAGCAAAGTCCGGAGGATTATGCACAAATCTTGTATCCCTTGGATCGCGCGGTGCGGCAAGGCGGGGCGACCCAGCGGGATTTGGATGAAATGCGCGCCGTATATTTCAAACTGGTTGCAGTCAAAACAGCGGCTGCTAGCGGCGAGTCCTTGCGGCGGGTCGAGCTGCATGCCCAATCGCAATATAAAACCTATCGAGAGAAGGCTCCTCGCATCTGTACGCTCATGTTAAATGGCGAACCTTTTCCTGCGGTCGACGGATATTTTTCTGCGGAAGAGGTAGCGGCAGAGCAAAAGGTGATGGTGAACCTGTTTAAAGCCAAGCCGAGGGACCCTGAATTCACCCCTGATTTGGAGCGCGGAAAAACGCTTTTCGAGGCGGCTTTCGTTCTCCCCATGACAGAAATGGGCCTAACGGATTTACGGCCGGATATGACGGAAACGGCCGGGAACGAAGCGGACCACGTCA
>CALFWV010000013.1 GCA_937927825.1 uncultured Caulobacterales bacterium | reverse complement strand
TGTGACGACGACCAAATGGTCATCCACACGGGCCGGTTTTTTATAGTCGAGTTCAATCTTGCGAATGGCAAAAGCGAGCGGGTCATCCGCATTCCAAAGCTTGGCATGTTCAAATCCGACGAGGCGGAAGAAGCTGCTCCGTGCCCGCTCGCAAAATCGCAGGTAATTGGCGTAATACACAATGCCCGAAAAGTCCGTGTCTTCATAAAATACGCGCAGCGGATAGTGATGCGCCCGCCCCTCAAACCAGCCGATGTTGGGTTGTTCAGTCATGCGGTGCAAATCCTGTAATTTTGGGAATCGAAAATTGGGCCTCCCTGCCTATGTTTCGATGCTTCAGATTTTTGGTTAAACAGGAAATGCACTATTTCCCCTCAAACAATGTCGGCGCTGACGGGGTAGCAGGCGGGTTCAAACCTAAATGCGCATAAGCGCGCGGCGTGGCCATGCGGCCGCGCGGGGTGCGTTGCAGAAACCCCTGTTGAATCAGGTATGGTTCAATCACATCTTCCAGCGCGTCGCGAGCTTCAGACAAAGCTGCGGCCAGCGTATCGGCGCCCGTCGGCCCGCCGCCGAACATTTCGCAGAGCGCACGGAGATAGCGCATATCCTGCTTATCCAGTCCAATATCATCTACGCCGAGCCGTTTCAGCGCCGCATCTGCCGCCGCTGCATCCACAACCGCATGTCCCATATGTTCGGATAAATCTCGTACGCGGCGTAAGAGCCGCCCGGCCACACGCGGCGTCCCGCGCGCGCGACGTGCGATTTCTCGCGACCCATCCGCCGTCATCTCCATGCCCAGCTTCCCTGCCGCGCGGGTGACAATACTCGTCAAATCTTTGACATCGTAAAATTCGAGGCGGACAGGAATTCCGAAACGGTCCCGCAGCGGCGTGGCCAGCAACCCTGCTCGCGTGGTCGCCCCAATCAATGTGAAAGGCGCAATATCAATTTTGATGGACCGCGCCGCCGGACCGTCCCCGATGATGAGGTCTAATTCGAAATCTTCCATCGCAGGGTAAAGGACTTCTTCGACGACCGGGTTCAGGCGATGAATTTCGTCAATAAATAAAACATCGTTTGGCTCGAGATTAGTGAGGAGCGCCGCGAGGTCTCCCGCCTTGGAAATGATCGGGCCGGAGGTTGAGCGGAAATTCACACCAAGTTCCCGTGCAACGATTTGCGAAAGCGTCGTTTTTCCGAGGCCCGGCGGCCCGGACAACAGCAAATGGTCCAGCGGTTCCCCGCGCCCTTTTGCAGCTTCGACATAAACTTTCAGATTGGCAATCGCAGAGGCTTGCCCCACGAAATCTCCAAAAGACAGCGGACGCAATGCGCGGTCGCGTATGTCCCCGACTTGCGTGTCAGCGGATATGATACGGTCTTCGGTCACAGAGAAACGCTCACGAGCCTAATTCCTTGAGCGACACTTTGATCAAATCATCCAAACTCGGATCTTCGGCAAAAGTCCCATAAGCTTTCGCCACGGCGCGAAGCGCGTCGCTTTGCCCAATACCTAGATTTTCCAACGCGCTAATCGCGTCATTTCGCAGGCGCATATCGGATAGACCCTCATTCCGCTGCGCCTCACTTGCGCCGCCAGAGACGGGCGGCGTGAAGGCGGCCTGAAACCCACGACCCGTCGGCGCGGCCTTACCCGACACTTCCGTGGCAATCCGTGTCGCCAGTTTTGGTCCCACACCTGATGCACGGGCAAAAGCTGTTTTATCTTCCAATGCTGCGGCGCTCATGATTTCGCCAGGGGATAATATATCGAGAATCGCCAGCGCGGCTTTTGGCCCAACGCCTTGGACGGATTGCAGACGCACGAACCACGCCCGGGCTTCTTCTGATGCAAAGCCGTAGAGCGTGATAGATTGTTCCCGCACAATGGTTTCAATGTGCAAACGCGCGGGCGTTCCTTCGGAAAGCTGCCCCAAAGTCTTTGACCCGCATTGCACCAAATAGCCGACGCCCCCGCAATCCAAGATGGCCTCGCCCGTTCCTGCCATGAGGCAAATGCCGCTGAGCATACCAATCATGTCGCAGCTCCAAGCCAAAAAGAGGAATCAAAACAGAATATCATACCCACGGTCTAGGGCCTCGCGGGCGAAAGGCAAATATCAAGAGTGTTAAGACATATTAGCATCTCATTAACCGTTTCAGATTAGCGCAAAAATTATGGTTAATATTGTACGAAATATTCGTTTCCTATTGATAAGCGGGTTGGGCGCAGCCGCCGTCGGTGCATGCGCGCCCTCTCACCACATGTCTGCGCAGGATACGTCCATGGACGCGGGCTACGGATATTCGCAATCAGGATATGGATATGACGCCTACGGATATGAGGCCGCTGGATATAGTTCCGAATATAGGTCTGTGCAAAGCCCCATCGGGGCGCATCGCTCGCGCTATGGCGCGGGACTACGCGGGGCTTGCCAAACTGAAGGTCAAAGCTGCGGTATGATGGCTGTTGTTCCCGTTTATCCAGTCTATCAAATTGTCACACAACCTCAACCGGACGTTCAAGTTGTCGAGGCCCCGCAAGTCATCGAACCGGACCCGGTTCCTTATGTAGAGCCGGCGCCCGTCTATGAGCCGCCAGTCTATGAGCCGCCGGTCCACCATTGGCCGGAACCGAAAGCCCCCGTCACGGACTGGAAACCCCTCCGCAAATAAGGGCTGCTCCCTTAGTCCCAGACTCGCGAAGCGCGCGCCTTGTTATAGAGGCCGCTCCAAAACTTCGCATCTTGGGATTGCCACATTTTCGAGCAATTGCCGCATTCTCAGTCATAATTGCCGCCCGCTGCCTTAAAATCAGCACGCCACCATCCAAGCTCTGCCGCATATAACTCTCAAAGAGGTCTCACCACCCATCCAGAGAGGCTAATCGACATGAAACCCTATTTAAAAACCGCATCCTTGGCCGCATTAATGCTGGGCTGCGCTCCCCTCGCCTATGCCGGAGCAGATACCCCATACCAATCTGATGCGGAACTCGCGATGGTGGAGGACAAGCCCCAGTCCGGACAGCTGACGGCCGGGGATTATGACGACATTCTGAACCCCGAGCTTTTCAAACAATATGTCAATAAAATGCTTCAGGGCCAGTTGAAGACCAAAGACCTGCCTTGGGTCGATGCCAATAACCGCATTAATATCCGCGTCGAAGATAATCAGGGCAAGGCCTTTCCCTTGGCTGACGTGTCCCTGAAGGATAGCGCCGGAGAGAAGGTGCTGCCCTTACGTACCGCTGCCGATGGTATGACTTACCTTTACCCCCATTATGATGATTTAGAGACAGGACATATTCTTTCTGTTTCATCCGACAGTTTTGATGAGGTTCAAACGACCCTCACTCCGGAGCTAATCGAGACAGGCGGCGATCTTACAATTGCGCTGGCCACGCAAAGAACTCCAATTGATAAGCTCGACCTTCTCCTGACCATCGACGCGACGGGCTCCATGGGGGATGAAATGAAATATTTGCAAGTCGAGTTAGACGCCATTGTCAGCCGGGTCGAGGCGAGCAATCCCGGCGTTGACATCCGGCACAGTCTCGTCGTCTACCGCGACAAAGGCGATGATTATGTTGTTAGAGACTTCCCTTTCACAGATGACATCCAGACCTTCAAAAAAACCTTAGGCGCTCAAAAAGCAACCGGCGGCGGTGATATGCCGGAAGCCATGCACACGGCGATGACAGCGGGCCTCAAAATGAAATGGCGCGAGGACGCCCTGAAAGTGAACCTTTTGGTGGCGGATGCGCCGCCCCATGACAGGCACATCGCCGAAACCTGGGAGGCCGGCTCAATCTCCCGTCGCCGTGGAATTCATATTGTTTCACTTTCCGGAAGCGGGGTCGATAAAACAGCAGAATTCATAATGCGGGGCATGTCCCAATTGACGCAAGGGCGTTATCTGTTTCTCACCGATGATAGCGGTATCGGAAATGGTCATGCGGAACCGACGGTTGATTGCTATATCGTGACCCGGCTCGACGGTCTCGTCACGCGGGTCCTCAACAGTCTTATCACCGGCGAAAGAGAAGAGCCCGAGCCAGAAGACATTATTCGCAGTGTGGGAAATTATCAGTCAGGTGTCTGCGCGGTAGAGGCGCAAACATCGGAGAACCAGTAACAGCTTAACCCGCGCGGCGCGTCAGCTGTGCGGGTGTCAACTTATTTGCCCCCATGTGATTACAATGCGTAATTGCGATTGCCAGCGCATCCGACGCATCACCTGCTTTGACATGCGCGCCTGACAGCAAGAGATTGACCATATGGGCGACCTGTATTTTGTCAGCGGCCCCTGTTCCGACGACAGATTTTTTCACCAACCGCGCCGCATATTCCCCAACATTCAGGCCATTTGTTGTCGCAGCCAAAATACAGGCCGCGCGCGCTTGACCAAGTTTCAGCGCGCTCATGGCATTATCTTTCATGAACGCGTCTTCAACACTGGCTTCGGACGGATTAAATTCACCGATTAATGTATTCAGCGCGTCAAAAATAAAATGCAGGCGCGAGGCAAGCGGTTCCTTGCGTGGCGGGCGAATAATGCCGTGGTCGACATGGGTGATTTTATTGCCCGTCTTATCAATCACGCCCCAACCACAGGCCACAAGAGAGGGATCAATCCCGATAATGCGCGTCACTGTCATTTTGGAACGTTACGTGAACAAGTTGACCTTGCCAAGTGTTTTGACGAATTTTCCCAGGCCCGCCGCATGATAAGCACATAGCCGCCCCATTGCCGCCGTGATTAAATCTATTCCTGCCATTTTAAGGGAGATAAACATGGCAAAGCCATTCGTTGCGAAACTCAGCATAGCTGCCGCTGTTCTGGCGTTAGCCGGCTGCGAAACCACGGCGCAATATACCTCGGGTCAAGATTACCTATCGCGCTACGCCACATCCGCTGCCGCAAATCAGCCCTCAGGCACCACCACCGATGCAGACGTGCGGTTGATAGCGGCCATTGAACCGGATTTACGGTTTCCGGCCCGGATCGGCCTGGCCCGCATCGGACAATATAAGGGCCTAATCAGCGTGCCTTTGGAGGAAGCAGAGGCCTGGCGTGACGCGGCGGAAAGTCTGGGGCCAAGCTTTGGCGAATTTGTTCCGGTCTCGCCGTTAATCGCGAACTCAGTCAGCCGCGCCGACCAGCGCAAAAACACAACAGTTATAGATCATATTCGACGCGGGGCTGCCCGGCAGCATTTGGATTATGTTATTGCCTATGAGGTTTCTGATGTAGTGGAATCCGATGGGAATGCCCTGCGCCTCGCCGATTTGACCGTCTTGGGACTATTCGTATTGCCCAGTCGCAATTTGAAAGCGGAAGCTACGGCGAGTGCAATCATGCTCGATGTTCGCAACGGATATCCTTATCTGACCGGCAGTACTTTCGCCGACAAACAAGGCATCAGTACCGTCGTGGGAAAAGGCGACCGTAAAGACAAACTTCGAAACAAGACCCGCCAAGTCGCCGTTGCGCAAATTGCCCACGAGTTTGCGGATGGATTGAAAAATCTCAAACGGGTCGCGGACGGCGTAAAACTCGCGGAGGGGCGGCAAAACCCTAATCGGAATTAAAATCTATATCGTCAATCAACCCCGGCAAGATTTCGTTCCAATATTTGCTCGCGCCGACGGCTCTCGTCAGGGGGTCCGTTTGAAGCTTTTCAAGGGCAGCTTCAGCGGCCTCGAAAGCGGCGCGGTCCTTCATGGGGACCGCATTACGCATCATACTGAGTAAAACAATGCTTTGGGCGCGCCGCATTTTTTCTCGTCTGGGCTCCAACTGCAAGGCATCCTGCGTGCCTTTTAACGCCATGGCGTGATGTCTTTTGGACTCATCCATTCGGCCTGAGAATTTGGCTGAATTCGCCAAGCCCAATTCTGCATAAATAGAGGCTTCAATTAAGCGAAAGTCTGTTGGGTGCTTGTTCAATCGATCAGAGATCAACCGGCTTTGCGTGACTCTGAGACTGTAGCTTTTCTCAAAATCCTCTTGGGTTCGGTAATATTCGGCCAACCACGCTAAATTCTCGGTCCGGTATAAAAGATGCTGAATTGTTGGGTCCGCTTCATTTAATTTTTTGAACAATACATCTGCGTCTGAAAGGCAGGCTTTGGCTTCGTCGAATTTATCGGTTCGAAGTTTGACCCGCCCAATGTTCATACTGGCCAAGGCGCGTTGTGTTATAGATCGTGACGTCTCTTCGCGCGCGCTCAGCCGGTGACTCAGCGTTGCAAACTCCTCCAATTGTGCCAGCTCCTTTTCATAATTGACAAGACGGCGAAGCGGGAGAGATTTGAAATAGGCACTTTGAGCGTGCTCAAAAATCCTGTCAGGGTTTTCGGGGTCGTCGGTGAGCCCTTTTTCAGTAAGCATATAAGCCTGTTCAAAATAATATTGAGACTCTTCCGTTTTTGCCAATGCATTTTGGAGATTACCCATAAAATGAAGAGAGCGCGCACGCCGGCCACTGGCCCGCGCATCTAATTCCCCCTCAGAAAATTGGGCGTAATAGTCCGTTGCCTTACCGCCAACAGCATCGAGCAGGTCAAGACGACCAAATGTTTCAAGTTCAAGCGATAGGTCACTCAAAAGAAATTCAACGAAATTTTCCGCATCAGCTTGCCGCGCCTCCGCTTGTTTTTGTGCCGAATAGGTTGCCCAAGACAAGCCTGCAAAACTGGAAATGAGAACCGCAGACCCTGCGATAACACCCGTCATCCTACGGCGCGCGCGAATGAGCTGGCGCTGTAATAAGCGGTCCAAACCAATTCCCATCAACGCTGAGACCAGTTTCAATAGACCCAGCTTTTCGCCATCGCCCCCGGGCCTTAAATCCGTCGCTAAAGGCTCCGCTCGCTCGGCGATAATTTCGCCCATTTCGGTCAGGTCATATCGGATTGATTTTGGCAGACACTCTTCGCCCGGGTCAAACCCCCGCTTTTCCGCATAAGGTTCACCCGAGAGAAACACGGTAAAAATTCGGTCTTCCCGACCCAGAGTTTTGAAATAGGCGACTTCCCGATCCACCCAGTCAGATTGCGCGGCGGGCGGTGAGCATAAAACAATCAAATTTTCTGAATTTCGCAAAGCGGACTTGATAGAGCTATCCAGTTCTGATGCGGCTGAGAGCTCGTCTTTGTCACGGAAAATGGCGCCAATCCCGGCTTGCCCTGTCCGCAGAGGTTTAGGTATCCGATAGCGTTCTAATTGCCTTTGCAGCCGCTGTGCGCGCATCTCATCGGCCCGGCTGTAACTCAGAAACGCCTTATATTTAGCGGCTTGACCGGGCGATACGGCGTCTGTTTGACCCGAATGTCCCATATGTGTCGCAGGTGACGTCATCTCGCCCTTTAACCGTAACGCCATCAAAATTGCTAGAAAAACCGCGTGGCTGTCGAGAGGCTTCCAGGGTTTAAGGCGGATGATCTCTCACGTTTTTGTTAGCCAATCTCACGAAAACCCCACCGATAGGTGTTTTGTATGTGAAGACCGATTGGGCGATAGAGTGTTCAACGTCGTTTCCCCTTTTCGGCGTTACTGTTTAACTTCGGACCTCTCCCCTTATGGTCCAATTTTGACCCGGCTTCTTGTTCCCCTTCGAGAAGTCGGGTTTTTCTTTGCTTAATCGGCGGCGATGACCGGTGAGGCCGCAAAGATGCGTAGACGAGAATAAAAGCCGAGGCGCGCACGACAGCCCTGCTCTTTTTTGCCATATTCCCGGAAAATCTGCCACATTTGAACGTTTCGCCGTAATTCCTGCCACATTACCAATACATTGCCCCAAAATTAGCACAGCTGCGTCCAACGCTCGCCCTTTCTGCCCGTCAAATAGGGTTCATCAACACTTATGAGGGCTAAGACCATGAAAACACTTTTGAAAACCGCTGCAATCACTGCTTTAATCACAGGCTTTGCAAATACGGCCTTCGCCGGATCACCAACGGCCTTCGCCGATGAGGATTACCTCGCCATGGTCGAGCCCGTCAAAACGATCACGCCGCACAATGGCTCTGCTGAATTACGTCAGGCCGCATTCCTCGAGCAGGAAAAACTGAGCGCGACGAGCCGGATTGCGGTTGCGCGTCTGGACGGCGGACGGTTTATCCCAACGCCTTATGCCGAAGAGGCCGATTGGAAATTTTTGGAAAAGCGGGTGGAGGTCAAACTCGATTTACTCAGCGCGGGCGATTACTTCAAATATTTACCTGAGCTGGATTTCCAAGGCGTCGACACAGATAATAAAATCGATGAAATCCGCCTGACCGCCGCGAATGAAGGCTACTCCCACGTTATACTCTACGGCATGGGTACAGACGCATACTGGTCCAGCTTTGGCGGGAAAGCCCTGTCCGAAACAGGACTGACCATTCACGACGACTGCGCCAGCTGGGACGAAGCGGAAGCCAAAGCCCTCCTCGTCGACACCCATACGGGCGAAGTTCTCGGCGCAGCCAAGGCTGATGATGTGACCTATAATATTGGCTATTTGGCTGACGATATGGAGCGGGTCATCAACGCGCTCACGGAAACTAAAATAGAAGCATAACCCTCATACCGCCGGGCTCTTTCTGTGTCGCTTTCCCCCAAAGAGAGTGCGCGAGATTGGCGGGGCACGCAGACGCAGGGCCCTCTCCCCCTGCGTCTGCAGTATTTTTTGACGCACCACATTGTCATCCCGCACGCAGCGAAGTTGAGATGCGGGACCCAACTGACATTCACGCAAGCTGATGATGATAACCGACAGGTCCCGCATCTACGTCCTGCGGACGTGTGCGGGATGACATGGGTAAATTATCCCCAAAGTTAGACTTATGCACAAAAGGACTATATTCCTATCAACAGATAAGCTAT
>CALFWV010000012.1 GCA_937927825.1 uncultured Caulobacterales bacterium | reverse complement strand
GCCGCAATGAGCGCGCCGTCGCGCCGTCGCGTGCCGGTAATGCGAGCCAGCGCTCCCGCATCAGAACGGCCGCGCCGACAGCGCCTCCGGCTGTTTCGCAGTCGGTTGCCCCCCAACGGTCTGAGATTACGCGCGGGGCGCCAAGACAGGCAGCCCCCGTCCGAAGTGAGCGCCGCCGCAGTGAAACACGGCGCAGTGAAACCAGACGGAGTCAGCCCAGACAGTCTGAACCAACGCGTTCGTCTAATACGCGCTCATCCTCGCGTCCTAAAAAAGCGTCATCAAGCCGCCGTATCTCGACGGGCGGGACGAAAAACCGTATCAATAATCGCATCCGGAAGAACTTCTTCCCGAATGACGGGTATGGCGGCCGTAGTGTTGTCTCGTCGCGCAGTGTCGATTGCGCCCGTGAGGATAAGTTACGGATCTTTATTCCAAATGAACGCTTGGATGCGGCTCGTTTTGACGGACTGACATTGATTGCCTTGGATGCGCGTGGCGGTGAGACGCCAATCTATCTGCCCGCGAATTATATCGAAGGCTATCGCCTGGCGGCGACGGGACGGGTGAGGCCCCAGGGCGTTCAGACCTCTCCACAATATACGCCTCCGCCATCTGTGACGCCGCTGCCTGTGACACCGCGATACGGAACACAAGCGCCTCGCACGACGATTGAGCCTGCGCCATGCCCGAGCGGAACACGAAAAAATGTGGACGGAACCTGTCTGCAAATCGGCACAGCGGGCTATCCAACGCGTTAGTGTACCAATGTGGGACAGCCGTGTCTTGATGTGAGGCGAATCCTCTAAATTTTTTCCCGTTAAACGGGAAAAATTCGCTTTCATTCTTGGCACAGCCATTGCAAATAGTTTTACGAACCTTGGGGGGCACCCCATGTTCCCACGTTTGGCCTCGACATTACTCCCGTCGACCCAGACACGTTAGTTAGACAACTCAAACCCTGTTTGCGGCCCATACTGCAAACAGGGTTTTCTTTTGCCCACACGGCATTACTGTGTACCTAAATTAAAGATTCACATTCCAAATTTGGGGGCCAGTATGGGCTTTTCCCTCTCGCGAGAGATTAAATATATTCGTGACCTGCTCCGCATGTTGCGCGCCGTTAAATCGGTGGATGCGGACTCTGATTTTCTGATCGCGGACGAGCTGGAAATGCGGGTTGACGCCTTTGGCGGGAATATCGCTTTTATCGAAGGTGACCGGAAGTGGACCTATGATGATATGGAAACCTATGCCAACCGCGTCGCGGCTTGGGCCAAAGGACAGGGTCTTTCGCAGGGGGATTGCGTTGCTGTCTTTGCGCGCAACCGTATCGAATATATTCCACTTTGGTTCGGCCTCTCAAAACTGGGCGTCGTTCCGGCGCTCTTGAACTATCAGCTCTCGGGCAAAGCGCTGGCACATTGCGTGAATATTTCTGATGCGTCTCACGTCATCATGGATGTCGAAATGGCCGGCCAGTGGAAGGCGTCAAAGAAGCAAGTCGAAGGAAACCCAAAAGTTTGGTCGGCCTTTGGCGAGGTCAAAGGCTATGACAGTTTTGACGAAGCCATTTCTGAACTGCGTCCGGACCGTCCGGCCAAGTCTGAGCGCCAAGGTTTACTCGCCAGCGGGCAGGCCATGAAAATGTTTACCTCCGGAACAACCGGCCTGCCAAAAGCTGCCAAAGTAACCCATGTTCGCGCGCAAAACTATCTGCGCGGAATAGGGACGGGGGCCAAGGCAAAGGCATCCGATCGCATGATGATGGTTTTGCCAATGTATCACGCAACGGGCGGGCTTGTCGGTTGCGGGGCGATGCTTACCTACGGCGGCGCAGTTATTATCATACCGAAATTTTCTGCGTCCAAATTTTGGGATGACGCCGTTGATCACGGCGCAACCATGTTTACTTATGTCGGCGAGCTGTGCCGGTTCCTTCTCTCGCAGCCGCCAACGGAGAATGAGCGCAAGCATAATATCAGTTGGATTATCGGAAACGGATTACGTCCTGAAGTCTGGGAGAGTTTCGTCTCTCGCTTTAACGTCCCGCATGTCATCGAATTTTACGGTGCGACGGAAGGAAATGTCAGCCTGATTAACGTGGACGGTCCGGTCGGCGCGGTTGGCCGCGTGCCGTCTTATCTGGCGTGGAAATTTAACATCGACATCGTGCGCTATGATGTCGAAACGGGTGAGAACCCTCGCGGCGCTGACGGATTTTGCATTCGAGAGGATTTTAACGTCCCCGGAGAAATGATTGGCGAAATCCGCGAAGATGATCCGCGTTTCCGATTTGAAGGCTACGGCACGGAAGAAGCCACCCAGAAGAAAATTCTCCGAGATGTTTTCAAAAAAGGAGATGCTTGGTTCCGGACGGGGGACCTTATGAAACGCGATGCGGAAGGGTTTTACTACTTTATTGACCGAGTCGGGGACACTTATCGCTGGAAAGCTGAAAATGTTGCGACCAACGAGGTCGCCGGTGTTCTGTCCGTCTTCCCGGGGGTCA
>CALFWV010000011.1 GCA_937927825.1 uncultured Caulobacterales bacterium | reverse complement strand
ACGCTTTCCTCGACCTTGGAAAATGCGGCTTTGCCGTCGCCTGATGGGACTGCGCGGAAAGTGTCCAAGCTTTGCGGGTCTTGGCTTGAGATTGATTTGAAAATCGAGGGCGGCGTTGTGACTGACTCCGCAATGCGGGTTCAGGCCTGCGCCTTGGGGCAGGCGAGCGCGGCGATTTTGAAAGAGTCGATAATCGGCGCAAGCTTGGATGATTTGACCGCCGCTCGGGATAGCCTCCACGCGATGTTAAAAACCGGCGGCGAGCCTCCCGTTGGGCGCTTCGCTAAATTGGCGATTTTACAAGGCGTGGCGAAATATCCGGCGCGTCATATCTCGACGATGCTGGCCTTCGATGCCGCCGTCACCGCTTTTGAAAATGCGTTGGATAAAGCCGCATGATTGGGAAGTTGATAAGTCTGCCCATGCTCGCGGCCTTGATGATCTACAAGATTTTTATCTCCCCCGTTTTGTCCTTTTTAGGGGTAAAATGCCGTCACTATCCGTCCTGCTCGACCTATTCAAAACAAGCGATTGACCGGCACGGGCCTTGGTATGGGGGGTGGATGACGCTTTCGCGTTTGCTGCGATGTCAGCCATTTGAACGTTTGGGGGGAACAAGTGGGGTTGATAATGTGCCCGAAAACATTACCACACCGCCCATATATGCCCCTTGGCGCGTCGCCATATGGCGAGGAACGAATTCGGAATAATGTGATGGTCACTTTAACATTTCCAGATGGTGCAGCCCGCGAATATGAGGCGGGGATAACCGCGATGCAAATCGCCAAGAAAATCTCCAAAGGTCTTGCGAAACAAGTTCTGGCGGCAAAACTGGACGGCAAGTTGGTGGACGCTAGCCTGCCGATTGAAGCGGATGCCAAGATAGAGCTGGTCACTGCGAAAGATCCGGAAGGTCTGGAGCTTATCCGTCATGACGCGGCGCATGTGCTGGCCGAAGCTGTGCAGGAGTTATTTCCCGGGACGCAGGTCACAATCGGACCCGTCATTGAAAATGGTTTCTATTACGACTTCCACCGGGATGAGCCCTTCAGCGAAGATGATTTTGCCGCGATTGAAAAAAAAATGGCGTTCATCATCAACCGCAATGACAAGTTCGAGCGCCAGGTTATGGCGCGGGATGAGGCCATCGCCTTGTTCAAAGGCTTGGGCGAACATTTCAAAGTCGAGCTGATTGAAGACTTGCCCGAGGATGAGGTGCTGACCGTTTACAAGCAAGGCAAATGGTTCGACCTCTGCCTTGGCCCGCATTTGCCCAGCACCGGGAAAATTGGAAAAGCGTTTAAATTGATGAAAGTCGCCGGGGCCTACTGGCGCGGGGATTCTAACAATCCGCAATTGCAACGGATTTACGGAACCGCTTGGGCGAGCCAGGAGGATTTGGACGCTCATCTAAAGCAAATCGAAGAAGCCGAAGCCCGCGACCATCGCCGTTTGGGTCGTCAATTAGGGCTGTTCCATTTCCAAGAGGAAGCCCAAGGCCAAGCGTTTTGGCATCCGAACGGATGGATGCTCTACACGACGCTGCGCGATTATATGTCCCGGCGTCAGCGCGAATATGGCTATCAGGAAATCAAGACGCCGCAGCTCATGGACCGGAAATTCTGGGAAGCCTCCGGCCATTGGGAAAAATATCGCGAGAATATGTTCGTCGCCGAAATCGCAGAGGAAGATAAAGTTCTCGCGCTGAAACCCATGAATTGCCCGTGTCATATCCAAGTGTTTAATCAGGGGCAGAAGTCCTATAAAGATCTGCCCATTCGATTTGCTGAATTTGGGTCCTGTCATCGGTATGAACCATCGGGTGCGTTGCATGGCCTTATGCGGGTGCGTGGTTTTGTTCAGGATGACGGTCACGTTTTTTGCACGCTCGAACAGGTCACCGATGAGGTGAAGGCCTTCACTGAGCTGTTGAAATCCGTCTATGCGGACCTTGGGTTTGACGATGTGAAAGTTAAGTTCTCGACACGCCCGGACTTGCGCGTCGGCTCAGATGAGTATTGGGACAAGGCCGAAGCGGCTCTGAAAGAGGCTGCGGATGCCTCCGGTCTTGAGGTTGAACTGAATGAAGGTGACGGTGCGTTTTATGGCCCGAAGCTGGACTTTGTTCTGCGCGACGCAATCGGCCGGGAATGGCAGGCGGGCACCATTCAACTCGATCCCAATACGCCTGAGCGGTTGAAGGCGAGTTTCATTGGGGATGATGATAAAAAACATGCCCCCGTCATGTTGCACCGCGCCGTGCTCGGGTCCTTCGAACGTTTCCTGGGGATTTTAATTGAAAATTACGCAGGGAAATTTCCGTTATGGCTTTCGCCCGTGCAGGTCGTTGTCGCGACAATTACCTCGGATGCAGATGAGTATGCCGCTGAGGTCGTGGCCAAATTAAATGCAGCCGGCCTTCGCGCGGAACTGGATGTGCGGAATGAGAAGATTAATTACAAAATCCGAGAGTTGTCTGCGGATCGAAAAATACCGGTTATCGCTGTTGTCGGGCGGAAAGAGATGGAAGAGAGCAAGCTCGCCATTCGCCGTCTGGGGTCGCGGGATCAAACAATTCTGACCGTTGAGGACGCGCTTGCGACCTTTATGGAGGAAGCGACGCCGCCGGACATGCGCCGCGCGTAAGACATTGAGGGCGCTGGTCAAAAGTTTAAACGGCGTAGCTCAAGGTTGGCTTTGGTTAACGCTTCTGCTCACGCCGATATTAGCCCTCGCCGGCGGATTGGGTTTCCAAGCCGCAGGTTTTATCGTCGGCGTATCGGCAATCTTGGCCTGGACCGCTGACCGCACAGGGGCCGGATATTTACGAGCCGCTTGGCCTATCTGGCTATTGGCGTTCGCGGCATGGGCGTGGATTTCTACGTTGTGGAGCCCGCATGAGGATGTCTTTTTGGGTGGAAATGCGTCTGTGCTTTTCGGATTGGCCGTCGCTCTCTTGTTTGTGCCTTTGGTTGTCTTGAAAACGTCGATGCGGGTCAAAACCGCCTTGACGTGGGTGGTTATCGCCGCAGGCCTTTTGGGGGTCACCCTGCTTTTGATTGAAGCGGCCAGCGGCTATGCGCTGTCTTTGTGGGGGGATCCCGTTCGCCCGGATGGAGATCCGATACAAAGACTCAGCGACGCGGAAATGAACCTTGGACGCGGGCAGGTCAGTTACGCCCAGCTTCTCTGGCCCGTGGCGGCCCTGCTGATGCTGCGCGTGCAACACGGTTGGGTTTTGGCCCTCTTGGGCTTTGCCGCGCTGATGTTGTCCGCTCAATTAAATGATCTGTCCGTCGTGACTCCAACGTTATTACTCGCGGGAGTTTTTGCCGGTATGGCGTGGTACCGGATCAAGATGGGCTTGATTTTGGCCTTTGGTTTCTCGGTGGCGAGCGTGATATTTGCGCCGGGACTCGGGTATGTGTCGGCTCTTGTAGAGACTGAAATGATGCGGCAAATCCCATTGTCCTGGGAGCATCGTCTACGCATGTGGGCGTATAGCTGGGAGCTTCTGAAACAGGCACCGCTCTTTGGGCATGGCTTCGACTCCGCGCGCGCGTTTGACGAACTAAAGTTTCGCGCGCCCGATGGCCGGGATATTACCGTGATGTCCATGCATCCTCACAATATTGGACTCCAAATTTGGCTGGAAACGGGCCTGGTTGGGGTGGTGCTTACCGTTGGTTTTCTTCTATCTTTGCTGAAAATAGCTCTCAAATTTTGCACGGATTCGACCCGCGCTTTTGCTGTAACAGGCTTGCTTGTCACAATCACAACGAGCGGCGCCGTCACCATTGGCGTCTGGCAACATTGGTGGTGGGCGTTGATATTTTTGACCGTAAGTCTGCTTTGCCTTTTACCGCACAACCGTCGAAATACGGATGAACCGGGTATGACCAACCCTTAACGGAATCTTATTTTACCTTTACAATCATAAGTCTAGGCGACTAGAGCACTGGTCTGGGGGCTACGCTTTTGGGTGCAAGGAGTGTGGATTGTGACGCAGATTAAAGCATTACCAGTTGGGAAAACCGCGGTTGTCAGCCCGTTCGACAGCCAGGTTGACCCGACATTCGAAGGGGCCAGAAAGCGCCCAATCAGCATTATAATGGTCAGCTACATGACGGGCCCTGCCTTGATGGAGGCCATCACAGCGGCGCTTGCTGACCGCGATGTGCATGAACTTATCGTTGTTGATAATGGAAATACGGAAAGCGCCCGCGCACGACTTTCAGAACTCACAGCTAAGCGCACGCGCGTTAGATTTTTGCAAGGTCACGGGAATATTGGTTTTGCCCGTGCCTGTAATTACGGCGCAAATTTAGCGACCGGGCACTATTTACTCTTCCTCAATCCAGATGCTGTGATCGCGAAAGGCGCCGCGCGTCAACTTGCGAATGCCGGAGATTCTCTTGTTGAGCCGTGGATCACGGGTGGATTATTACGGGATGAAAAAGGGCGCGAACAGCGAGGCGCCCGGCGGCGCGCTCTGACACCGTTATCCGCTTTGGTTGGATTTCTACCTGTTTTAGAGGTTATTCCGGGATTAAAATCAATTCATCGGGAAACCGATCCGCTTCCAACGCATCCCGTACAAATCGATACGATTTCCGGGGCGTGCCTTATGACGGATCGTCCGAGCTTTGAGAAAATGGGCGGCTTTGACGAGCGTTATTTCCTACATGTTGAAGATATTGAAATTTGTCGCCGCGCGCGACAGATGGGCGGACAAGTCGGTTTTGTCCCCGGCGCAACCGTTATGCATTATGGGTCGACGTCAAATGTACCGCGTGTCTGGATTGAAAAAGAAAAGCTGAAAGGCTTCTTGCGCTATTTCTGGAATTATACGCCGGGAATAATGCCAAAGATACTGACGGTTTTGGCCGCGCCGCTTATGGCCATCGCCATTGTTGGCCGCGCATATGTCCTGTCGCTTAATTCTGCTCTTTTTGGCGAGAAGCCGCGCAAGGTGCCGCCTTTAAAATAACCATATCGAGAGGGACGCCTTTTGAGTAGTTAAAGCCCTTTATGGAGTTTGACCTCTCTAAACACTGACCTTGAGCATGGGCGGCCCTTGTCAAATCTTGATTGAGGGCTTCAGCGTCTTTGTGAAGCGCGTTTAAAATGACAGCTCGTCCCGGTGAGATATCCACTTTACCAGCCTTTAAATTGATGTGTGTGCCCACATGATAAATCAGGCTCGGCTCGGTAAAATGCGGGCTATGAATTGCGCCGCTTTCTATATTGGGTGCAAAACGTTCCAACTCAGCTGCAAGGCGTTCTGATGTTTTAAACGCCGTTAAATTGGGTAGAATATAACCATAAGCCCCGGTCATCGCGAGGATTGAGGAGAGGAGAGCCGCCCCTAAAGAGACGTGAATTTTATGCCCCCATAAAGCAAAGCCGGCGATAATTGCACTCATTCCTGCCGCGCCGCAAATGATATAGCTCGCGACGGCGTGCTCCGCATCACCATACCGGGTTTGCAGGAAAAGCAGGCCGCTCAGCACGATGGCACTACTTAGAATAAAGAAAAATCCTCCCGCGAACCGGGTTTTTGCGAAGCCTTTGATCTGGCTCATGGCTGAAATTCCCGTCCCCATCAGCAGGCATAACGCCGGGAAAACCGGAAGACCATAATGGGGCAGTTTCGTCGGCATAATCTCTATCAGAATCCAAAACGGAAGGCTCCAGCACAAGATTAGTTTTATGGATCGAACAATCGGATTTTCATCGCCGGACCGTATGGCGCGAATGGCATAAGCCAAGCTTGGTAAAAGGAATAAACTCGCTGGCCAAAGTGTCGCCCAGATAATGAGGGTGTGTGACCCCGGCGGCGCGCCATGATTTTCTTGTCCCGAAATAACTTTTCCGCCGAAATCCTTGCCAAGGCTCTCAATATAAAATGCGCCGTCGGTGACGACATACATTGCAACGCCCCACGGCAACCAAAATAAAATAAAGACGATAATCGCGCCCCAATTTACTAATGGGCGGGCCCAAGACAGTGTCCGATCCCACGCCCAAAGTGAGCCCAAGGAGAGGACAGCGAGTAAGGGGCCAACCGGACCTTTGATCATGATGGACAGGCCCAAGGCCACCCAGAACGCCCACACCTCTCTTTGTCCTTCGGCGTTTCGTAAACGCCCCAAACTCGCAAACATAACGGTCGTTGCCGCGCAGAGCAGCGCGTCTGTTTTCGCAATGTGACCTTCAAACACAAAGATGAGGGACGTCGCTAATAAGGCGCAGCCGATTAAAGCGGCTTTTCGGCCAACCATGCGCAGCCCGCCCCAATATAAGGCGAGTATCGTGAGAAGCGCTGCTACCACGGATGGCAGACGTTGAACCCAAATGCGGTTTTGACCATCATGGACAAAGGCCTTTATCATCGCGGTTTGCGCCCAATAGGCGGCGGCGGGCTTCTTGTTCCGCGCTTCGTCTTGCAGCCTGATATTCAGCAAGTCATTTGTGTCCGCCATCTGCACGCTGGCTTGAGCGAAGCGGGCTTCGTCCCTGTCAATGACCGGTAAACTTGCGAGGCCCGGTAAAACCATTGCCAGTGTGAGCAAAGCTAAAATTACGACGTGCCATCGGCGTTTTGTGAGATGTCCCAACATAGGGGTCCGACTATCCTATAAGGCGAGTGTACAAAAGTGTTTTCGCCTTTGATGAGCTGGGCTTTTCATGACATGACGCTGACATGTCGATTAAACAAAAAAACGCTGAACCGGATACCGCGCCGTTGATTTCTGTTGTTGTGCCGGCCTTTAATGAAGCAGAAAATGTCGAAAATTTAGCGTCTGAAATTGACGACGCGCTCTCCGGCATCGCCTATGAGATGATTTTTATTGATGATGCGTCGACCGATCAGACCAAAGAGGTGCTGACGGATATGAAGTCCCGCTTCCCTCATTTACGTGTTTTATCGCATCGGCAAAACTCCGGTCAATCTCGAGGGGTTCGTTCCGGCGTAAGAGCGGCTCGGGCCGCAACAATCGCGACATTGGATAGTGACGGACAAAATGATCCTGCCGATATTCCAGCGCTATATGCGCAGCTGACACGGGGGGATGCCCCCGAAAACTTAGCCATGGTCGGGGGTCGCCGCGCGAAACGCATTGACTCGGCGGCCAAAAAGGTCGCCTCACGTTTCGGAAATGGTATTCGCAAACGCCTGTTGAAAGACGAAGCCGATGATACGGGCTGCGGGTTGAAAGTCTTCAGACGTCAGGCATTTTTGGACCTTCCATATTTCGATCATATTCACCGGTATATTCCGGCCCTGATGTTGCGCGAAGGCTATGCCATCGAATTTGCCGATGTGAACCATCGCGCGCGTGAGTTTGGGGAAAGCAAATATACGAATTTCGGGCGGCTCAAGGTAAGTATTGCAGATTTGCGCGGGGTCATTTGGTTGCGGGGCCGGATGAAATTACCCGGCGGCGTTGACGAGATTTAGTTAACACCTCCTAAACGGTTGGGGGGTAGGGTTTTCTTAACCCTATTGATTCGAGCTTCCACCGTGCGATTTTTTACACTTTTCCCACTCATGATTATTCCTGTGGTCATCTATAATATCCTCGCCTTGGGCGGGGCGACCTTGTCCACAGTCGAGAGCATGCGAATTCGATTGGACACAGACGTTTTCGCCGTTCCAATGACGAGCGGCGCAATCTGGTACATCACCCCGGGCCATGCGCTGATTTCCGGCGCGCTCTTAATGCTCTTCTTCGAATTGATAAAATCGACAGGCATCGGCCGGGCCGCGGTTATGAATCATGCGTTTTCATTGATATTATTTATCGTTTGTTTGGTGGAATTTTTGCTTCTACCCGCTTTCGCAACTTCCGTCTTTTTCTTGATTATGGTGATGACTCTCCTCGATGTCATGGCGGGTTTCATGGTGACCATTGCAGCCGCCCGGCGAGATTTCTCTGTCGCAGATGGCTATGGTGATTGATTTCATGATTATTAAACCTTGCATTTATAGGTTGTAGTGATGACAGTGCGTCTCCATGGATAAAAATCTTGCAAAGGGTGAACGTCTCGCGCGCATATCCGGCGTGTGGGATGGTGACGTTGCCCTGTCTCTCATGCGGGCTGCGCCATTTCGCATCACGGATTTGACACGATTGGATTTTACGCCCGCGATACAAGCGTCGGACGTGCTGTGTAGTTTGGAAAACCAAATTCCGAAAACAAATAGAGCGTGGACCGCTCGCCTTTCGCCCGAAGATGCGAGAACGCGGCAAAAATCGCTCCGTCGCCTGACGTGGGACGGGGCTGAATATAAGGTGGTCTACCAATGGCGAACCCATCAAGGCGATCAAATCTGGATCGAAGAACAGGGCCGCCGCAAGTCCGGAGCGGGCGATCAGCCAAGCCAGATTGAAGGCGTCATGCGAAATGTGACCAACCAAAAGCGGGCGGAAGATCGCGCCGCCTATTTAGCCAATCATGACGATTTGACCGGAATTGCAAATCTGGGGACGGTCCGTTGTGCTCTTGATCATCTTATCGCGCTAAGCTTGCGTCAACGCGGCGAGGGGGCGCTGCTTCGGTTGCGGTTGGCAAATTTGAAAGACATCAATGACGTCTACGGATTTGAAACCGGAGATAAAGTCTTGTCGGAATTTGCCAAGCGGTTGTCTCGTATCGTGCGCACGCCTGATATTCTCGGTCGGATTGGTGGCGGGGATTTCGCGCTCATACTTTACGGAGCCTCCCAGACCGACGTGAAGGCCATAACGGATCGGTTGTTCTTTCTTCTGGAAAATTCGCCCGTTAAAACGCCTCACGGGGGTCTGTACGGCGAAGTCTCTATCGGGTCGACCCAAATTCCGACACATGCGAACACGGCGGATGAAGCCCTGTCCCAATCTCTGACCGCTTTGAAACATGCTAAGCCTTCGAAGTTGTGTATGTATGACGACGCTATGGCCAGTGACGCGGCGCGCGTGTCTCGCGATACAACATCACAAGATATTTTGGACGCCTTAAACCAGCGCCGTATCCAGCTGGCCTATCAACCGATTATTGAAACAAAGTCCTCGCGCTTGCATCATTACGAATGTCTCTTACGTCTGCGACGTGAAGACGGTGAAGTCATCAGCGCAGGCCGTTTTATCATGGCAGCAGAGCGATTGGGCCTCGTGCACCTCTTGGACCGACGGGCCCTCGAGTTGGCGTCCGAGACGCTGAAACAAGAGCCGGGTATTCATCTGGCTTTGAATGTGTCTGCCGGGACGGTAAAAGACTCCAAATCTGCATCAGAATATATCGCGGCCATAAAAGCGTTAGGACCGTATGCAGAGCAAATTACAATTGAACTGACAGAAACCGTTGCACTGGACGATCCGGCAATGGCCAGCGCTTTTTCAAATAGCGTTAGGTCTTTGGGGTGCAGCTTTGCAATTGATGACTTTGGGTCGGGGTATACGACTTTCCGTAATCTGATGGCGATTGAAGCCGACGCAATAAAAATCGATGGAAGTTTAATCGAAGGTGTCGCCTCAGATTTGAATAAGCAAACCTTTGTGCGCATGATGGTCGATCTTGCCCAGACATTCAGCGTCAAAACGGTTGCGGAAATGGTCGATGATCGAGCTGATGCGGATATATTGCGCCGCCTTGGAGTCGATTATCTCCAAGGCTTTATGTTTGGTGTGCCGTCTGCTGCACCGAGCTGGCAAAAGCGGGCGTCATAATCTAAACGACCTGTATGCGCGAAACCGCAACACGATTAGAGCAATTTTATGCCAGCCCATTGGGCGACGCAGCGCGCAGTATGGCCGCGCGGCGTTTGGCAACGCTTTGGCCGGATTTGGCCGGAAAAAATGTGCTCGGCTATGGCTATGCTTGGCCGTATCTTGAACCCTATGAGGCGGGCACAAATCGGCTCGTACTGGCGATGCCTGAAGGCCAAGGTGCGATTGCGCATGAGGGGAAACGCGGCGTCGCAACTGTGTTGACGCAAGGGCAGTTTTTACCGTTTTCCGACTCCGCCTTTGACCGCATATTGGCTGTGCACGCCATTGAAGAGGCGGAAACAACACAGGCGACACTCGCTGAGCTTTACCGTGTTTTAGCGCCGGAGGGCCGTATTGTTATTATGTGTTCCAATCGTGCAGGTATGTGGGCGCGCGCCGACAGCTTACCCTTCGGGGCAGGCCGCCCCTATTCAAGACGTCAGCTAAAAGCCGCGCTTCGAAATGCGAAATTCACGCCGACTGTAGGGGCAAACGCGCTATATATTCCCCCGGTCCGCACCTTCGCGCGGCCGAGTATTGTGCGCGGCGCAGAACGTTTCGGCGAGACAGTTTGGCCGCGTTTTTCAGGACTGGTGCTTGTCGAAGCGATAAAGCGCCTTTATGCGCCATCGGACATTGGTCATGCCCATAAAGTCGCGCGACCGAAATTTGCGGGTGTTCCGGTTATGAACCGCGTCCGCGTAGAAGAAACGAGTGTAAATCGAGCTGATGGCTGACGAAATTCCTGATATTGAAACAGTCCGGCGCGAGATTGACCGGGTAGATAATGCGCTTCTCGATTTAATCGCACAACGTTTAGAGCTGTCCGGGCAAGTCCGAAAGGCCAAGGGCGGTATGCGGGTGTGGCGGCCATCGCGGGAAGACAGCCATGTGAGGCAGCTTGCCTCCAAAGCCGAAGCCACACAAGCCTCACTCGTGTCAACAATTTGGGCTGAACTCATGAGTGCCAGCCTTGCCGCGCAAGGGCCTATGCGTTTGCATGTCGCGTTAGAGGGCGATGTTTTATCAAATTGGTCATTGGTACGCGACCGTTTTGGTGCTGCATTAGACGTGCGCACCTATCCGACCACCAGCGCCGCTCTGGCAGCCTGTTATTCAGAAGACGAAGGTGTGGCCGTGTTGCCGTCGCCTGCGCCGCCTCCGGGGGGTATGGTGAATTGGTGGACGGCGCTCGGTCCCGGCGGGGCTATGGAAGGGCTGCATATTTTGGCCGGATTACCCCGAACCGGACGCCGCGATTGGCCGCGTGCCGTTGCTGTTGCCGATGTGGTTTTAACGCCGTCTGGTGCTGATCAAACTTTGCTGTGCATAGCGGGTGAGGAGGCTGTACCCGACGGCGCTGTATTGCGCGCGCAGACAGGACGTTTTCGCTTGTATAGTTTGGACGGCTTTCACGAGATTGAGCCGACAGCGACGCGGCGGGTCATTGGCTGCCTCCCGCGCCCGATTGGACAATAGATATGCGTTTTAATACAGTTTTGATTGTTGGCGGCGGCCTTATAGGCAGCTCAATTGCCCGCGCAGCCAGAGAGGCAAAGCAATGCAGAACAATATATATTGCAGATACCTCAGAGGCGGTTTGTAAAACCATAACGCGGTTGGATATCGCGGATGGTGTGGCTGACGGCCCGGCGGATCATTTCGCTGCCCAGGCTGACCTCATCATATTATGCACACCGTCCGGACGTCTTGCCGCGACGGCCATGGCGCTGATGCCGTCTATGAAGGCGGGCGCGGTTCTGACGGATGTCGGATCGGTGAAGGGGCATTTTGTCGATGCCATGCGCGACCAAGTCCGCGATGATATTCATTTGATCCCGGGGCACCCGATTGCAGGGACTGAAAATTCGGGCCCCGAATCCGGATTTGCAACACTCTTTACAGACCGATGGTGCGTGCTCACGCCGCCCGAGGGAGCAAATGAAACGGCCATCAAAGACCTAACGGCTTTTTGGGAAGCGCTCGGCAGTGATGTCGCCGTTATGGACCCCTCTCGCCATGACATTGTCATGGCAACAACATCTCATCTGCCGCATTTGATTGCTTATACGCTCGTTGGTACCGCCATTGATATGGAGACCGTGACGCGAAAAGAAGTTGTCAAATTCTCGGCCGGCGGCTTTCGAGATTTTACCCGCATCGCCGCGTCTGACCCCGTCATGTGGCGGGATGTGTTCCTGACCAATAAGACCGCGACCTTAGAAGTCGTTGACCGTTTTATTGAGGATCTGACGGCGTTAAAACGTGCTATTCGGTGGGATGACGGGGACAGACTGCTGGATAGTTTTGCAAAGACCCGCGATATTCGGCGCCGTATTTTGGATTCTGACCCAGATTAAGTCTCAGGCATTTCGGTCAGGTTCGGAGGTTTGATTTCAGACTCTCGACCTCTGGCATAGGACAATAAGAGTTTGAAATACTCCTGTAGCAATCGTTCCGTCCGATTTCCTGATTTGTACCATGTTCGGGCGTCGGCACGCTCGACGGGATATGGCGTAATTTGAATACGTCCGGCGGCAGCCGCAATTTCTACTTTGGCGCGGGGCATGTGATAGGCGGAGGTAACGAGTATAATGTGATCATATCCCAACGCCTTTGCCCAACTCGCTGTCTCGCGCGCATTCCCGGTGGTGTCTTTGGCTGCATAGTCTAAATCCAAACAGCAATCCGCAAGCGCTTTTGTTAATCCCGAAATATCCGTTATTTCTGCCGGGCCATTATCTTCATGAACTCCTGATATGAGGAGTCTTTCGCCTCTTTTGGCTTGCAAGAGGTCTGCGCCGGCTTGCAAACGGCCGCCGCCTTTACCCGTCCAAACAACGATTCCATCAGCAATCGGCAAGGTTTCCGGGGGCCGAATACGGTCTACGTGTTGGGCAAAAGCGATAAAGCCGCCAAGTAAAAGGGACAAGGTTCCCACAATCAAAAACGTCAAAAACCGAGCCCAGCCCCGTCGTTTTGACTGGGGTTTGCCGGACCGTGAATTTTCCCCATAGCGGATCACAAACGCTTCCGCTCAAATGCCAATTGACGGGTCGCGGTAACGCCGGCGGCAAGGGCGCAAATCACGGCGAAAACAGCACCTAGGCCCAAGAGCCAAAGAATATCTACCGCGCCTGCACCAAAATTTGGCCAGCCAAATCCGCCCCAGTCTCCTAAGATTGACAGACACAGCCACATTAAGGCGGCTAAAGCCAGGCCGATGGCTGCGCCAATTGCGCCGCGCCGAAAGGCTTGACCAATGAAGAGTTTGGCGATGAATTTATCGCTGGCACCGACTTGAACCAAGACGCGAATAATTTCCTTTTGCGCGGTCATGCCCGCGCGGGTCGCGAAGATGTTTACGGATAATCCGGCGAGGAGGATTAAGAAGAGTGTGCTGAGGCCAATAAAAACCAACCGCCGGGCCGTCCCGCGTAATTGGTCTGCATATCGGGAATTATCATCAATATTGGCCGATAGGCCTGCCGCGTCCAAGGCGGCTTGCGCGGTTTTCACATTCAGATTTTGTCCCGTTAAGTTCAGAAGCCCCGGTACAGGCAAGTTTTCGGGTAAGGCCGCATTCCCAAGCCAAGGTTTGATCAGCGCGCGGGCCTCGGCTTCTGAAATGATTTCGATATCTGCACCGGGAAAAACGGGACCAAGCGTATCCCGCGCCAGCTTGGTTTGTTGTTCCCAAACGCTTGCATCGTCTAACATGACTTGAACAGTCAATGTATCGGAGAGTTGCGTCTGCCACTCTCCGGATAAACGCAGGGACCCCCGCGCAAATAAGAGCGCGAAACCGGCCAGCAAAGCCATGATGATGAGAACCACCCAAAGCGCGCGTACGTTGCGGAGCTTTCCGGGTAAAAGCGGCGCTTCCGGTGGGATTTGTCCAGTGACGATATTCATTGCGGTTTACCCGTGAACACCCGTCCACCTTCAATCCGCAAAACCCGCGCATCCAGTTCATCAATCAGATGGGTGTCATGAGTGGCGATGAGGATGGTCGTACCCATCCGGTTCATTTCTGAAAACAGGCGCAATAACCTTCGTCCAATCGCGGGGTCTACATTTCCCGTTGGTTCATCCGCAATCAGCAGGTCAGGTTTGGCAATGACGGCCCGCGCGATGGCGCAACGCTGTTTCTCACCGCCGGATAGGGTCGGTGGATAGGCCTGCATGCGATGTCCAAGCCCCACCCATTGGAGGAGCTCCACAACATCATCATTATACGCTGCCCTGGATTGTCCTGATACGCGCAAGGGCAGGGCGACATTTTCATAGACGGACAAATGTTCGATGAGGTGGAAATCCTGTAACACTACCCCAATCCTGCGCTTGATGGCTTGGCGCTCAGGATTAGATAACAGCGCACTGTCCCGGCCAAACATACGGATTAACCCGCGCGACGGTATCAGCGATAAATAGCAGAGCTTTAGAAGGGTCGATTTCCCCGCGCCCGATGGTCCCGTTAAAAAGGTAAAGCTGCCTTGCGGGAGGTCCAGCGTCGCATCGGTCAATACTTCCGGACCGCGGCCATAGCGAAGGGCAACCCGCTCGAAATTAACGAGGTCTGGCAAACTGGACATTTGGGCCTGTTGTGGCACGGTTGGACGATAACCTTTTACTGACTCGGAAGATGTTAGACCTACCATGATACTGACCTGTCCCGAATGTTCCACAAATTATATGGCGAAAGACGGCGCGATTGGCCCGAATGGGCGATCTGTACGCTGCGCGCGCTGTGAAAATGTCTGGTATGTGGAAGGCATCGACCCAGATGCGATGGCGCTGGAGGATAATCGGGCTGTTTTGCTGACGGCTGAATCAGAGCCCACCTCTGATTTGCCTCTCGTCCCTGACGCCTCATCGTCGTCCATTGCGCGACCTGCCCCCGTTGGTGCCCATACTTTATTGCGAGATAAGGCTGATGCGGAAAAACTCGCCAAGCGCAAACGGTCTATTGCGTTGATTTGGGCTGTGCCCGTGCTTGTTTTACTCACCGCCGCCGCGGTTGCAGGACTGAAACGTCAAGCCATCGTGGAATCCGTTCCGCGGTCTGCGACACTTTATCAAGCCCTCGGAATGAATGTGACTGTCACGGGGTTAGATCTTCAAAATTTGACAAATCAACGCCTTGTTGTCGACGGAGACCCTGTCCTGCGGGTGACGGGCGAGGTCGTCAACGTCACATCTCGGGCCATCTCCGCGCCGCCGATTCAATTCCGACTGGAAAACAGATCCGGAGAGCCTTTGGCAGATTGGTTTGTCGAAGCCGGCACAATTGAGGGCGGAAAACGCGTCAAAATTGAAACAGACTATCCGGCTCCGCCGATTGATGGGGCGGAATTACGCTACCGATTTGTACCGCAGGACTAGCGGCACCTAGAAGCGTTTCAACAGACGTTCCAGATATTCCCGCTCTTCCGCCTCACGTTGTTGTTCGGCGGCGCGGCGGCGTAACTCTTCCAATAATTCACGCGAGCGTGTGGCGTTGTCGCGGTCGTCTATATCGGCTGTGTCATTGCCGTCATCAAACCCGTTATCACTGCGGCCTAAGGGATCATTTCCGCCGTCTTCACCTTCGTTGCCCTGCTGCTCTGACACAGCTTCGGCTAAGGCTTCACCTGCGTCTCGCAGGGCTTGAATAGCCTCTTGTTGTGCGTCTCCCGCTCCGGCGAGATCGCCTTGTCGCAAGGCGTTTTCGCTTCTTCGCATGGCGTCTTCTGCGGCTCCAATGCCTTCGCGGAACTCTTCTTGTAGCTCGCCAGAGCCCCCTGCGCCGCGGTCACCGGGCTCCGCGCCCGCCCCCGGTGAGGTGCCTTCATTTTGTCCCTGTCCAGCTTGTTCACCGTCGGTGCCTTCGGATTGGCCTTCCCCTGTTTCGCCCTCTCCGGAGTCGCCGCTTTCAGTTTCGCCCGACTCTCCCGCTTGATCGCCTTCACCTTGGGCGGGGAGCGTATCACCCAAATTATCCAGAAGGTCCCGCAGCTCGGCTTGACGCCGTGCGAGTTCCTGCGGGTCTAGTTCTTCCTCTGACTGGTCGTCGCGTTCGGCTTGTTCGGTTTCGTCTTGTAAATCCCGTTGCTTACCCGTCAAATCGGCGAGGTCCTCCAATTGCTTTTTCTCTTCCTCGGACATATCGCCGCCGGATGGGTCACCGCCGCTACCACCACTGCCGCTTGGCGAGAGTTGGATTTGCATGTTTTCCAGCAGCTCGGCCAAACGCGCCAACGCTTTTCGCGCCCCTTCAGTGTCGCCAGCGGCATTCGCCTCTTCAATCGCTTTCAGGAGTTCTTGAATTTCATCCAAACTGCCGGGCGGAGGACCGCCGCCGCCATCACCGCCTTCAGCCGTATTTCCCTCTTCCTGCGCTTTTCGTCGTAATTCTTCGGTATAAGCATCGACTGCGAGGTTATAGCGTTCGAATAAAGTGTCGATCTCGCGTTTGGACGCGCGGCGCGCGATGCCTTCTCTCAGGGCGGTTTCCGCCTCACGCATTTCTTCCAAAGCGGATCCCAGAACGCCGAATTCCGCGCGCAGGGCAATCCGCCATAAATCTTCAGGCAAACCTCTCAATTCCGCGATGCTCTCTGCATGGCGCATTTGCGAACGCGCATGGCGCAGCCCCATAAAGACGGCCGGGTCTTTAAACAATCCGGCCGGCTCGTCCGTAACCGCTTCTATTAAAAGTGTGGCGCGCTGGATTGGGGCGGGTGCACGGTCCCAATGCAAGCGAGGCTGATACTCATTCCAATAGCCATCACTGGGTTTCCAAGCCGGGCGGGGCGCTGGTGCATAGGTCTCGTCCAAACCCGCCATCACGAGGGCACGGTGCTCGGCTACAGCTTTTGCCAGAGGTTCGACAAAGATTTTATCCGGAACCGTAAACCAAGCGGGCTCTGAAACGCCGGATTGACCTGCGCCATCTGTCGCCACCAAACGCCCAATAACCTTACGTCCCGCATAACGAGTTTTTGAAAGATCAACTGCTGCTTTCGCGCTTTCAACGGACGTTTGGCGCGAGCCCGGGAGGGGGATGTCGGCTAGGACAGTTATGGTTTCAAAGGCTGTTTCAATATTTGTTTCTTCTGTCAGAAGCGTCATTTCCAATTGAAGTGTTTCAACCCCAAAGTCATCGGATAAACCATAAACCAAGGTAAGACGGTCACGCTTATCCGCTTCGGGTGTTTCAATAATTTCCACGTCGGGCGGCAAATCCTCGGATACATTCAGAGCAAAGCTTTTCCGAGAAAGACCCACGCGAAATTCAACTTTGGATGTGTCGTCAATTACGTCGCGAATTTCGAAGCTTTTGGCCCCTAAGCGGTTGGGGGTTAGGAATTTTGACCGCCAACCGTGTGTAAGACGCGCGCGGGGCGGCGTTTTAACTCCCGAAATTCGCGCCACAAACTCACTGCCTGCCGGGACTACAACATCAGCTCCGTCTTTAAAATAAATTGGCGGGCGTCCTGTGTAGGCGGGCGGATCTATCCACGCTTCATAGCTGATTTGATTTGCGCGAAGCGGGGATTGCCAACTGGGCGATAGGGCCGTCCTCAGCCGTTCAAAAGAAAATCCAGCCATGTAGATTGCCACTGCTAAAAGCGCCGCAGGTAAAATGAATCGCAGAAAATAGGGGTCAATAGGCCCCAATGTCGGTTGCGGCGTGGCGCCGCGTAGCTGGCGGGCTTGATTTAGGGCTTGTTTTTGATGCGAAGGCCAAACGTCAGCGGATAAAGCAGGGCGGTCATCCAACACGTCCAGCGGCCGATGAGCTTGGCCCGAGTCCAGCTCAACGCGGCGGCGGGCATCTGATTGCGACGGGCAGCGCAAGGAAAGCGCTCGAAAGACGGACCGGACCAAAAAATAAAGGGTGAGTATCAGCGCAATTAACCTGACGGGGTCGCCAATCCATTGCCAAGCGCCAAGCCACGCCCCGAGGCTAAAGACACCAACGGCTAAAAACCCGGGCGCAAGTGTCGGGGCATAGGTTTCCCACAGCAAGCGCAACCGCGCTCGCGCAACAAGACGCCCAGTCGTCCGAATGATTGTGTCGAGATTCTCTGACATGCCTGATGATTATAATCAGGTCAGCTTTGCTGTCGCGTTAAATGTCTGTGACATTTTCGTGTTTTGTCAGCCAATCGGGAAAAGATTCGGTTTTAAGTATATCTTCGACCGTGGGTCTGGAGCGAATAACGGCATATTCCGCGCCGTTGACGAGAACTTCCGGCACCAGGGGACGCGTATTATACTGGCTGGCCTGGGCCGCGCCATAAGCTCCGGCGGAATGCAGAACAACCAAGTCACCGCTTTCCAATTTAGGCATCTCTCGTCCCTTTGTGAACGTGTCGCCGCTCTCGCAAATCGGGCCGACGACATCATAGGTTTCCATCTGGTCCAAATCGCCTTGCCGAACGGGCTCAATGTCGTGATAGGCGTCATATAGGGCGGGGCGCAGGAGATCATTCATCGCCGCATCGATTATCAGGAAGTCTCTATCTTCTCCGCGCTTCACATAAAGAACCTCAGACAGTAAAACACCGGAGTTTCCGGCAATCATGCGTCCCGGCTCGAAAATCATCTCGACATCTAAGTCACGTGTGAGGCGTTTTACCAAAGCCGCATATTCCGAGGGGGGAGGCGGTACAGCGGCATTATTTCCGTAGGGAATGCCCAGGCCGCCACCAATGTCAAAGCTGGTGATTGTGTGGCCTGCGGCCCGCAGGCGTTTTATCAGACCGCTGACTTTTAGGATGGCTTTTTCAAAGGGTGCGAGATCAGAAATTTGGCTACCGATATGAACGTCAACACCAACAATCCGAATGCCGGGTAATCGGGCTGCCTCTGCATAGGCATCTTCCGCTTGAGACCAAGCTATACCAAATTTATTCTCTTTTTTCCCCGTAGAGATTTTAGCATGTCCGCCTGCTGTGACGTCAGGGTTTACCCGAAATGCGATAGGGGCCATTTTCCCCAGAGCCAGAGCGACTTCATTGAGAACGCGAAGTTCGGCTAAACTCTCCACATTAAAAACATGAATATCGGCCGTCAGGGCCTGATGCATTTCTCGCCGTGTTTTCCCGACGCCGGAGAAAACAATTTTCTCTGCCGGAATACCTGCCGCCAAGGCGCGTTTTAACTCACCGCCGGAGACGACATCTGCACCTGCACCTTGCGCAGCCAATGTCGCCAGCACGGCGATATTTGAATTCGCTTTGACGGAGTAAGCGATGAGCGCTTTTGTGTCCGCGAAACTATCGGCGAATACTCGGTAATGCCGCGTGAATGTCGCCGTGGAATACACATAGACAGGCGTTCCAACCTCGGCGGCAATTTGCGCTAAGGGCACCTCTTCGGCAAACATTTCACCGGCATTATAGTCGAAATGACGCATGTCCTAAAAGTCTGCCAAAGGATCTTCGTCCAAATCGCCAAAGTCGTCAAAGTCATCATCATCTAAAGGGTCGAAATCTTCGTCTTCGTCCAAATCATCATTCGGAACCCGCTCCG
>CALFWV010000010.1 GCA_937927825.1 uncultured Caulobacterales bacterium | reverse complement strand
CGCCCATTTACAAGCCACACAGACGGAAGCCAAACGCGCCTATAATTAAGGCCGCTTCCGGGCCTATAGCGTCAGGCCAAGCGTGACATTTGGCTCAATCCGCAATCCAAATAACCTGAAAGACTACGCCGGCTCTAAATCGGCGGTGATTTGCCCCAGTCAGGCCCTGCTGAAGGCTGCCGATTACGTCTGCATTTTTGGAGTGCAACTGCCAAGCGTGACATAATTGGAACATCTTTGCAGAATAGACGTTTCACAAATAAGTTTTCCGGAAAGAAAGTTCTTACAATGTCTAAATTTCAAAGTGCAATTAAAGTTATAGCTTTGGTCAGCTTATTATCCGCAACCGCAGGCGTTGCCCATGCCCAAAGCAAAGAGGAGACCGTTGGCGCCATATTAGGCGGCACAATCGGAGCCGTAATCGGCGGCGAAATCGATAATAAAGGCTCCAGCACAGACGGCAAAATCATTGGAGGCCTTGTCGGAGGCAGCTTGGGCTATGTCATCGGCGGCGACTTAGAAAACGACCGCGACATCCGCCGCCGCTATGAAGGTCGCGCGGGAGAATTCTACAGATATGACGGCAAAGCCTACCGCCGCTACCGCGATGCTGACTATGGCTATGTTTCATTTCGTATCGGAAGCGGGGATCCCTATTATTATTCAGATGGCCGTAAGAAAGCCCATCCCGTTTTTGCGGAACATCCAGGGCGCGGAAACGGCAAGGGCCTGAAGAAAAACCGCAGGTAATCCCAAATCAGATAAACCCAGAACGGTTTAATCCAGAAACAAGAAAACCCTCCGCAAGGAGGGTTTATTTTTTGAAATGGATAAAAGCCATCGAAGGCGGATTTAGTCCAGTGTGCGATCCAGCATTTCTACCGTGAAGCACTCAATCTGGTCGCCTTTGCGTAAATCATGATAGTCTAAGAAGCCCATACCACATTCCATGCCGGCCTGAACCTTTGGCACTTCGTCCTTGAAACGCTTGAGAGTGGACAGTTCACCTTCGTGAATAACGACATCATCGCGGAGCAAGCGAACACCTGCGCCCCGTTCAACCCGGCCTTCGGTAACTTTCGCACCGGCGACTTTGCCAAGTTTCGTAATGTCGAAGACCTCCAGAACTTCGGCGTAACCGATAAAGGTTTCGCGGCGTTCCGGCGCCAACATACCTTCCAATGCACCCTTAATCTCATCAAGAAGTTCATAGATGATCGAGTAATAACGGATTTCTACGCCTTCACGTTCGGCCAAATCTTTGGCTTGACGATTGGCCCGCACATTAAAGGCAATAATCGGTGACCCCGATGTTTTCGCCTGATGAACATCGCTTTCAGAAATACCGCCCGCGGCCGAATACACGACCCGCGCGCGGACTTCGTCATTGCCGAGCCCTTCCAGCGAGGATTTGATCGCCTGCGCAGACCCTTCCACGTCAGCCTTGACCAAAAGGTTCAGATCTGACGTTTCCTTATTCTGCAGCTTCGCCATCATTTGTTCCATTGACGCCATGGCTGAGGGTGCAGAGACTTCTGAATCCTTGCGCTTTTGCACACGATATTCCGTGATTTCCCGCGCTTTTTGTTCATCGTTGACCACAGCAAAGGGTTCACCCGGCATTGGCGCGCCGTCGAGGCCCATGAGCTCAATCGCAGTGGACGGACCGGCAGTTTTCACTTGCTTGCCTTTTTCGTCCATCATTGCCTTAACCTTGCCCCAATATTCGCCGGCCACAACAACAGCGCCGCGTTTCAGCGTGCCGCGTTTGACAAGAAGGGTCGCAACAGCACCGCGACCTTTCTCAATCTTGGACTCAATGACCAATCCGTCCGGGTTTCGGGTTGGGTTGGCTTTCAATTCCATCAACTCAGCTTGGTTGACAATCGCTTCGGCAAGATCTTGCAAGCCTGTCTTTTCTTTCGCGGAAACTTGAATAGCTTGGGTTTCACCGGACATGCTTTCGGTGATGATATTGTGCTGCAAAAGATCCGTTTCGACCTTTTGCGGGTTCGCTTCATAGGCGTCCATTTTGTTAATGGCGACAATGATGGGCGTTCCGGCGGCCTGCGCATATTTGATCGACTCAATTGTCTGAGGCATGACGCCGTCATCCGCCGCCACCACAAGAACAACAATATCGACGGCCTCCGCGCCACGTGTCCGCATTTCGGAAAATGCGGCATGGCCCGGCGTATCGAGAACCGTAATCTTATCTCCGGATTTCAGTTCGATCTGATAGGCCCCGATATGCTGGGTGATACCACCCGCCTCACCGGACGCCACATCCGTGGTCCGCAGCGCGTCCAAAAGCGACGTTTTACCATGATCGACATGACCCATAATCGCGACAACGGGCGCGCGTGGCTTGCGGTCTTTCTCATCGGACGGCGTATCGTCAATCAGGAAGTCATCCTCAACATCCGCAGCAGACACGCGTTTCACAGTGTGACCAAAGTCTTCAACAATGAGCTGCGCCAAATCTGCGTCAATGACATCATTAACGGTATGCATCTCGCCCTGTTGGAAAAGATATTTTACGACGGCGGCGCCGCGTTCTGACATACGGTTTGCCAAATCTGCAATTGAAATCGCTTCCGGAATCACGACTTCGCGTTGGACTTTGTCCCCGCCGCGACCACCACCGCGTTGGCGTTGCTTTTCACGTTCGCGGGCACGCTTCATAGAGGCGAGCGAGCGTTGACGTTCATCATTTCCGGACAGGGCCGAAACGATTGTCAGCTTACCCCGACGGCGCTTTGTTTCGCCTTTGGACCGTGTTGGCGGCGGCGTATTGCGTTTTTTCTTCACGCGGCCCCCGGCCTTCTCCAGCTCAGACCGCGCGTCTTTTTTCTCTTCTTTTGGCTTTGGTGCGCCGACAGCTTTTTTCTGAAGCTTTGCGGCTTCTTCGGCTTCGGCTTTTTTCTTGGCCGCTTCTTCAGCTTCCAAGCGTTGCATCTCTTCGGCTTCGGCCTCTTCACGTTTTTGCTCGAGGAGTTTGCGTTCTTCCTCGACACGAGCCAAGCGCGCCTCTTCCTCAGCTTTGCGCTGGGCGTTGCGCTCTTCTTGCTGCTTCTGCGCCGAACTCAACGCCGCTTGTCGTTTCAAATATTCGGCCTTTGACAAGCCCAGCTTTCGTGCGGCTTCCGCTGCAACATCAACATTACCAGCCGGTTTTGCCGGGGCAAGCTTTGGCTTTGCCGCCGGCTTTGGCTTGGGCGGTGCCATATTCGTCTTTGGCGGGGAAATCGTCGATTTAGCTGTTGCCGCACCGGGTTTCGCTTTGCCCGGTCGGACAATCACTTTTTTCTTCTTCTCGACAACCACGGCAGACGGGTTGCTGGAGCGGCGCGGGCCACCACGGTTAGGGCCAAGCGTCAGAGGACGCCTTGCACCAGGTTTGGCGCCGGGTTTGTTATTGTTATTATCTGTCATATCTTTGTCCTGCAAAGCGGGGCCGGGTCATAACGCCGACTGGCCGTTTTGCGTCTTATGTTCCTTGCTCGCGCGGAGAATTCGCGCAACTTAACGGGATTGGCGCATTTGGCAACATCCAATCGCCGTCCGTGTAAATTTGAAATTCCGGGCATAACCGCCCCGGGCGCGGCGCTATAGGCGCATTAGAAAGCTTCGTGCTGAGCGTCGGCCCAGCCCCCATCTTGATCAGCAGGTGGTACCAGCGGCACAAAGCCGCTGAGACGACGGGCAGACACGCCCAGCGATTTTGCAATCCGCCCGTGTGGGACGGCGCAATGAATAAGGGAATCGCGGCCCACTATGGCCCCCAACTCTGCACTATGAAAACAGCCGATAACCCGGGGTAGTTTTAATCCCACCTCGCGTGCGACCGCTTTGGAGAGGGCGCGGATTTTACCGCGCGAGCCTTCTGCACCGTCAGACGCTTCAATTCGCCAGCCGAGCGCATCGACCTTTGCCGCCGTCATGACTTGATCAAAGCCTATAAACAGCTTGCCGGATTTTTTGGCCATCCCGATGAGTGACAGCGTGTGTTTGCGCAATCCTGCTTCAACTTGATCCGTCAAATCGTCGGGAATTTTGACATTGCCTTTAAACCCGCGCTTAAACCCGTCTTTGTTAATCGCAACATCCAAGTCTTCGCGCGTAGAGCTAACCCACACACCCCGTCCGGGCAATTTACCGAGGATATCGGGGAAAACCCTATGGTCCGGCCCGACAACAAAACGAATCATCTCCGCTGGGTCACGCACTTGATTTCGGGACACGCATTTACGCTCACGCGATTTATGTCCGCGTTTATCCAGCTCTGCCGGAATGATAATGTCGGGTTGCTCGTTCAAGAGGCGCGATATGGGGGAAGCGTAGCGTTTTATCAAGTACCCACATCTTTAAGCAGGGTTTCAGCTGGATTCACAAATTTCAAATTTGCATAGTTAAGTTCGAATCGGGACTGCACACCATGGCTAAATTATACTTCAATTACTCTGCCATGAATGCGGGGAAATCGACAATCCTCCTGCAGTCGTCCTATAACTATCACGAGCGGGGAATGCGCACATTGCTCCTTAAGCCCGCGATTGATACGCGCGCGGATGTCGCGGATGAAATTACGTCCCGCATCGGCCTGACGGCGCGCGCGGACCTCATCAAACCGAAAGACAATCTCGAAACACATATTCAAGACGCCCATGAGAAAGCGCCGATTGACTGCGTCTTAGTGGATGAGGCGCAATTTTTGTCCGAAGAGCAAGTCTGGCAACTCGCCCGCGTTGCAGATGATATGCGGATTCCGATTATGTGTTACGGGTTGCGCACGGATTTTCGCGGTAAATTATTTCCAGGCAGCACCGCTCTGCTGGCCGTTGCGGATAATATAAAAGAGATAAAGACCCTGTGTTGGTGCGGGCGCAAAGCGACCATGACATTACGGGTGAGTAAATCGGGCGTGGCGGTCACAAGAGGGGCGCAAGTTGAGATTGGCGGCAATGACCGCTACGTGACACTCTGCCGGAGACATTGGACGGCAAAAGAAACCCGGCCGGACGGGTAATCTAAAAAGTAAGTTTAAAAACTGGCCTGAAAAACGACTCTAGCTCTCACTCCTCCGTCTTATCGGCGCGCACGCGAAAAAGCATCCAGCCCAACACCACGACGACTATATATATGACGACCAACATGATTCACTTTCCGTATAGGTCGGCAGGCATCGGCCTAAGTTGATGAATGTAACATGAATATAAAAATCAGGCCGTGTTCATGTTAGGTTCAGAGTTTCAAATAGGTCGTTTATGTGCGTAGCCGTCTTCTGAGCGCAGTCAATTGATAGCATCCGAATTTGCGCCGCGGGGCTTGATGGTCAACGTCAAAGCGATTGCCGGCTTTGAATTTTTGATAAAATTTGGCCCAAAAAAACCGCCGCCCTTTCAGGCAGCGGTTTCTAATTTTACATTCAATATCGAATTTATTTACGGTAAATAAGGCTCTGCGCATCTGCACGGGCCGCTTGGCCTGTTGTGAATTTGAACATGCAGCTGTCATCCGTGTAATCCATGAAATTATAGATTGGATCCGGATCGCCGCCTTTTCTACAAGTATCGCGTCCAACCGGGCATCCATAAGCAGGTGAGCGTTCAGCCGCCGTATCGGAAACCTGATCGCCGCCGCCATTACAGCCGCCTTGGAATGTGTGGTATAATCCGAGCCAATGGCCGACTTCATGCGTGCCTGTATCGCCCTCATTATACGGCGCAGAAGTGCCGCCCGGAACGGAGGAATTCAAAATAACAACGCCGTCATAGTCAGGATTAGACGCATAGCTGGTTGGGAATGTCGCCCAGCCGAGGAGACCGCCGCCGACATTGTAAGAATAGATGTTCAAGGTTTCGGGACCGCCAACGCGAAGGGATTGCTTCATGTCCAGTTCGGCTGCACTACCTTGGCCTGCATTGAACCAAGTGGAGTTATTGGAGTAAGTCGTTTCAACAAGATTGAATGTAAACGGCGTTGAAATGCCGCCGGACCCACCGGAGAAGCCATTTTCAATGACTTGCATCTGGGCGTCAACTTCAGCCTGCGTATTGCCGCCATTACCATTATTATCGTTGATGACATGGAAATAGACGTCAATAGAAACGGAGCCTGCGGGACGAATGTCCGGTGCGGGATCACCGCCGCCGCCATCACCGCCATTTTTAGGGGGCTTACCGCGGGCTTCACTGAACTTACGGAATTGATCTTCTGCCGCTTTCATTTGGCTCTCTGTCAAATCGGCCGTGCCGCAGCGTAGGAAGGCTGCGTTTGGATTGGCATTTTCCCAAGCGGATTGATTTGGATTGGCTTTGTTTGAATTTGCCATAGCCGGAGCGGTAAACATGGCCGCCGTAAATAAGGCCGTGGTAACGGAACAGATAATTTTTGTTTTTGAGTTCATGAAACTCCCCTTTTCTCGTTTTATGGCTTTCACCACTGACTTTTTTTACGTCCGTGTCAAATGGAAAAAGCTTGAAATTTCAAACAAAAAGCCGCCTCGTGCATTTCGCTTAAAAGCAATTTGCACAAAGCGGCTCTCTATAATTTTTCGATGAAACGGCTTTAGTTAAAGAGCGTCTCCGCTGTGGGTTCAGCTGGCGCTGCGTCTTCGGCAGGCGCCTCCTCTTCACCTTCGACGACTTCCGGCTCCAGCGCGGAGGCTTCAATCCAACCTGCGGCGACGCGGGCCATCATGATGAGACGCGTGGCTTCTTCCTCAGTCAGTTTGAAGTCTTCGATCATGCCGTCTTCATGGATACGTTCACCGTTTTTATATTCGGAATATCCGTTCAAATCATCCGGGACGAGACCCGCAACATCTTCGACAGTCTTGACCTCGTTTTCACCAAAGCGAACAGCCATTGGCAATGTGACGCCTTCGATTTCGAGAACGCCGTCTTCGACACCGAGAGAGACACGTTTCGCGTCTTGCTCAGCGGCAAGCTTGTCCAAATATTCACGCGCGCGCGCTTGCAGCTCTTCAGCCGTTTCGTCGTCAAAGCCTTCGATAGATGTCAAATCTTCCAGCGCGACATAACCGACTTCTTCCATGGTTTCGAACCCTTCGGAGACGAGGAGTTGCGCGACCATTTCGTCCACATCTAGGCCGTTCATAAACAGCTCGGACCGCTCTTGGAATTCCTTCTGGCGACGCTCTGACTCTTGCTCTTCAGTCAGGATATCCAAAGCCCAACCGGAAAGCTGTGACGCTAGGCGCACATTTTGACCGCGGCGGCCAATCGCGAGGGAGAGCTGTTCTTCCGGGACCACGACTTCGATTTTGCCATTGGCTTCGTCGATAACGACTTTCGTCACGGTTGCGGGCTGCAACGCATTGACGATGAATGTCCCCATATCTTCTGTGTAAGGGATGATGTCGATACGTTCGCCTTGCAGCTCATTGACAACGGCCTGAACGCGAGAGCCGCGCATACCAACGCAAGCGCCGACGGGGTCGATGGAGCTGTCATTGGAATAGACGGCGATTTTAGCGCGAGAGCCCGGGTCACGAGCAACACCAACAATCTGAATCACGCCTTCGTAAACTTCCGGGACTTCTTGCGCGAAAAGCTGCGCCATGAATTGCGGATGCGCACGGGAGAGGAAAATTTGGCTGCCGCGCGGCTCCTCACGGACATCCATGATATAAGCACGGATGCGGTCGCCGCCTTTGACGTTTTCACGCGGCAAAGCTTGGTCGCGGCGGATAACGCCTTCAGCGCGGCCGAGGTCAACAATGATGTGACCATATTCGACGCGCTTGACGATACCATTGATGATTTCGCCGACGCGGTCTTTGAATTCCAGATATTGACGGGCGCGTTCGGCGTCGCGAACTTTGCCCATAATGACTTGTTTCGCCATTTGCGCTTGGACGCGGCCAAATTCGAGCGGCGGCAAAGTTGTGGAAATCTCGTCCCCGATTTCCATTAGCTTATTATCCATTTTCGCTGTGGAAATACCGACCTGCGTGGTCTGGTTTTCGACCTCATCATCGGCCACAACAGAGATGACGCGGCGCAAAGTCTGCTCCCCGGTCTGCGGATTGATTTTGGCGCGAATGTCCAGCTCTGCGCCGTAACGCAAGCGCGCGGCCTTTTGAATGGCTTCTTCAATCGCTTCCAAGACGATGCTTTCGTCAATGGATTTTTCACTGGCGACAGCTTTGGCAATCTGGATAAGCTCCAGCTTGTTGGCGGAAATTCCTGCGGTGGACATTATGTGTCTCCTTCATCTGCAGTTGAATTATTATTTTCGGCAGCGGCTTTCTCCGCCGCCTCTTTAGCTTTTTGGCCGGCTTCAATCAGCTCATCCGTGATGAGCAATTTAGCTTCGGAGATCCAATCAAATGGAATGGAGGCCGTGGAGTCGGTTTCTCCGTCGAGGTTGATATCGACATGACCATCTTCGACGCCCGCCAAAATCCCGCGAAACCGTTTGCGGCCTTCGACCAACCGGTCCAGCTCGATACGGGCAAGATAACCTTCATACGTCGTGAAATCTTCGAGCGAGGTCAGCGGACGGTCCAGACCGGGCGAGCCGACCTCAAGCATATAAGCTTCGGAAATCGGATCTTCGACTTCCATGATGGCCGAGAGTTCGCGCGAGAGATTCGCGCATTGGTCGACGTGGATTTGGCCGTCGGATTTGCGCTCGGCCATAATCTGCACTGTGCGGCGCTTGCCCGCCATGACGCGGACACGCACAATGTTCAGGCCCATATCTTCGGCGATAGGTTCAGCCAGTGCGAGAATCCGCTCATCTATATTCGTTTTGGTCTTCATGTGACTGAAGCGCCTTTCTGCCTAATTTCAGGCAATAAAAAAAGCGACCCGAGGGCCGCCCGATCCGCATCCTGCGCGGTGGGTATTGTTTTTGTTGAGGGGGATATAGGGGAAGTGGTGTGGGTTGGCAAGGGGGTTAGTTAGTTCCAAATGGGTAAGGCCTCCCAACCAATAGGAAAACCCATATCACTTTGCTCGCTCTTCGATCGCAGTCGAACCATCTGAGAAAGTCGGCTCGGGTAGGAAGTATGTGGCGCTTGTTGCTTTAGCATGTGTATCAAAACCACCAGCGTATTATAAATCCTGTTGTCGACCTGCACTTTATCTGCGGGGCCGATAAGCATCATACTCTCTGAAAGTTCATTGACAATACGAACTCTTTTGGTGAACTTGCGGTTCCAAACGCGAGAGTGATGAGCGCATTTATTCCTGACTAAAGATATGTTCTGTATGGCGCCCTCTAAAAGTCGCGATGTTCTAAAACCTAGGTCGCGGGCAACCAAATCTTTAATCTGGTTGTCCTTCGTCAAAGACAGCCAGATGGACATCTCTCCAAAAGTAAATAATTCTGTAGCGGCCCAAAGAGGTGGACAAGCAGGAGAGGAGTACTTTCTATTATAGTGTTTGATGAATACTTCATCTGACACTTTACTGTTTTTTATTACGCTATCTCTTACCCGCCAATAAATTCCTTTTCGATAATTTAAGTCGAAATTTGTAGAATCCAAATGAGCATGAGAGCCATATCTCATTACAACAAAATGCGTCCACCTCGCTCGCAAAGCGATTTCTATTCGTTCGACTGCTTCCATTATCATCAAACGAAGCTGGCGATCAAAGATATAAAGTTCCATCACATCATCGAAAGAAACTCCTTCGATAAACTCCTTGCTTCTGGTTTTGCCTTTCAGAGGTTTCTTTTCATAAGGCAGCCAGTAGGCGCTCATTCTGTAATAGCTCACTGAGGCGAGCCAATTTTCCGCAATTTGCTGGTCGCGCATCAACATACCTCTCGACTTGAGAAGAGTTATTTGGTCAGAAATTGATAGTGCTGGCTTGGAAAAATGCATGAGGCCTCCACCCATATATGAATGAAGGCCTCTTAGTAACCCCCCGGTTTGAGCATACAAAGCATAGGCCTGGGAGGTGTTGTTACGCGTCATGTAACCATCAAAACTCTAAGATCAAGTTACAAAATAGACCATGGTTGAAATTAAAGTGTTTTTTGTAGCTAATATTACTTCGGGGTCGATACAAACAAGAGCCATAGGATAGACATGTCCGACTTTATTAAACCCGCCCCTCAATCGCGTCCCAACACGCCGCTACTGCATCCACGCCTGAGAACCGCTTCAATTCCTGAACACCCGTCGGGGACGTGATATTTATCTCCGTCATTTTATCGCCAATCACATCAATCCCGACTAATATCTGACCGCGCGCTTTCAACATCGGACCAATCGCGCGGCAGATGCGGAGGTCGTCTTCCGTTAGCTCTGTCTTCACGGCTTTGCCGCCGACATGCATATTGCTGCGGGTTTCGCCCTTTTGCGGAACTCTATTAATCGCGCCTATGGGCTCTCCGTCGATAATCAGAATCCGCTTATCGCCTTTGGAGACATCGGGGAGGAAGGCTTGGGCGATGACGGGCTCGCGGCTGCTTTCCATGAACATCTCAAAGATAGAGCTGTAATTCGGGTCGCCCTCTTTCACGCGGAAAATCCCGGCGCCGCCGTTGCCGTAGAGCGGCTTGAGGATGATGTCCCTATATTCCGCGCGGAAATCATCGATAGCTTGGCGGTCACGGGAAATCAGCGTGGCGGGCATGAGGTCGGGATAATCCAGCGGCAGGATTTTTTCGGGGCAATCGCGCACCCATTTCGGGTCATTCACGACAAGGGTTTTACCCTCCAGCCGCTCGAGCAGATGCGTCGCCGTGATATAGGACATGTCAAAAGGCGGATCTTGGCGCATCCAAACGACATCAATGTCTTCTGCGAGGTCTATCAATTCACGCGGTCCGAAAATAGCAGGCTGGTTCTGGTCGCGCTGCACCGTCATCGGGCGCGCGCGGGCGAGAATCCTATCGCGGTCATAGATCAAATGTTCCGGCCCATATTCCCACATGGTCCAGCCGCGGGCCTGCGCCTCTTCGGCCAACGCAAAGGTCGTATCCCCGTCAATATTGACCGTTTCCATCGGGTCCATTTGGAAGGCCACATTTTGTCTTCGGGTGGGTTTTCTCATGACGGGCTCCGCGGAACTTGGTTTGAATATGACGTGGGGCGATGGACCGTGAAAATCAATCCCACAAATCACACTGTGTTGAGGACTCGCCTTATTCCCCTGACAGGCGCACGGAGTCCCACCGTATCACCTATAATTAGAATAATAACTGGAGACTACGCCTATGACTCGCCTACTCAAATTTGTCGCTTGCACGTCCCTCGCCGCAGCCTTGACCGCCTGCGCCTCCACGCCGGACGAAGGTTCAGACGCGACAGCCGCTTCGAATGCCCCGGTTTCGGTGATGGAGCTCCCTGCGGAGACTCTTATGATGGTGGGCGGCGCGGATATGTCGTCCAATAAAACCATTGTCGAAAATGCGAGCGCGGCAGATAATCTGACCACGCTTGTCGCTTTGGTGAAACAAGCGCAACTGGTCGAGACGCTCTCCGGCCCCGGCCCCTTCACTGTTTTCGCGCCAACGGATGACGCCTTCTCCATCGTGCCGGAAGCGACACGCAACAGCTTAATGTTGGATGAGAACCGCGCCGCGTTGCAGAACGTCCTGACCTATCACGTCATCGGCAGCCGCCTGACGGCAGATGATTTGATGTTCAACGTTGAGCGCAATGGCGGGTCCTTTGAAACGACAACCGTCAATGGACAAAAATTGCGGTTCTTTATCAGTGGCGGTAAATTGAAAATTACCGATGGGAACAGACGCGTCGCAACTGTCACCACGGGCGATGTCATGCAGTCAAACGGCGTCGTCCACGTCGTCAACTCGGTCCTTATGCCCGAGTAAATCATATTTTGTGATTTTGGCCTTCTGCCCCGCCGCGCGGCTTGCGCAGCGGGGCTTTTTTATGCGAGGCTTTCAAAAAATAGAGAGAGCGCATCATGATCCTATCCAACACAGAAACCATCCCCGGTTACACCATCACCCACCATGTGGGTTTGGTTCAGGGCAATACGGTGCGCGCAAAACATGTTGGGCGCGACCTGATGGCGGGATTGAAAAATATCGTCGGCGGCGAGCTGAAAGGCTATACCGAATTACTGGAAGACGCCCGCAAGGAAGCCACCCAGCGCATGATTGAAGAAGCCCAAGCCAAAGGCGCAAACGCCATTGTCAATGTGCGCTTTTCAACCAGCGCAATTACGGCTGGCGCGTCAGAACTTTATGTCTACGCCACCGGCGTGGTGCTGGGCTGATGCTGGGCTTTGGCATATCCGCGATTTTGCTGCTGGTCGGTGTATATTTTGGTACGCGCGCCCAAAAGCAACATATTGCAAATTTAGAAAGCCGCGAGGCCGCTTTGTCGCATATCATCGTCACCAATTTGAAAACCCTGCCTGCCACGGGGAACCCGCCGCAATTGGTCACGGGGTCCGTTGTCATTGCCTTTGATTATTTCCGGCGCTTTATTGCGACCTTTGTGATGCTCGTCGGCGGACGAATTACAATGTATGAAGAGATGTTAGACCGTGCCCGCCGCGAAGCCTTGCTGCGCTTATTGGAACAAGCCGATGCGGCCGGGTCGCGCGAAGTCCATAATGTGCGTTTCGAATTCTCCCGCGTCGGCAGTTCTTCGCAAAAGGCCAATATTGGCGGCGGCGCAGAATTGCTCGCTTACGGAACGGCAGTCTTATGATTGAATTCTCATTATCTTCGGCGGATGGGACGACCCTATTCGGCCGCCATTGGTCAACCAAAGCCCCCAAAGCTGTCATGGCCCTGACCCATGGATTCGGCGAACATTGCGGGCGTTACGCCGATATGGCCGCCTATTTGAACCGGGAAGGCATCGCTGTCGTGGCCATAGATTTACGTGGGCATGGCAAAAGCAGCGGCAAACGCGGGGTCATTAAATCCTATGAGGATTACCGCGCTGACTTGGATGCCCTCTTGTCAAAAACCCGAACTCTTTATCCTGACACACCGCTCGTCCTTTACGGACATTCCATGGGCGGCGGTGTGGTGTTGGATCATGGGTCGCGTCAATTAGATAGCGTGCCGATAATTGCCAGTGCGCCTTTAATTACCTTAACCGCTCCCATACCCGGCGCCCTGCGGGCTTTTGCAAAACTTATGGGTAAAATTATGCCCTCAGGCGCTTTGCAACAACCAATCGATGGATCAAAAATCTCAAATTTAGGCGAAGAACAAACACTTTATATAGACGACCCGTTAAACCACGGAAAACTCGGCTTTCGGTTGGCCGAAGGCATGGTGTCAATTGGGGAGCGGTTAAGCAATGACGCGAAAAGCTGGGACCGCCCGCTGCTCTTGCTGCATTCCAAAGCGGATCAATTGACGGGATTTGACGGCTCTGCCGAATTTGCCAAAACCGCGCGGCAAGTCGAATTTCATCCGTTCGAGACCAGCCAACACGAAATGCATAATGATGCGCCCCGCGCGCAGGTTTACAAACTTATGTCCGACTTTATTTTGAAACAGGCCTCATGAAAATTTACCATCTAAAAACCTGCGACACCTGCCGCAAGGCCATAAAAGCTCTCCGCGCTGCGGGACATGAGCCCGAGCTACATGATGTGCGGGCCGATGGATTGACACCCGCTTTACTGACATCTTTGGAAAAAGCCCTTGGCTATGAGGCACTCGTCAATAAAAAGAGCACCACATGGCGCGGATTGACCGATGACCAAAAATCCGGACTATCGCGTGAAACAGCGATCACACTTCTCGCGGCAAACCCGACCTTGATGAAAAGACCCGTCATCGAAAACGACAGCGCCTACACGGTCGGGTGGACCAAATCCGTGCAGGAACGCTATGGCATTTGAAGTATCAGGGCCTAATTCCCGCCTAGATTTAACGCCGCAATAGACGCCGCATCGGGAGCGGGACAGCCAATCAGATTAGCCGCCTTTTCAATCTCTTGCATTGGCGTCAAAGCCGGGACCGCTGGAACGGCCGGGTCAGGCATTTCGGTTTTTACAATCTTATCGTAAACTGTTCCGCCAGCTTGATAGACCACTTGGTTCGCCGTTCCGGCCAGGGCCGCTTGCGCAAAACTACTTTCAATGCCCAGCGCCGCAACGCCCCCGCTTGCCACACCTGAAAGTGTGCCCAGCACAACCGTTCTCATCAACTGGCTACCAAAAGACGGGCCTTTCGGGGCGGAAAGATCCGCCGCGGGCATGGCCGCAAAGGCGGCTGTGTTTTCATAAAACTTCAAACACGTCGGATTGCTTGTACTCAAAAGGACCGGCGCGCTTGCCGTAGAAATGTCCGGCGCCGCAATGTCAGACAGCAGCACATCATTCGCGACATTCACGCCAGAGGTCGTCTGACAAGCGGAGAGAGATAGAAGCGCTGCGCCCAGAATAAGATGTTTTGAAAAAGTCATAAGGCCTCTGTTAATTAGATTTAAACACGCATCGCAAAATTGATGTGAAGCTATCCTGAATGATTTCACCAAATTACATCGCTGCAGCTCGGTTCAGTTATACCCCGAAAGCCCTGTTTAAGGCGCTCGGAGAACCCGCGCCAATCAACGGGTTAAACGGCCTATCTAATAATGAGCGGAACAATGTTTCCGTCCGCATCAAAACGAATTGGAATCTCTTTTCCGGTATCGGGATCGACATAATAGGGCGCGCTCTCGATAATTGAAACCGCCTCTCCGGCTTGGCCAGTCCGGTAAGCGCCTAATTCGTCATCAGAGGGTAATTCCTTGCCCAAACGATCTCCCATATCAATCTCTCGCGGCGCGGTGGGCGCATTAAACGGTATAGGTTGGCCCATCGGCATATTTGTAATGGGAGCCGGGGTTTGGGCTTCGTATGCCGGTGCCTGTGGAACCTGCCCCGTTGGTGCGGATTGCAAAATGCTTGGCAATTGTCGCTGCGCCCCCACGGCGTTGTTCTGACTCGCGCTGCGGTCGGGTAAATTTGCAATCCGGGCGTAAGAAATAACTTGTTTAGCGCCTTTGGTCGAGGCCGCGATTTGGGCCGCACGCTTCAATTCCTCGCGGGTGCGCGCTACACCCAGAACATAGACAATGCCTTCATTTGTCTCGATGTTGAAGTTACGGGCTTTGACCAATTTGTCCAAAGTTAATCGGGCCCTCACGGATTTTTCCAAAATACCGTCTTTAATATTGCGCTTAAAAGATTGTCCGTCATCAATCAGGATTTCATTCCCGACCTGTTCAATGCCGCGAGCGGACCAGGCGATACGCGCCGCTTCAATTTTGTCTTTTTGCGTCGGGACATGTCCTGACAACAAGACGATGCTTTGCGCCACTTCAACGTCTACGCCCTTAAAGTCATAGTCATAGGCGCGGGTCATACGCGCTCTAATCACACGCGAGGCATTTCCATCTTGGACTGAACGAGCCAAATTCCGCTCATCCCCTTTTTTCACACCGGCGGTTGCCACGGCGCAGCCGGAGACGCTCGTGGCGAAGAGCAAAATGCAGAGGGGATGGACAATGTTTTTCATACGCGGAGCGTAAACGAACAGGGTGAACGGAAAGTTACCCCCACCTTAAAATTTACGTAAGTTTAAAAGTTGAAATTTTCATGCGTTAGAATCCTGAAAACGCCCGTTCAATGTAATGTACTTTCGCCATTGGATGCACGCGGCCTTCAATCATCGCAAGGTCAAAGCGAATCTCGAAATCCGGCCCGAGCGTTTCAAAGTTACGCCCGACCCAAATTTCCGCTGCGTCCATCACCCGTGTGATATTTGTCTGCGTGAGAATATCGTCTGTTTCCGGCAATTTTTCGCGCTGTTTCACCTCAACAAAAGCAATGACACCCTTTCGCCGCGCGATGAGGTCAACTTCCCCCTCCGGCACTTTAAACCTGTCAGCCAGAATTTTCCACCCTCGCCGTTTCAACCAGCGCGCGACGTGGGCTTCGGCTTTCCGGCCTTCAATTTCACGCGCGCGACGGTCCATTACTTCAAATCTAATGCGAGGGCATAGACGTCACGCTTGGCCCAGCCCGACATCTCCGCGACTTGCGCGCTGGCCCGTTTGACGCCGTCTTCCGGGATAATCTGCAACAGCGCAGATTTAACGCGTGCCGAATCCCAACTGGCGTCTTCGCCGGGCGGCCCGACCAACAGGACCAGCTCTCCGCGCGGACTGTCTTCAGAAACGGACTCTATCAAGTCAGAGACACTCCCATACCGCGCCTCCTCATAATGTTTGGTCAATTCACGCGTGAGAACCACCTCTCTTGTGCCGAAAACTTCGGCCATATCCGTCAGGCAAGCTTTAATGCGCGGACCTGTTTCGAAAAATATCAGCGTCGCGGGGATTGACTTTAAACTCTCTAACTCACGTTTTCGCGCCGCTGTTTTGGCCGGCAGAAACCCGGCAAAGAGAAATTTATCACTCGGCAGGCCGGACTTTACCAATCCGGCCAGCACAGCCGATGCGCCGGGTAAGGGAAAGACATCATGACCTTCCGCAACAGCCGCGCGGACCAATTTAAATCCCGGATCAGAGATCAAGGGCGTCCCGGCATCCGACACCAACGCAACCGCTTGCCCGTCTTCCAACCAGCCCATGACCTGCGGAATGCGCGCCGCCGCATTGTGGTCATGATAGGCCGTTAGCTTGGCAGAGATGTCAAAAGCCGCAAATAACTTCCCTGTCTGCCGCGTATCCTCTGCCAAGACGCGATCTGCCGCGCCTAAGACATCCAGCGCGCGCAAAGTGATGTCACGCAGGTTTCCAATAGGCGTCGCCACCACATACAAGCCAGGTGTAAGTGGTCGCCCGGATTCCCCGCTTAGGTATTGCGGGCCGCGCTGCGCCGCCTTAGAGTTTGAACTTGACACAATAGACGTCCGAAGAATTTTGCACGCAATGGTTAGCCCATTGTCGCAAGAATGAGAAGGTTACACCCATATGCCCAACCCGAGTCCGTTTGGCCACGCTTTTAAAGTTCTCCTGCTGAGCGGTTGCGCCGCGCTGATGGCGGCATGCACAACAACAGCGCCGACCCAGCCACAAGACCGCGCGCCTATCGTACAGCGTCCCGTTGACCCGGTTCAAACCACCCCGACAGACACAGATACGCCGACCACAGACTCCAAAGAGACAAAAGACGCCGAAGTCAAAGAACCGGACACGCCTGACGTCACTGCCCCAAGCGAGCCTGACCCGGTTCAGACAGCCGAGCCCGGAATATATTTCAACAACCGCGACGGTCTGACCCCGCCGCACATGGCCGGACGCGACACCAAACGCTTGGCGTTGCTGCTGCCGTTTTCCACGTCATCTTCGCGCCTCGCGCAAGAAGCGCAATCCATGTACCGGGCGGCAGAGATGGCAGTATTTGATCGCCAAGGCGAAGACGTTCTACTTATCGCGCTAGACACAAAAGGGACGGAAGCGGGCGCGCTCTCAGCGACGAAAGCCGCGGTGAAAGCGGGCGCAGATGTCATTTTGGGTCCCATTTTAGCAAATAATGTGAAGGCCTCTTCTCGCGAAGCGCGGCGCACACAGACTCCGCTTATTGCCTTTTCTACCGATCAGACGGTCGCGGGTAACGGCACCTATCTTTTATCTTTCCCACCGGAAGCCGAAGTCGAACGTGTTGTCGATTATGCCTCCAGTACAGGCGCAACGCGTTTTGCCTTCCTCGGGCCGGATAGCGCCTATGGACGGCGCGTTAAATCCGCATATGAGAGTAAGATTCGCGCGAATTCCGGCGAAGTAACCGCGTCAGAATCTTACCAAGGTAATGATATTAGCGTCATGCAAGCCCCCGCTCAAAGGCTGGCGGCGTTTTATGCGCAGGGCGAAGCGCTTGCGAAAACCAATAACGGCACAACACCGATGAGTTTTGAAGCCATTCTTCTACCGGAGGGCGGAACGGCGCTCCGCTCCCTTGCACCGCTGCTTCCCTATTATGAAGTTGACCCATCCCGCGTGCAATTTATGGGAACATCGCAATGGGCGGACCCTGATACCGTTCGCGAGCCGGCCCTTAATCGCGGGATCTTTGCAGGCCCGGATAAAGACACGCAGCAGCCTTTCCTCGATGCCTATGACCGCACTTATGGCGAGACGGCGACAACGCTCGCAAGCCTCGCTTATGACGCCGTCATGGTCGGCGCCTTTGTTGCCGACGGCGACCCAAAGCGGCGGTATGATCGGGCTGAAAATCCGGAAGGGTTTTATGGTGTGGACGGCCTTGTTAGTTTCGACGCCGATGGAAAACCGGATCGCGGCTTAGCCGTCTATCAAATTCGGAACGGACGTTTCGTCGTCATCGACCCCGCGCCACGGACGGTTCTTGGTGGGAGTTAAGGGACGGAATTTTGAACAAAGTTGCGCGCAAAGACGCCCTGAGGTCGAGTGGGTTTGCCGAGCGAGCGGACCGCAGTGCCAAAATATTTAACCCGCTCATTTTCCGAACTTAGATCTTTCGTCCCATGAAACGACTATCCATCGGGTTATCGTAATATTTTTCAATGTCGCAAAAACCGAGATGTTCATACACGGCATTTGCATGTTTTAGGCCGTGATCCGTATCAAGATACATCTGTGTATATCCGAGCAATTTCGCCTCATCCAGAGCCGCTTGGCTTAGCTTTAAACCCAATCCGTGACCTCGCGCGGCGGGGCGGCAATATAGACGTTTCAACTCGCAAATACCGGACTTAAAAGGTTTCAACCCGCAGGCCGCGACAGGGACATCATTCAGCGTTCCGAGAAAAAGAGCATCATAGGTTTGGGGGAAATCTGCGAATTCTTTTTCCGTACCCTGAAAGGATAAATCCTGTCCAAGATAAGCCTCTACAAACTGCAAATACTCTAAGAAAACGCTCCGCACAGAGGCGATGTCTTCCGGGGTTTCAGCGCGTTTAATGACTATCTTCGACATATCTCCAAATATGACTGAAAGTCAGGTTAGGCGCCAGCCGCAATCTCTAACTTTTGAATAAGTTCATCCGTCACCTGGCCGGTCTCGGGCAATCCGTTGACGGCCTCGAAAGATTTAACGGCATTTCGCGTTTTTGATCCGGCAATACCGTCCGGCGTTCCAACCTCATAGCCCAGTGAACCAAGCAGAGTTTGCGCGTCACGAATTTTGATTATCTCCGCGGATTGAGAGGACGAAGCGGCGCTGGCTGTTCTGCCCGGACCGGTCGCCCAAGGCACATTCCGGAAGACGCCATTGGCGGCTTCATCAACGGGTTTTGGATTAAATCGGTCGGCGCGAGCTTTAATGTCGGCAACTGTCTCCGGGTCTAATTGTTCGCTCAAAAGTGCGATACGGTCCGGAGCGCCCTGATCACCTTGACGCGCGGCAATATGATACCAGAACAAGGCTGTCTCTATATCTGTTGGGACACCTTCATTGCCTTCGCGAAGAAATGCCACATTGAATTGACTGTCGACAACGCCGCGCTCTGCCGCTTTCGTAAACCAGTCCAACGCTTCGACCATATCACGGTCTAAACCGCCATTTCCATAGGCATGATAATTTCCGAGGTCATGCATCGCGATGCGGTTACCGCCGCGCGCCGCGCGTTCAATAAGCTCCCGGGCTGTTACTTCATCTTTTGCAATCCCGGTTCCGGATTCATAGAGTTTAGCCAAGCGATATTGCGCGGCTGGCTGATTACGGTTTGCCGCGAGACGGATCAGGCGCGCACCCTCTTCCATCTGTCCGGCCTGCAGCTGGACGAGACCTTTTTGGAATTGTGCGATGGGATTTCCCGCCCTTACGGCAGCGTCCAGCGTATTCTCAGCTTCCGCCATCAAGGTCGGCGTCTGGGTTTCGGCATAACGGCCAAGCGGGGGCGTTGCTGCGACGGGCTGCATTTCCAAAGAGGCTTTTTCCATCATGCCAACGTTTTGAACAGAATCTTGCGCGGGCGCATAAACCGGAGTTTCATTCGCGACCTGCAACGTCGAATCATCTTGCTCACCTAGAACCATATTCGCCGCGAATAATCCGACAACACCTACGCCAACAGCGAGGGCGCCAACGCGAAGATTCCGGGCCGAGATTGGAATATTCGGCAGGCTAGGCCGTTTTGATGTGTCTCCGCCAATTCGTTCAGCTCTCATTTCGTCACGTTCCGCATAAGCGGGATCGTCATAAGTCGAAACAGGAAGCGGTGCCGGCATCAACGGCTCGACCCCATGAAGTTCGGGCTGCGGAGGTAAGTGACCACCAGGGCTGGCCATTGGCGGCGCAAGGGGCGGGGTCGGCATAAACGGTGGAGAATAATGAGAGTCCGCAGATTGCGTAGGGACAGGCGGTGTTTGCAGCGGCAGCGACGGAAAGGAGGTCTCAGCCTGCACTGGCGCGTTGAAGGCTGCCGGATCAAATTCTTGCGGGACATGCGAATCGCGGGTCGGCGCAGAACTCTCCACGGGGGTGTGCGATGCGGAAACGGGCGTTTGAACATTTTCGGCTGATGAGATTTCCAAAGCGCGCGCGGCGGCGGCGTAAGGATTATCTTGCACAGGGCTCTGTTCCGCCGACATTGATACAATATTGTCAGGTGCAGTGTGGGTATGGGCGGCCGCAAATTGAGCGGTCGGAGCCGCAACATGTGAAGAGTGTTTCTCGCGCGCGAGACTCGCCTGCACGCGGCTCAACTCTTCTTGTAGCTGGCCTATCATGTCGCCCATCTGATCAATACGGGGATCATCGGCATTCGCCGGAAGGTAAGGGTTTGCAGCCAAAGGTGCTGGCGGCTCAGCAGGGGACCAATTAGATGCGATGATCTCCAAAGCTTCCAAACGTGTTGTAACGTCGTTTTGGACCGCGTTGAATTCGGACTGCGTCTCCAAGGCCAAATCTGCCAAACGTTCGGCTGTATCGACGTCAGAGGTTTTGGCTCGATCTTCCAAGACTGTCGCAAATTCGGAGATTTTTTCTCCGACGGCTTGTAACGCCTCAGCCGCTTCTTGTTCGACCTGATTGACACGTTTTTCGAGCGTGTCTCGGACGCCGTCTATCTTGGCATCCAAAGCGGCGGTCTCAGCTTTGCGCGCTTTCGTCTCGCCTGTTAAACGCTGCTCAACAGATGTCGCAAGATGGGCAATGTGCCGATTTAGCCGCGCCAGTGAGTCCCGCTGTACGGCGTCCAACTGGTCCAACCGATGATGAGCGGCTTGTACTGCATTTTCCAGAGTTGAAAGAGTGGCCCCTGCCGCGGTCACATTGGCGAGTTCAGAGCGTACGCCCGCGCGGGCCTCATATGCCGCCCGTTCGAGATATGTCTCCATACGGGCTTCAAGCGCGTTCAGCCCCCGAGTGAGAGACGCCTTTTGCGTGGTCGAACTTTGCTTGGCGGCCGCCTTTATATCTTCAACGACGCCTTCCAAGGCTTTCAGAGCGTTGCGATTTTTTGTATCGGCCCCCTTGAGGCGGGTTTCCAAAGATTTGAGGTCCTGAGCCAGCGTTGCGACTGTCGCGCGTTTCGGCGCAGACTGACGGGTTGACCCAGCCGTCTTTTTCGTCGGTGTTTTCGCAGGCTTGCTCGGCATAAGCGCAGTCTTCCCCAAAGGCATCACCCAAACGCCCGGAATTCAGCAAAATATGAATCGGCGCAATTTGAGCTATGATTTGTGCCGTTAGACCCCGAACGTAGTTAACGTCACGTTAAGCCGTTAACCTTTTAGCTGAAGCGAGCGCATCTGCAGACACGGCGGCTGTCAAAGTGTCGCGCAAAACACTCTGACGTTAACGTTGACGTGAACGTTAACGTCAGCTAACACGCCGTCATGGAAAACACGCAACATCAGAAATGGGGCATAAAGACGTTCGCTGAAATGTTCAGTGTGACGCCGCGCACCATTCGCTTTTACGAAGATAAAGGTCTTTTGACTCCTACCCGGGAAAGCGGAATTCGTGTTTTCGGACCCCGTGACCACCTGCGTTTTGAAAAAATCATGCGCGGGAAACGACTTGGCTTTTCGCTTGAAGATATTCGCGCGGTTCTAGACATTACCGATGGGATTGTGACTGACCGCGCGGAAATCCAGCGCCGCAAAAATAACTTCCAAGCCATATTAGATGGCCTGGCCGAGCGGCGTCGCGATTTAGATATTTTGCATGCGGACATGACGGAGGTCATTTCCATCGCCGAAGAAGCTCTTGCCAGCGAACCGGGTTCCGGCACGATTGCCGATTTGGCGGCGCGATATCAAGCCGCCTTAGACGAAGCTGTCACAGGCAACCCCATCGATTTTCTGTCCGGTGTCTCGGACGCTAAACCCACTCTTGCATCTACCTCATAGGACGAACGACCATGCCAACTTATAACGCCCCTGTACGGGACATGAAATTCTTGCTTCACGAAGTTCTCGGCTTTGAAGACGTCACAAAATATGACGCGTTTTCCGAGGTCGACGCGGACCTTGCCGATGCGGTTTTAGAGCAAGCCTCAAAATTTGCCGAAGAAGTTCTCGCGCCCCTGAACGTTGTCGGCGATCATGAGGGATGTAAACGCCATGAAGACGGGTCTGTCACGACGCCAACAGGCTTTAAAGACGCCTATAAGCAAATGACCGAAAACGGCTGGACAGCCCTTTCCATGGATCCGGAATATGGCGGCCAAGGTATGCCCGGCATGTTACAGATTGCAGCGTCTGAGATGTGGACCTCTGCCAATATGGCTTTCGCCATGTATCCCGGCCTGACCGGCGGCGCGATCAAGGCCATTCAAGTCGGCGGCACGCCAGAGCAAAAGCAAACTTACCTGCCAAAGATGATGTCCGGCGAATGGACCGGCACCATGAACCTGACCGAGCCCCATTGCGGGACAGATTTGGGGATGCTCAAAACGAAAGCTGTCCCCAATGGCGACGGCAGCTATAAAATCTCCGGCCAGAAGATTTTCATCTCTGCCGGTGAGCACGACATGGCCGATAATATCGTCCATCTGGTCCTCGCCCGTATCGAAGGCGCACCGGCCGGAACGAAAGGCATTTCGCTCTTCATCGTGCCGAAATTCAAATTGGACGAAAATGAAAATCCGGGCGAACGCAATGCCGTCTCTTGCGGTTCCATTGAAGAAAAAATGGGCATCCACGGCAACTCGACCTGCGTCATGAATTACGACGAAGCGGAAGGCTATCTCATTGGCGATGAGAACAAAGGCCTGCGCGTCATGTTCGTCATGATGAACGAAGCCCGTATTGGTGTTGGCCTGCAAGGTCTCGGCCAATCCGAAGTCGCCTATCAAAACGCGGCGATTTACGCCAAAGACCGTATTCAGGGCCGCGCTCTGACCGGCCCGAAACACGAGGATAAAGCGGCTGACCCTATCATTGTTCATCCGGATGTGCGCCGCATG
>CALFWV010000009.1 GCA_937927825.1 uncultured Caulobacterales bacterium | reverse complement strand
AAATCTGAATACGCCAATAATCAGGATCCCAATGGCTAATAGTTGAAGCGCGATAAATGCGATGCGCATATCCATGAAGCGCATCAGAACCCCCAAGGCTTGATGGCTTCCTGGGGGATAGGCTGTAACTGTAAAGCCAGTGTACCAACGTGTTTCCCATGGATCGAACCACGATGTTAGATAGTGGTTTCCGAAAAACATATGGATGTAAGAATCGTAGGTCTGCCCATATGTGAATGGCAAAAGCGCCCCATGAAACATAAGCGCCAGTAAAATTGCCAGATATGTCCACGACCTTGCCGTCATTTTAAGAGGCTAATTTCTCTTTTTTCGATGGCATCAAAATAATTCCTATCAACGTCGCCGCACATGCAATTTGAAAAAGCAACTTCAGGCTGAAGTAAGTGTGTAGCCCAATGTCAGGAAAGATGTGATTAACTAACGAGAGAGAAATGAACTGGATGATGCCAAAGCATAGAACAACTACTGCGGAAAAACTCTGGCCCCTAGCAATTTCATAGATTGCGCAAAGATGGCTGCCGATAAAGACAGCGCCCGTGAGAGCGCTAATCCAAACGATTGACGACAGGGCTGAATACATCCCGCCTAACATGATTCGTACGATTAGATCAGAATAAGGTAGAATTATAATTAGTGCACTTATCGTGATCGTCGCGATTGCACCCAGGAGCATTAGCAATTCTCTGGGTGTTCTCTGATCTTCCTGCTGCTTAACGACGAGAGGTTGGAGAATCGTCGAACACGACAAAAAAGCGAAAAAGAAGACGCGTTGAATTAGAAGTAAGCCTGCTACCAGACCCGCAGTTTCAGGTGAAAAACTTACCTTGGCGATTAGGATGTCGCTATCCAAGACCAAGACCTGAGCAATTTGCAAAATCAAATATGGCAATGCGACTCTGCTCAGCGCCTTTGTTTGCATATCCAGGTGCGGTACATTGCGAAAGGATGGAGAATTTAAATCGCCTTTGCGCATTGAAAAGAATAAACCTGCCAATATGGACAGACCAACCGCCGCAGCGATGCCGACTAAACCCAACCCCATTTTCCAGAGTAACAAACTACCAAAAAGTCGAATGACCCATTCAGCTTGGATGGAAAGAATGATTTTTGGTAGATCAATCAATCCTTGCGTAAGGCCTCTATAAATCACCATCGGCAAAAAGAACGGAATTGCCAGCGCCAAGATACAAAGCGCCATTGGCGAAGAAAAGTTCAATGTTCCGGAAACGTAGTTTGCCAATGCGATGACAATGAACATGATGGGAATCGAGAATTTTAGACTGCGCCAAGATATCGCTTTCGCGCGTTGACGACTCTGATGAACCTTACCCTCTTTTGCTGTCAATTCGGCAAATGCAAACTGCAGCGCGCCAAGGAATGACAATATACCGAGCTTTAGCGTGAGCAGAAGTGTGAGATCAGCAAAGGCTGCCGGACCCATGATGCGGGCGAACAACATATTGAAAACAAGGTTGGCAGCGTTTGCGATATTCGCAGAGATGAATAAAGTTGCAGCTGGCCCAAATAATACGCTTGTTCGCAAAGCTTGGAAACGGAATGTAAGAGATCGGGGCACCTTAAGCCTCCGACAATGAGAAACGGGAGTTGTCTGTGAAGTGGCTTGGAAGACGTGTCAGAATTGTGCAGTTGAAGAGTGCGGTGATAGAGGATCGTCTCGCTGCGGATAAGATCTCTGCATCATCAGGAAGGTAAATTGAAACTTCTTTGCCACAAGCCAAGAGTCTTTCGCAGATTTCTGTAAGGGATGTGAAAACAGATGGCCCCAAGGTTTTCACACTGGAGAAATCTAATGTGATGAGACGCCTGTCATCCGAGACTATCGCCTCCATCGCATGAATACTCTGTGTGCTCAAAGTCTCTCCAGACCGCAAATGTTGGGTTATTGAAGGTGAGGGGAGGATCCGTCTATTTTGAAACCGAGCCCTAATTTTCCATTGACTAAATATGAGAGATGTCATTTTCAGACCGCCCTTAACGACATCTGCAAACCGGATGTTAGATCCGGGAATTTCGGTCCATTCCAGAACAGGGTATTCAAAAAAGTTTTTTCGTTCACGTCTATTTGGGTTTGAAATTCTTAGGAAGAGTTCCACATCGAATAACCAACCTGCGGTGAAAGGTGCGTCTAGGCAGGTGATAAGATGTTCAGTATTGCGGAATAATTTTGCTCCGCACTGTGTGTCTTTTAAAGCTAGGCCAGTCGCCAATCGCCCCATAGACGCGCAAACTAGCGAAATCATTTTGCGGTGTATGTCTCTATAAACCCGGCGACCCAGGCCGCCAGCGCGTGATCCGAAAACGACGTCAATGTTATCTAAACGGTCTGCAACCGAGATAAAGTCATTGATTGCGCTCAGCGGTGTTGCAAGGTCGGCGTCTAAGAAAGCAATGTATTTATCGCCACGTTTTGCAGCGAATTTCAGTCCGTGACGAACGGCTTCCGCTTTTCCAGCATTCCGCGCCATTGTAAGAACGTCGACTTGATCCGGTAATGCAGCCATTGCGCCGCAGAGCAAACTAATAGTCCGATCTTTTGAACCGTCATCCACAAACACGAAAGATACTTTCGGGTTTTTCCGCGCAAAATTTAGGAAGACTTCAAGATGCAATCTATCGGCTTCATTATAGCAAGGAATGATAATCGATGTTCTATCATGCTTCCAAATAGACGGATTTGGTGTCAGCTGTTCGAGTGAGGCTTCAGTAGGCATAGTTTTTCGTTTGGTCATTGCAGTCTCCAATATGTCGGAGATAACTACGCAAATGCCAGGCCGCGATTTTCCCTATGTTTTCGGGTGTTTTCTTTGCAAATCAGAAAAGACATTTGCATTTCGCAATGTTCATTTTGCAATTTCTCTCAAATGAACCTCAAAACGGGGCGTTTTTCGCGGCATATCCATTGCAATCCTTCATAGGCAACTTCGCAAAGAAAAGGCCTATGACGAAAAATACGAAAAATTCTCTTTTCCTTCTGTCACTCATCATGGGTGTGAGCTTTTCCGTTAGCTCGGCGCAGGCGCAGGCCCCCTCTGA
>CALFWV010000008.1 GCA_937927825.1 uncultured Caulobacterales bacterium | reverse complement strand
CATCCCGAACAGCTCGGCCAATTCGACAAAGCGTTTGGCTTTCTCTGCCGTGTCCGCTGTCCAACTGCCGCCGAGAAACATCGGATCATTCGCGAGCACCGCAACGGGCCAGCCGTCGAGCCGCGCGAAAGCCGTAATCGTCGCCCGACCCCAATGCCTGCCCATTTCAAACACGCTGCCTTTGTCCATCACCGCGTCCAAAATTTTGCGCATATTATAAGCTTTGGATTTATCGCGAGGGACGATTTCGAGCAGCATCTCCTCTTTCCGCGTCGGCGAGTCTTTGGATTTTATCCGAACCAATGGACCGCCCGCATAATCCGGCAAATAGGATAGAAACGCCCGCGCCTTTGCGAAGGCATCGACCTCATCCACCGCCTCGTCATCAATCACGCCGTTCCGCGTATGTATGGCCGACCCGCCGAGGCTTTCTTTGTCTTGCGTCTCGCCCAAAGCCGCGACAACGGCTGGCCCTGCCGTGAAGATTTGCGAGAGCCCCTTCACCATCACCGAGTAATGCGAGGCCACGGCCCGCGCCGCGCCGAGGCCTGCCGTCGGCCCCAAAGCCAAGGCGACTACCGGCACGGTCTCCAAATTCTTTACGACATGATCCCAGCCCGGCACCATGGGGACATAGGTATGGCCCATATCCTCCAGCGATTTGACGGAGCCGCCCCCGCCCGTCCCGTCAATCATGCGGATGATCGGCAAGCGCATCTCATGCGCCATTTGCTCGGCGACGATAAATTTGCGGTATATCGCGGCGTCTGAGGCCCCGCCGCGCACGGTGAAATCATCTGCCGTTGCCACAACAGTTCGGCCATTGATTCGCCCGCGCCCAAAAATGAAATTGGACGGTGCGCTGTCGATAAAGTCGCCGTCTTCCGTATAACGCCCTTTTCCGGCCAGTGCGCCGATTTCATCAAAGCCGTCAAAGTCGAGCAAGCCTTCCAGCCGCTCGCGCGCATTTAGTTTCCCGCGCGCCTTTTGCCGCGCAAGCTTTTCCGCGCCGCCCATTTGCAGGGCCATTGCTTTACGCTTAGCGAGTTCGTCTAATTCTTTTTGCCAGCTCATAGCTATCAATTACCCGTCATGACTTGCCACACAAGGTTCATCTGAATAGCTTATGACTTCACTTTTGAAAGGTTCATCCATGTTCCGTGCTGCCCTGTTGACGTCCGCGCTTTTACTTACCGCCTGCAATCCCGGTGGCCCGACTTATATTTCGACGGGCAACGCCCCGGCGCCGACCCTGAATGTCTCCGCGACGGGTTATGCCAATGCCGCACCGGATCGCGCGACCGTCAGCGCAGGCGTGGTACAGCAAGGTAAGACAGCCCGCGAAGCCATGATGGGGAATGCGACGCTGATGACCGCCGTCTTTGACGAGCTGGAAGCCGCAGGGATTCCAAAGAAAGACATCACAACCAGCCAGCTGTCCCTGCAACCGCAATATGATTATCGGAACCGCGCCAAACCCACCATCAAAGGCTATGAAGCCCGCAATACGGTCACGGTCAAATCGGATGATATTGACCAAGTCGGAGCCATGCTCGACGCACTCGTCCGCGCTGGGGTCAATAATATCAATCAAGTCAAATTCTCCGTCAAAGAGCCAAAAAGCGCGATGGACAAGGCGCGCACAGACGCCATTCGCGAAGCCAAAGAAAAGGCCGAAAGTATGGCCGAAGCGGCGGGCGTCAAACTCGGCCCGCTCCTGTCCATCAATGAAAGCAATCGCGGGGGGTTCACACCACAACCCGTCATGATGCGCGCGTCGTCAATGGAAATGGGCGACGCCACCACACCCATCAGCGCGGGCGAGCAAACCATGAGCGTCAGCGTGAATTTGAGCTATGGGATTGTGGATTAACCATGCGCTTAGGCTCGCAGCCCATCGCGGGAACTGCCAGAGTAAATGATAAAGCAGGACGTGCCCGCAGAGTTGGTCTTCTGATGGAATACCAGAAGGGGGGGTAGTTAGTTCTGTTTTACAGAAGGCCTTGTTGTTTAGGTTGTAAATCCAAACAGCGACTCTGCGGCGATGGTTGTTAATACACCGGGCGGGGGTCCCGCAGTTGCGCCTCCCGGTCAGACACGCCACAACAAGCTAAACTCTGGTGAGGAGTTTATCCCGTACCAATGAGTTGCGTTTCCTACCGCACCTTATTGGCCCTATCGTCCGACAGTTGTGACGGCCCCGAGTTTGAGTTCGCAGCGGTCGTCTCTCGATGTAAAAGCCCCGGCTCAGTCTGCGTTCTCACACGCAGATGCTCAGGCCCATCGTCTCCCAAACCAGCAAGCGAGGCCTCACCTGTCCTGTGTCTGAAAGAACAGCTTAAATATGCAGGATAAAATGCAAAGTGTGGATGCGTCTCTTTAAAGCATTTACAGTCGTTTGAAATTAAACACATATTTTCTAAAAAATATAAATTTGAAATGAGGATTAAGTCGGGACGTCTCTAAATTAAATCTCGAACAGTCATCAGCGCGAAGCCAAGCATGTTTTGGCCGCGCCATTTGCTTGGCTTTTCAATCATCGGATCTTTTTGTTCTAGCCCAACACCCCAAATTCTATCGACTGGGCTGGCTTCTACGAGAATTCGGTTGCCTGTATTGCGCAAGAAATTTCCCAAATCCTCATGCTGGGTAAATTTGTGAAAATTGCCCTGAACCGCAACATCATATTTAGACTTATTCCAAACTGATTGGTCAAAATTTAATACCTGCCGGCCAAGAGCTTTCGCTTTCCCGGGAGATTCTGAATTCAAAATTTCTGCGTATCTAATTTCATCTTCAAATAGGCGTGCTTTCTCCGCCATCATCCAATGTTCCGCAGTCGCATATCGATTGCCGTCAACTTCAAAGGGCGAAGACCACCACTGACTAAAGCAAGCCTTCGTCACGGCATTATCTGGGCGTTTACGATGTCCCCAAAAATACACATATTTTTGCCGTGTACCCCCACCTTGCTGAGAGAGCAGCCAATCTAAATCATAAGTCTTATAGGTTTTCATTTTTCACCCGATCAAAAAACGCTTTATGCGCCTCTGCGGCCTCGGCCTCGCACAACCCCACCCGCACATCTATGCCCGCCTCTTGAAGCAAAGCCGCGCCGCGCCAGTGGACGCGGGGGTCACGGTCAACGACGGCGATGAAGCAGCGAGCGATTCCGGCCTCTATAAGCGCATTAGCGCAGGGTGCGGTTTGGCCATAATGGCTACAGGGTTCGAGCGTGACATAGGCCGTTGCACCGCGGGCTTGACCACCGGCTACTTGCAGAGCGACGGTTTCCGCATGGGGACGGCCGCCGTCTTGGGTTGCGCCCTCCCCAATGACTTCGCCGTCCTTAACGAGAACGCATCCAACGGCAGGATTTTCTGCCGTGCGTCCGGATTGCGCCGCACCCAATTCCAGCGCGCGGAGCATGTAATTTTTGTGAGAGGCTTTAGGCACTCTTTTTCTTAGAGGGTTTCTTTTTGGACGGCTTTTTCTTGGCTGTTTTCTTTGTGTCGGACCCTAGCTCAGGCAAGTCTTTCGCGCGGCTTTCATCCAGATACCGGGCAGAGGTGATGTCCAGCGTGCCATGTTTCATCTCGATAAGAAGCGGGTTGCCGGTCGGGAATTCGAACCCCGGAATATCGGCATCCGGCACATCAAAGATTTCTTTCAAAATAGCGCGGAGTGAATTTCCATGGGCAGAAATGATAACATTTGATCCGGCCTTGAGATGCGGGACCACTTGCTCTTTGAAATAGGGCAAGACACGTTCTGTCGTCATTTTCAGGCTCTCGCCGGTTGGCAAGAGGTCCGGCGCGATATGGGCATATTTTGGGTCTTTGGACGGATGGAACTCGGAGGTCTCGTCAATCTGAGGCGGCGGCACATCAAAGCTACGGCGCCAGATATGGACTTGCTCGTCGCCGTGTTTATCGCGCGTCTCTTGCTTGTTCAGCCCTGTCAGCGCGCCGTAGTGACGCGCGTTCAAAAGCCAGCTTTTGGTGACCGGAATATGCAGTTGATCAATCCCTTCCAGCGTGAGCCAGAGTGTTTTAATCGCGCGGCGTTGAAAACTGGTGAAGCCCACATCCAGAATGATGCCTTCTTTCTTAATCAACTTCGCCGCTTTTTCGGCCTCTTTCAGGCCGGTTTTCGTCAGGCCGACATCGTGAAATCCGGTGAAACGGTTTTCCAAATTCCACTGGGATTGCCCGTGACGGATAAGGATAAGTTGGGTCATTTTTAGTCCTGTAGCGCTTGCTGTTTATCTTGGCGCACACGCAGCGCCGTATCGGGAAAGTCAGAGAATATACCGTCCACGCCCAGCGCGTAATAGGCTTTTATCTCCGTGTCTATATCGGGAAACTTCGGGTCCAGTGCATCATCGCGGAATGTCCAAGGGTGCACGGCAAGACCCGCGCCATGTGCCGCCGCAACAAACCCCGTATCGCGGCCTGCCTCATCCAGTAGGAGTTTCTTATAGGGGCCAATCCCGGAAACGGTTTTCGCGAGCGTCGCCAAGGGCACGTCGGGCAAGGTTTCTGTCAGATAAATGAGCTTTATATCAGTCACATCCTGCAAACGTCTGAGGTTTTCCAACTCGAAAGATTGGATAAAGACAGGGGCAGTTTCCCCTTGATATCCAAAGGCCGATAACGTCTCCAGCATCGCCTCATCATGGCGAAGACCCGCCGCCGCAAAATTACTGGGGTGTTTGGTTTCGGGATAGATACCAATGGGCCGGCCTGTTGATTTGCTTGCGATTTTCGCAAGCCGGACGACGTCTTCAAATGTCGGGATTTCATATTTTCCGTCATAATTTTTGGACCGACCTTCGCGGGGTTGCATCGCCCGTAATGTTTGTATCTCGGCCAAGGTGAAATCCTCGACGAACCAATCTTCGCCCACATGGTTTGGGTCGCCGCGTTTGCGGTCTGCAAATTCAGGGTGGGTCGACACATTAGTTGTCTTGGATAAATGGCGATCGTGCCGCGCAACCAATACCCCATCTTTCGTGATGACCAGGTCCGGCTCAATATAATCCGCGCCCATATCAATCGCGCGCTTATAGGCGGCCAGAGTATGTTCAGGCAGCACGCCCGACGCCCCGCGATGGGCGATAACCAGGGGCGGCTCGCCGGAGAGAGTCGGGAATGTTGTCATCTCTGTCTCTCCTGCGCAGGCTGATAAAAACACAATAGCACAAAGGAGCCTAATGCGCATCATTCCAGTTCTTCGCCGCATTCGCCTCGACCAGTAATGGCACGCTAATTTCTATTGCCGGTTTATGTGCGTTTTGCATGGTTGCCACGACGATTTGAATTAATTTATCCGCGGCGCTTTCCGGGACTTCAAACACAAGTTCATCATGGACCTGTAGGAGCAATTTTGCGCCCCCCACCGATTTAATTGCGTCCGGCATTTTAATCATCGCGCGGCGCATAATGTCGGCGGCGGCCCCTTGGATCGGCGCGTTGATGGCTTGGCGTTCGGCGAAAGCACGCGACATTTGATTGCTGTCGCGAATGCCTTTGATGTGGCATTTGCGGCCCAATATCGTGGTGATGAACCCATATTCGCGCGCCTCGGCTTTCGCCTCTTCCATATAATCCTTGATACCCGGGAATTTCTCGAAATAGGTTTTGATATAATCCGAGGCTTCAGACCGGCTAATGCCGATGTTCTTGGCAAGGCCAAAAGCGGAGATGCCGTAGATAATCCCAAAGTTAATGGCTTTCGCATTGCGGCGCACTTCAGGTGTCATTTCGGAGAGCGGCACGCCGAACATTTCACTGGCGGTCAATGCGTGAATATCGACGCCATCCGCAAAGGCTTGCTTCATGGTTTTAAGATCTGCGATATGGGCCAGCAAACGCAGTTCGATTTGCGAGTAATCCGCCGCGACCAGAACATGGCCCGTCTCAGCCACGAAAGCATCGCGGATTTTCCGGCCCATTTCGGTACGAATTGGGATGTTCTGAAGATTTGGGTCAGAGGAGCTGAGACGCCCTGTTGTCGTCGCAGCCAGAGAATAGCTGGTATGAACACGGCCCGTATCCGGATTGATTTGCGCAACGAGGGCGTCCGTATAAGTGGATTTCAATTTGGAATATTGACGCCAATCCAAAACAATCCGCGGCAAAGCTTCTCCCTCATCGGCGAGTTTTTCGAGGACATCGACGCCCGTTTGCCATGCGCCGGTCTTCGTCTTTTTCCCGCCCTCAAGGCCCATATTATCAAATAGAATTTCCCCAATTTGCTTAGGCGAACCAATATTGAACTTCGTGCCTGCGAGTTCATAAGCTTCGTCTTCGAGCCCGGCCATTTTCTGTGCGAACAAGCCGGACAATCTATTTAATTCAGAGCGGTCAACCTTGATACCCTGATTTTCCATTTGCGCCGTGATAGCAGGCAGTGGCCTGTCCAGCGTTTCATAGGCCGTCGCGACATTCTCTGCCGCGAGTTTAGGCTTCAAAAATTTCCACAACCGCAGCGTCACATCCGCGTCTTCCGCTGCATATGGCGTCGCGACATCCAACTCAATTTGATCAAAAGTTTTCTGAGATTTTCCCGTACCCGCAATCTCCTTAAACGCAATCGCGGTGTGTCCGAAATAAAGCTCTGACATCGCGTCCATCCCGTGGCCGCGCAACCCGGCTTCCAGCGCATAGGAAATCAGCATGGTGTCATCATAGGGCGCAGGATGCAGGCCGTAGCGATGGAACACGCCGAGGTCATATTTGAAATTCTGTCCAACTTTCAAAACATGGGGCGCGTGCAGCATAGGCTCTAAAATCGCGAGGGCGTCCTCCATGGGAATTTGCTTCGGGGCCGCCGCACCGAACATGTCCCCGCCATCAGCGGAATTACCCCCGCCAACATGGGCCAGCGGAATATAGCACGCCTCATTATCATCAATGGCCAGACAGACGCCGACCATCTTCGCGGCGGCGGAATCAAGGCTGTTGGTTTCCAAATCTACGGCCACGACACCTTTTGCCATCGCGCGGTTCACCCAATCGCGGAGCGTTTCAGCGTCTTGGACACAAACGTATTTTTCGCGGTCAAATTTTACATTTTGCGGCGCATTTAAGTCAGCCGGAGCGGCGGCCTCTGGGGCCGTATCATCCTTGCGCAGCCCATCACTCTCCCCGTCGCCCAGCGCGGCGCGAACCCGCGCTGTCAGGGTCCGAAAGGTCATGCGCTCCAGAAAATCAAATAGCACATCCACATCGGGATCCGTCACGGCGAGGTCTTCGAGGGGAACCTCCAAATCAATATCCGTTTTCAGGGTCACGAGCTGTTTCGACAACAACGCCATCTCCTTATTCGCCATCATTTTTTCGCGGCGGCCCTTTTGCGGAATTTCGTGAGACCGCTCGAGAAGCTCTTCCAGCGGACCATATTCGTTGAGAAGCAAGACAGCGGTTTTAACACCGATGCCCGGTACGCCCGGGATATTATCGACGCTGTCCCCAGCGAGCGCCTGAACGTCAATGACCCGATCCGGTTTGACGCCGAACTTCTCTTCGACCTCTTTTATGCCGATGTCTTTGTTCTTCATCGGGTCGCGCATAATGACGTTTTCAGTGACCAGTTGCATGAGGTCTTTGTCCGAACTGATGATTGTGCACCGCGCCCCGGCCTCATCGGCAATCCGCGCATAGGTCGCAATCAGGTCATCCGCCTCAAACCCCGTCATCTCAATTGAGGCCGCGCCAAAAGCGAGTGTGGCTTCCCGGGTGAGCGGAAATTGCGGAATCAGGTCCTCGGGTGTTTCGCCCCGATTGGCCTTATATAGGTCATAGATGTCATTCCGAAATGTCTGGCCGGACGCATCGAAAATCACTGCAAAATGGGTGGGGCGATCCAGATCGGTCTGATTATTCATGAGTTTGAACAACATATTGCAAAATCCGGCCACCGCACCGACCGGTTCGCCCGTCACTTTATTGGTCAAAGGCGGCAATGCGTGGAACGCTCTGAAAATATAGGCGGACCCATCGACCAAAACGACATGGGAATTCTTATCAATCGGGGCTGTAGCACTCATAATGCAGCTTGTGCGCGGCGCGCCCTGCAATTTCAATAGCGCCCCCGATTTTCTCGCTTATAACTGTGGTATGTACCAAGTGATTGATGAACAAGATGATGAGGATCTCGCCGCAGGGCCTGGATTTACAATTCTGCCATTTCTCATCGGCGCTGTTTTAGCCGGGCTGGTGTTTTTTACTGTCTGGCTGATGAGCCCCGGGCAAAAAACTGCACCGGGCCAATCGGTTGAGACGCCTGCTTCCCGCGCGGCTTATCTCACAGCTCTTTCGGAACAGGACCCGGCCGTCAGGCGCGCTCGCCTGATGGATTTTCAACGCATGTACCCCGATACGGACCGCAGCGACGCAATCACCAGTCAGTTGGACGTTATTAACACCGTTGAGTTGGCAGATTGGGAGGCCCTTGTTCAGACAATTTATGACGAACGGCTTCCGCTTGAGGATAAGCGTGCGGCCCTCGCCGATTACGAATCCCTGTGGAACGAACGGCTTTTGGGAGGACGCGGGGAGGAGCTGACGGAGCTTCGGGATATTTTGGACGATACAAAAGCCGTCGATAGCCTGCCGGACAGATCATTAGAGGTCGGCGAAAGTCCGATTCCAGAGGCCATTCCATCCGACGTTTTGGCGGGCGCCCCGCCGCGCATGGCGGTCACACGTCCAATTTATGAGCCTGAACCCGAACCGCCCGTCATTGAGGTCAAGAAAGACATCATTGAGCAACCCCGCATAAAGCGCAATGAGAGCCCGAATTATCCGCGCTCGGCTAAACGCCGGAACATCGGCGCAATTGTCGTCGTCGCCATGGATATTAATGAGAAAGGCCGCGTTGATTCTGTCAATATTATCGACGTCCAGGCGGAGCGATACAAAAAAGATTTCATCCGCGCAGCGGAGCGCGCCGCCAAACGCACACGGTTTTATCCGAAGACCGTCAATGGCAAAGCCGTGCCGGCGATCGGTGTACGGAAACGTTATATTTTCCGGAGTAACTAATGTCGCGCCTCCAAAATAATGGCCCGGTCGGTGTTCTCATCACAGGCGGCACTTTGGACAAAGTTCATGATACGGCGACGGAAAGCCTCGTCTTTGACGGACAGACCCTAGTACCGGAGATTTTTGCGCAGGGCCGGGCCAAAATTTCAAGGTTTGAGACACTGATGCAAATCGACAGCCTGGATATGACGGAAACGCACCGCGCAAGAATATTGAAAGCCGTCAATGCCGCACCGGAAAATCGACTCATCATCACCCATGGGACGGGCACGATGGAATTAACAGCGAAAGCGTTGGACGGTCATATCGGCACCAAGACAGTCGTGCTGACCGGAGCCATGCGCCCCTGGTCGTTGGGTCGGTCGGATGGCAATTTTAATTTGGGCGGCGCAGTCATTGCCGCTCGCCTTCTCCCCGCGGGAGTTTACGGCGTGATGAACGGCCGGATTTTTAACGCGCAAGATTTACATAAAAATACCTCAACAGGACGGTTTGACTAACCGCCCGCTTGCGGGTTCTTAATCCGCCCGGCAAACATCACAGCGCCCGTCACATCGTCGCGTATTAATAGGCCAAAGAGTCGGTCCACAATAAAAGGTTTTAGTTCCGGTCGATTTCTGCGGGCAGACAACGTCTCCCTCCCGCCGACTCACAAAATACTAACAATCATTGCCGCCCTTCGGTAACATCGCTCGAACCCGACGATATGATGGAGCCCCCATGACCTCTTTATTGCGCCCTTATTTTCGCGCTGGCCTTCTGGCATTTGCTGCCCCCCTCGCTTTGATGGCGTGCAAGCCGAACGGCGCTGCAGCGCCGCAAAACTCCGAAGCGACGCTCAATCTGAATGTTGAGAAAATCACGTTGGAAAATGGGCTGGATGTTGTGTTTCATGTTGACCGCTCTGACCCTGTTGTCGCGATTAACCTCGCGGCTCATGTCGGCTCGGCCCGAGAGACCGAAGGCCGCACCGGGTTTGCCCATTTATTTGAACATCTCTTATTCTTGGATTCCGAGAATCTGGGTTACGGCGGTCTGGACGCCATGAACACGCGTATTGGCGGCGAGGGCACCAACGGTTTTACGACGAATGATATGACACAATATTTCCAAGCCGTCCCGAAAGACGCGCTGGAGAAAGTCATCTGGGCCGAAGCGGATAAGCTGGGCTGGTTCATTGAAACCGTCAGTCAAGACGTCATCGACAATGAAAAACAAGTCGTCAAAAATGAAAAGCGCCAGCGTGTCGATAATGCCCCTTATGGTCATAATTGGTATGTCGTCGGCAAAGCCCTGTACCCAAGCGACCATCCTTATAACTGGCAGGTTATCGGGTCTTTGGAAGATTTGGATGCAGCAAGCTTACAAGACACACGGGATTTCTATTCCCGATGGTATGTCCCGAATAATGTGACCGTCACAATTACCGGGGATTTCGATGTCGCACAGGCCAAAGACTGGGTCGAAAAATACTTTGGCGAAATTCCGCGCGGTGAAGACATTAAACCTTACGGCCCACGACCGGGCGTTTTGAACGAAACTATCAAACTTATTCACGAAGATAATTTTGCGACGGTTCCCCGTTTGACCCATGTTTGGCCAACGGTCGAACAATATCACCCCGACAGCTATGCCTTGGAAATTCTGGCAAGCTATCTGACAGACGGAAAAACCGCGCCTTTCAATGAAGTGCTGGTGGATGAGCAGAAGTTATCGCCGGGACTGGGGGCGTTCTCCAACGCCTCTGAAATTGCGGGCGAATTTTACCTTATCGCGCCGTCAAATGCCGGGACGGATTTAGATGAGTTGCTGCCGGCAATAGAGACCGCTTTCGCGCGATTTGAAGAGACCGGAATCCCGCAAAAAGACCTCGACCGGATTAAAACGAAAATCGAAGTCGATTTTTATGGCAATTTTGATAGCGCCTTAAACAAAGCAATCGCCCTGTCCGAATATAATCTCTTCACGGATAACCCGGAAGGCTACAAACAAGACCTTGCCGGATATCGCGGGGTGACTCGCGAAGATATTATGCGAGTTTATCAAACCTATCTGAAGGACCGTCCCGCTGTGATGACCAGTTTTGTCCCCAAAGGCGAGCCGGCACTTGGCGTGAAAGGCTCAGCCAAAGCGGAAGTCGTGGAAGAAGTGATTGTCGAAGGCGAAGGCGCAGCGGTCGAATTTGACCCCGCGGCCCGGGTAATCGCAAATCCAACTCCGTCCAGTTTTGACCGGACAATTGAGCCGCCCTTTGGCGCGAGCTACACGCTGCCGTCGCCGACGGTATGGCAAACCCAATTTGGGAATGGTTTAAATGTCCTTGGCCTCGCCAGTGATGAAATTCCTATCATTAATTTTTCATTGAAATTAGATGCGGGCCGGTTGCGTAACGCGGTTTCGTCGCCCGCTTTGGCCGGAATGACTGCGGATATGCTATCCAAAGGCACAGCCAATAAAACCACCGCTGAATTGGAAGACGCCATTGGCGCGCTGGGTTCCACCCTGAACATAAGTGCAGGCGATAGCGGCATATTTGTGTCGGGCACGACCCTGTCCCGCAACTTTGATGCGACCATGGCGTTGGCACAAGAAATGTTGTTCGAGCCCCGTTGGGACGTCGCGGAGTTTGACACGCTAAAGAACCAAGTCGTGCAAGCCATCACCCAAGCACAAGGCAATCCGAATGCTATCGCGCGGCGCGAATTGGCGGAACTGCGCTATCCGGCAAGCTCGCCGCTGCATCATGCAGGCGGAACCGGATATGGGAGTGCGCGGGCATTAGAGGCCGTTTCATTGGATGATTTGAAAGCCTTTCATGCCGCGCATTATAGTTTGAACGGCGCGACGCTTCGCTTGGCCGGAGATTATGAAAAATCCGCCGTGATGACAGTTTGGGATGCAGGTAATGTCGGTCCTGAATTGACAGCCACGGCACCTGCCAGCTCACCTCTCAGTCCGGTTTCAGACGCCCGGGTTTACTTCTATGATGTGCCGGGCGCAAAGCAATCCGTTCTACGCCTTTCGCGTCCGGCGCTGGCCGCGACGGATGCAGATTACCCACTGGCAGATGCCATTAATTTTCCGCTGGGTGGTATTTATACATCCAAATTGAACACGCAATTGCGGGTCGAGAAAGGTTATACTTATGGCATTCGGTCCGGGTTTAATGGCGGTCGAGAGAACGGGACATTTTCTGTCTCCTCCTCTGTGCGGTCAAATGTGACGAAAGAGTCTCTGTACTTAATACGAGATATTTTGGCCGCCCATGGACCTGAAACCACAGAAAAGGACCTTGCAGAGTTAAAAGAGGCCCTGCTGCGGGGACAAGCACTGAAAATGGAAACGCTAAATGATAAGCTCGGGATGCTCGGCGAAATTGATAGCTATGGCTACGCGCCAGACTTTCGCGCGCAAAATGCCAAGGCGATAGACGCCATGACACTGGATGATTTCAAACGCATTGCCGCCGCGCATATCCGCCCGGATGAAATGCAATATCTCATCATTGGGGATGCGGAAACGCAGGCGGAGTCGGTGAAGTCATTAGGATTGCCTGTGGAAATGATTGAGTAATTCAATTCCAAGGATTTCGATTGGAGATGCGTCTTATAAGAGACACGGCAACCCCCAAGAAAGTAGTAAGAAAATGATGAAACGTCTTCTGGTAGGATTATCTGCGGTGGCACTTGCGGCCTGTAATGAGGGGCCGCAGCTATACAGCTTGGAGGGTGCGGAAGCCGACTTTTCCCCGGGTTACGTCGAGTCAGAAGCTCCACAAGCGATGCGCAAAGAAGTCCAGCAAGAATCCGGCGCTCAAGGTGCAGACCCGGCTGGCGTCTATCTCGCTTACCGATATGGCTTTGGCCTCGTCATGCCGTCAAGCGCCATCAAACCCACAGCCGATAAGCATAGGCAAATCTGCCGCGATGCGGGGCCCAGCAAATGTCAAATCACGGGATCTAATTCGAATAATTATTCCAAAACAGATATCCGCGCAAAGCTGTCACTGCGGGCTGAACCGGACTGGTTGCAAGCTTTCGTAACGGGGATGAAAGCAGATATCGCTGAGGTAGATGGGCGCATTGAGAGCGAGAATACATCTGTTGAGGACTTAACCCGTGCGATTTTGGATACAGACGCGCGGTTAAAAGCGCAAAAAACTCTACGGACACGGCTGGAAAACCTTCTGAAAACACGAGATGCGAAACTCCCCGATCTTCTGGCCCTAGAGCGAGAGCTGGCCCGCGTGCAGGGCGAGATTGAAAGCGCGACAGCCAATTTAAAAGCCTTACGCGCGCGTGTGTCTATGTCCGTTGTCAATTTGAACTATACGAGTGAACGAGTTGCCGTGAGCCGTTCATCGGTTGCCCCCATTGGCGACGCCTTAAAAGACTTCGTCGGAATAGTTTCAAGCGGGCTCGCCGGGGTCATTCGGTTCTTGGCCTTTATGTTACCCTGGATGATTTTCATCATCATTCCCGGCCTTTTCATCTTGCGCTGGCTCTGGCGGCGGCGGAGGCAACCAAAATCAGTTTAAAGGTCTCGGGTGGCCTTTATGCGTCGTTTTCTTTCACCTGATCCGATAACCAAAATCGTTGATAGGCGCGGCCAATGACGATGAGGATTAGTCCCAATACGACGAAAGACAGGGCGCGCAACACGCCTTCCAATCCGGCCATGTCGATCAGGAAAGCCTTCAGAACTGTCAGAATAATCACTATCCCTGACGCAATCCGAAGCGCACGTTCGCGCCGCCATACGCCGAGCGTCAGCAAGGCGATACCAAAGGCCAACCAGACCGCGCTGATTGTCCAAAGTTCCAAATCGCCAAACCCTGTTCGGAATATCTGGATGCTCTTTCCATTATAGATAAAGCGGATCATGGCCGTGACCCATGCCAATGCCCCCGCCAATGCTAAGCCGCCCAAGATATTGATATAAGTTTCAGGTCTGCGTCCCCGGGCGAAAACCGCGCAAAGTCCAAAAAGACCGGCCGGAACCAAAAGCCCCGTCGTCAAAGAATTAAAGAGAAGATTGCCCGTCACCGGCTCACTGCGCGCAAAGAGCGGCGAGAGGATGAATAGCGACCCAAAGGCGAAGACAGCCAAAGTTACATAGGAAATAATTTCGGCGATTTTCGACAGAACCAAATTTCCGGCAAAGCGTTTCGACAGTCCAGCTAATGTAAAACAAAGCCCGATGGATGTCTGTAGTCCCAGTTCTGCGTGCCCCAAACTATCAGCATAGACCGCGCCGCCGTTGGACACGTGCCGAATTTGGAAGACCGCGAAGAGGGCCAATCCGGCTAAGGCCGCCGCTTCTACCGCCCCATTTAAAAACTTGGCGAAAGCAGTCTCGTCCCGGCGGCCGTGCAGAACGTAAGCCGCCGCCCCTAAAATTGCAGTTGGGACCATGAGGTAAATCCAAAGTGCGTTGAAGACGGGGCGTGTAGATATAGAATCGACGTCGGGGAATTGCATCCATAATGCATGAGCGAAAACTAACCCAATCAACCCCAAGAGCGCTAATCGTGCGCCGGGCAAGCGTCGTGTCCAGACTGCAAAGACCGAGATCAGCCCGCCCAGAGACAGAGCCAAAGACACCGCAAGATTGTCAAATGCGAATGTAGCCGCCAGAGCCCAAGCCAGCGCTGCTCCAATGGTCAAACTTGTCGTCATGAGGGCGGCGCGTGACTTTGATTGGAAATAGATAGCACCCGCAGCAAATAAGACGCCGTACCCCAGTGCCCATGCCGCGAACATATAGTCCAACGCCCCTGCCCGATAGGCCGGATAGTCATAGGCGTAGATAACGCTGCCCAAACCCAAGAAAATTGCAACAGCTGGCCAGAAAATCTCAAACTCACCCCGCTGCCCGTCTTTCTCTAAATGAAAGGCTTCCTTGAGCGCCAAGACAACCGCCAAAGCTACTGCCGCCGCAAAGATAAAATGTTGCAATGCGGCGTTGGTATAATCAGCCGTCCCGCTAAGACCGATGGCAAGCAGTCCCGCCGTAATCAAATGCGGGGCCTGGCGCTTCGCGAAGATGGCGGCAGAAAACAGCGCGGCTAAAGATAAAACCGACAGCACGATTGCGGAAACTCTCAGACCACCCAGACCGCCCAAGCGATTCGTGAGCGCCGTTGCCACGAAAAAGACGAGCCCCGCGGCAATCGCGCCCCAAAGCAAAGCCAAAGCCGGTTGCAGATTCATGTCTAAATCGGCAATTTTTTGCCGGTCCGCCGACTTATATTGCCCCGCAAACCACACGGTCACGCCAAAGCCTAAGGCGAGAAAGACGCTCCACAAGCTGAGGTGTCCGTCCGTGGCCGCCCCCAATGACATAGTCGACCAACAAAGCCAGCCGAACACAGTGCCCGTTGCCAACCACCCCCATCCCGTGCGGCGCGACAAAACCAAGGCCGCTGCGCCGATCAAGACGAGATAGATAACCAACATCAAGAGGCTTGGCGTATTAGTCTGAATGAGGAGCGGGGTCGCCAGTGACGCCAGCAAACCTATCGCCGCCAGAAGCGGGCCCTGGCGCAGCGACAGCGCCATCGCGCCAAGCGATATAAGGGCCAGTGCCACAAATGCGGCCAATGCCGGAACCAACCCATACAGCTCATGCGCGGCGTAGCTCGCCCCCAGAAGCGTGAAGATGCCCACAGCGGAGAGCAATCCAGGTATAGAGGCATTGCCCTGTAAGGCTTTCGCCGCCTCGCCCAACCGACCCGTCAGGACTTTATCATCTGCGCGTTTCAGCCATTCTCCGGCGAGGAGGAGCGCTGCGCCCAAAGCTACTGCCATCGCAATCCGAGCTGTTGGACCAAAGAACCCGGCCTCTATCGAGAACCGAATAAGCAGCACAGCACCGACCAACAGCGCCAATCCGCCGACCCAAACGGACCATTGTCCACCAATAATCTCTTCAAGACTGCGCGTTGGTTTTTCGGGCGGCGGGGAGGTCTGAGACCAAGCGGCGGCGTCGGGGGCAGTTTTCACAGCCGCCGCAGTGGCCGACTGTGAGGCTGCGACGGGCTCTCGGACGGATTTAGGCACAGCCGGTGATGCCGCCACAGTGGTCTCCCCTTCAGTTCGTACCTCCTGCTCCTGCCAAGGCACGGGTGCGGGCTTCGGCGCCGGAGGGGTTTCGGGATGGGTCTGCTGCCGGGTTTCAGGCGCGGTGGTTGGGGGCCGCACGTTACGCGAGCGCCCTGCCTCAAGCGCCTTGAGACGCGCATTTAAATTTCGATTCTGGACCTCTAGCTTTGAAATTCGCCCGGAAGACGTCAGGCCCAGAATCGAGCCGATTAGGATAACGCCGATCACGCCGATGACGAAAAGAATGAATAGAGCGTCCATATCGGAAGGTTAGGCGCAAGCCGTAGGCCATGGGAAGTGGAAACTCGCAGCGACACGTCTGGACGCTGGAATAATTTGACAAAGTTGAGATGGCCGATTAGTCGGCCTCCATGTTTTTCAGACCTCCAAACCGCTAGCGCTAGACCCTGACCGGGCCTTTCGTGCCTTGCGCTATAGCGCGAGGCTTGTGGTTTCGCCTGCGCAAAAGCCGCGGG
>CALFWV010000007.1 GCA_937927825.1 uncultured Caulobacterales bacterium | reverse complement strand
CCCCTTGGCCATGCCGTCCAGCGCACCGGACAATGTCATTTTTGTTAGGTCAGTCATGTTCTACTCCACCGACCGAGGCACAACAAAAAATCCGTCATCCGACTTCGGTGCATTTTTCAAGATGTCGTCGCGTTTGCCGCCATCGGTGACCGCATCAGCGCGCAGCGGCGCAGCCATATCGACAGCAGATGTCATAGGCTCGACGCCCTCCACATCGACTTCGCCGAGCTGTTCAATCCACGCCAGAATACCGTTCAAATCTTCCGCAATTGGCGCGCAAGCCGCGTCTTCAACATGCAGGCGCGACAGCCTGGCGATTTTCTTGACGTCCGCTTCGGAAACGCCGTTTTTGGGTTGAGCCATGACTCGGGTCCTTGTTCTTAAGCTGCGCGGTTAGCAAAGGCCCAAAGCAGGGGCAAGAGCTTCCCCGCGCCTATATAAAACGGGTTGCACTTGTAACCCGGCATAGCCCGACCTACGTGCAGAGTGAACAAGATACAGGCGAGTCTTTCCTGACTCGCCAATCGACGCGTTGAAAGCGATTTATGTCAGCTCCGCACCTCCCGCCTTCCGCGCCTTCATTCGGCGGATCAGTTTCCCGCGCATTTGGGCGCTTTCTATTGTGGACCGTCGGCATGAAAGTCGGCGGGACCGTGCCGGATGTGCCGAAAGTCATTCTTATCGGCACGCCCCACACCTCGAATTGGGATCTGATTTTGGCTATGGGCATGAAATATGCGCTGGGCCTTGATTACAGTTGGATGATGAAAAAAGAAGCGTTCTTCTTCCCTTTTGGCGGCATGTTCAAATCCATGGGCGGCATTCCCATTGACCGCAAAGCGGCGAAAAATGTTGTCGAACAAATGGGCGATTGGTTCAACGCCAATGAAAAAGCGTGGATTGGCATTACGCCCTCGGGCACACGTACAAAAGTCGGGGCCTATAAAAAAGGCTATCTGCGTATCGCCTATGCGACAGGGGTTCCCATTTTCCTTGTCGGCGTAGATAAAACCAGCAAGACGCTCGTTTTTGACCGGTTCATGGAACTCACCGGAGATATTGAGGCCGATAATGACCAAATTCGCAATTTCGTGCGTAATCATTATACAGGGTTAAAACCTAAAAATAACTAGCCCCGGGGTCAGTCAGCCGAATTGCGCCTCAGGAAGGAATCGCAGTGAAATTTGACAACGCCTTTATCGGTCCAAACACGCCGCGCATGGGCAATGCCCTCACCCGCTGGATTGGCGACTTCATTCTTAAAGCCATGGGGTGGACGCTGCACGGTGAGCTGCCGAATTTGAAAAAGGCTATCATCATTGGTGGCCCCCATACATCCAACTGGGACCTCTTTCTCGCTATGGGGTCCATGCTTTCTGTCGGCCTTAAATTCTCATGGATGATGAAGAAGGAAGCCTTCTTCTGGCCGCTGGGGCCGTTGTGGAAATCCATGGGCGGCATCCCGATTGACCGCGGCGCGAAGGTCGATGTCATCGGACAAGTCAAAAGTTTTTTCGAAACGCAAGACAAGGTCTGGCTCGGCATTACGCCGGAAGGGACGCGGTCAAAAGTTGAGCGGTATAAGACAGGATATTTGCGTATCGCCAAAGGCGTCGGCGTACCGCTCTTCATTGTCGGCATAGATAGCCTGAATAAGCGCGTCATATTGGATAAGCTCTGGGAACCGACAGGCGAAATCGAAGCAGAAAATGCCGCGATCAAAACCTATATCGAATCAAACTATGTCGGGATTAATCCTGACAAAACTTAGGACGCCGCCTCTAATCAAACTTGGCAGGTCATTATTCACCTCCGCCTCTTTTCTTGCGGGTAGAAATCGGTATGACGCGCCTATCATGAATTATGACAATCCACATATGTCGCCGCACAGCCCTCGCATGGGCAACGCCGTTACCCGCGCGTTCGGGTCATTCTTTCTGAAATTGACGGGATGGAAGCTGAAAGGCCGGATGCCTGACGTGGATAAATTCGTGATTATCGGCGTGCCGCATACCTCCAATTGGGATGCAATTTCAGCCTCCCTCGCCATGCTCGCCAGCGGTTTCAAATATACGTTTCTCATCAAAAAGGAATGGTTCTTCTGGCCAATGGGTCCATTGTTCCGCGCGCTGGGTGGTTATCCTGTTGACCGAGGGCGCGGCGGGAAAGCGGTTGTAGAGCAGCTGACCAAATATATCGAAGAAACGGACAAAGTTTGCATTGGCTTCCCCCCGGAGGGTACCCGGTCCAAGGTCCGCAAATATAAGACCGGGTTTTTGCGGGTGGCCTATGCGGCGAATGTACCTGTGTTTATCTGCGCTTTTGACGGACCGAATAAACACGTCGTTCTCGACCGTCTCTTCCCGCTCACCGGCGATATGGACGCCGATGCGAAAGCCATCAAAGACTATGTCGACGCGACTTGGGTTGGCGTCCATCCCGAGCGTCAGAAGTAAATTAAAGTCATTTAAAAAGGGACTCCTCCACCGCCTCTTGGGGAGAAGACTTCTCATTCGAAACGACTCTAAGTATTATTCCCGTAATGATAACCTCTACCCACGCCCTTCTCTCTCTCGCCATTCTGTCCAAGCGCGGCGAGCAAAAACGCAATCTAGCGGTTTTCGCCGGCGCTCTCCTGCCCGATCTCGCGATTTTCCTCTGGGCGCCCTATCAATATATCTTCAACGATGTCTCGGGTGATGAGATTTGGAACGAGCTTTATTTTGCGCCGCCCATGCAAAACCTCATCGCATGGTTTAATTCCATTCCAATCTATGCGGCATTGGCGCTCCTTGGTTTTTCCATGCGGTCAAAGATGTGGGGCAAGTTGCTGCTTGTCTTCGCGGTCGCCGCCCTCCTCCATATTGCGGGCGATATGCCTGTCCATGCCGATGATGCCTATCGCCATTTTTGGCCGATTTCCGACTGGCGCTTTTTCAGCCCCCTCTCTTATTGGGATGTGGACCATCATGCGGGCTGGGTAGGGAAAATTGATATCCTTATCGCCCTCGGCTGTATTGCCGCGCTGTGGCAACGCTTTCCGCGCCGCCTCACCAGAACCCTACTGGGTTTAGCTGCGCTGTTTTATACACTGTTGCTAGTCGCCCCCCTCTTCTTGGGTTAGGGGCGGCTCATGCCAATTCAAACTCTCGAAGATATCGCCGCAACCACGGGCCCGCTCCTCGGCCTTGACCCCGGCACGAAAACGCTGGGCCTTGCGATATCGGACCGAACGCGCCTTATCGCGACGCCGCTGACAACCATTCGCCGCAAGAAATTCACGCCGGACGCCGCAGAACTGTTGGACATCTACGCCAAGAACGAAGCCGTCGCCCTGATCATCGGTCTGCCCATGAATATGAACGGAAGCGCCGGACCGCGCGTGCAATCGGTCAAAGACTTTGCCTCGAACCTGATGAAAATTCGCGACCTGCCGATTTTCTTTTGGGACGAACGCCTGTCAACCATGGCGGTCACACGCGGTATGTTGGACGCGGATATGAGCCGAAAGAAACGCGCAGAGAACGTC
>CALFWV010000006.1 GCA_937927825.1 uncultured Caulobacterales bacterium | reverse complement strand
ACGGCCAGTCATAAACCCCACAAGTCAGGCCACTTGGACCAGGTGGTCGGCTCTCGTTCCTAAAGTCCCGGCACAGGCTTTGGTGTCTAGTGCATTTCGCGAATGCGATTTGCACAACAAAGCTGCTCAGACCCACCGTCTTTCAAACAGGAAGGTGACGTCCTACCCAGTCCCATGTTTGAAAGAACGAGTTAAATATGCGGGTAAAATGGCAAAGTGAGGACGCAGTTTTTTGAGATTTTTATAAGCCGTTGAAAAAGGGCTGTAATTTCGCGACCGAGGTGCGGCGAAACGAGGATTAATCCCGAAAGGCGGGCTTAGCCAAGAGGTCTAAAACGCCGAAAATAAGCCGCTGGTAAAGTTTTAGATATTTTTAATTGCGGGGGTAAAAGCTTTGACGTGACCTGGCATTTTTATGCGAAAAGCCAGCAGATTATTTTACACTGGGTAAGTCGGGTACCCTGACTCGCGTCGGTATGTCTGTTGGGTCAATCTTTGATAGGACTGTTAAATCAGGGGGCTTTTATAGGATAAAATTATGCGGATGTATGAGCGATTTCATTTATCTTTTGCCCCTGTTGCCTCCACGTAACTCATTGTAAAAATCACCCCAAATGCTCCGGCAACCATAATTAAACTGATGGATAGTGACAAATTTAGTTCCATCCACTCAGGGAAAAAATGAGATGCAATGCCCATCACCCCGATTACGGAAAATGGCAGCATAGCGAGTTGAGTTATTTTTGACCCTTTCATTAATCCCATGGGAATTTACCTATTTCTTTGATCGCTACTAACGCCAATTTTCAACTACACTAAGTCGATTAGGTATTTGCGCGGACCCGACCCTAACATCAATAACTTGAAAATATAAAGTGTTCAGGCAAAACGAGCGAGACTCGAGCGCCTTAAAGTCGCTCAAACTAAGCCGCTCGTGAGCCGCTAACATCGTCCAAAGCATCTTCGCCCCACTGTCCACAGGCTGACTCGCTATCCCGCTCAATCCAAGCTAAACTCTCCCTATGCGGTTTGGTGAAAATTTCTTGGAGGAGCTCAAGGCTCGGGTTCGCCCGTCCGATGTTGTCGGCCGCCATGTGAAACTCAAACGGCAGGGGCGTGAATTTGCGGGGCTGTCGCCCTTCACCAATGAAAAGACGCCTAGCTTTTTCGTCAATGATGAGAAGGGGTTTTATCATTGTTTTTCGAGTGGGAAGCATGGTGACCAAATTTCATTCTTGATGGAGGTCGAGGGCCTGTCCTTTCCCGAGGCCGTGGAGGCGCTGGCCACCATGGCGGGCATGGAAATGCCCAAAGCCGACCCGCAAGCCGAGGCTCGTGCCGCGCGCAATAAAGAGACCGTGTCTTGGATGGAGCGCGCGCAGGAATTTTTCGAAAAGACGCTTTACCGCACGGACGGCGAGGGGGCGCGCGACTATCTGAAAAATCGCGGGATGAGCAAGACCGCCGCCAAAGCCTTTGGCATGGGCTTCGCGCCCGATAATTTCTCCGCGCTCAAGGATGAGTTGATGGCGCAAGGCGCGAGCCCGGAACAGTTGATTGAGGCCGGGCTTTTGGTTGAACCGGAAGACCGCTCTCGCCAGCCGTGGGACCGGTTTCGGGATCGCATCATGTTTCCCATCCACGACGGACGCGGGCGGCTGGTCGCGTTTGGCGGGCGAGCGATGGCCAAGGACGCCAAGGCGAAATATCTCAACAGTCCTGAGACGCCGATTTTCCAGAAGAGCAAGCTGCTCTATAATTACCACCGCGCCCGCCGCGCCTTTTCCGACCCGCAAAATTCCGCCCGCGGATTGATTGTCGCGGAAGGCTATATGGATGTCATCGCGCTGGCCCGCGCCGGATTTACCCATGCGGTTGCGCCGATGGGGACGGCCTTGACCGAAGATCAGCTGGAGCTGCTGTGGCGCGTGGGGCCTGAACCTATCCTTTGCTTTGATGGCGACAAAGCGGGCATCCGCGCGGCGTTCCGCTCGATTGAGCGCGCGCTGCCTTTGCTGCGTCCGGGGCAGAGCATCCGTTTTGCGATGCTGCCCGATGGGCAAGACCCGGATGACCTCATCCGCGCGTCGGGCCCGCCTGCGATGCAGCAGGTTCTGAACACTGCCGTCCCGCTGGTGGATATGCTCTGGCGGCGAGAGGTCGAGGTCGAGGCTTTGAACACGCCGGAAGCCAAAGCGGGGCTCAAATCGCGTCTTTATAAGGCGCTGGATGAAATCCAAAATGGTGACGTGAAAGCGCTTTATAAAACAGAGCTGCTGGCGCGATTCGACACAGAATTTGGCTGGCAGGCGAATCGCCGCCGTAAAAACTCCTCCGGCGAGGCAAAAGCGAATAAGTCCACGCAAATTGCCGCTGCCCGGAAATTGGCTGCAAATTCACGCATCGAAACCACGTTAATCGGGGCAATCGTGGAGTTTCCGGAGCTCTTGGAACGCGTTGACGAGCGTTTGTTCGAGCTGGATTTTACCCATTCGTCCTGCGCTGCGATACAGCGAGCTGTACTCGATTGGTGGCGACAGACGAAAGCGGTTGAAAAGACTCATCTTCTTGCACATATAGAGGCCGAAGGATTGGAACAGGACTACCGCGTTTTGTCTCGTCAACGGCCCCTGATCAGGGCTGGGATGGGCGGCGCGGACGCCTCACTGGATGAACGCGCGGCTCTCTGGAACGCCCAGGCCGACACCCTATTGGGACAAAACCAGACTGAGGCCGACCTGAACGACACCCGCGCACGATTGGTGGAAACCATATCGGGCGATAATTCGGACGGTATGCACCGTGCGATGCGGGCTTCGAAAGAGGCGCGTGAATGAGATATTTCCGGCCTTGTCGCCCCTGCGCAGATCACGCGGGAGTCGGCGGGGCTAACGTTATTTTAAGGCTGTCTTTACCATAAGGCAGTCTTAACTCGTGAAGGTGGCATTATACATGGCAAAAACTGCCGCGGCTGAAAAAGCCAAATCAACCGAAATCGCAAAACCAGTCAAACGTTTGGACTTCGACAATATCGAAGTGAAACGCATGATTGTGGAGTCCAAGAAATCTGGACTCCTGCATATTGACGACCTTAACAAACATCTCGTTATCGAAGGCATCACCGCTGAAGAGATTGAAATTCTCTACGCGCAACTCTCCGAAATGGGCATCTCCGTGCATGATCAGCGCGACGAGGAAACGCTGGGGCCGAAAACGCTCGCGCGTACCTCGACAACGGCGGTCAAGGGCGGCAACTCCAAGGAAGAACTGGACCGGACTGATGATCCCGTTCGGATGTATCTTCGCGAAATGGGCGTTGTCGAACTGCTGTCCCGTGAAGGCGAGATTGCGATTGCGAAACGGATAGAGGCCGGACGCGATACCATGATTAAAGGTCTATGCGAAAGTGCCCTGACCTTTGAGGCAATTATGATTTGGCGCGAAGAGCTTGCCGAAGGTGAAATCCTTCTTCGCGATATTATTGATCTGGACGGGACCTATAACCGCTCTATCGGTAATATTCAGGAAGATCGTTCTGCCCTGGCTGTTCGCCGCGAGAAAATTGAAAAAGGCGAGCTTGAGAAACAAGAAGGCGATTTGGAATCGCTGGCCGAGGAACGCAAAACCAAACTGCCTGAACGAACCTACGCCCCCGGTCAAAAGCCGATTGAGGATGATGAGGACGAGGAAGACGATAAAACAAATCTCAGCATGGCCGGTATGGAAGCGGCGCTGCGCGACGACATCATGGAAAAGCTGGACCGGATTTCCGAAAACTTTGAACGGTTCCAGAAACTTCAACAAATGCTCATTCGGGCCCGTCTGTCCGGTAAGAAACTGCGCAAGCCGCAGGCCGAAGAATATGACGCAATTCAAGAGCAAATCATTGTCGAGATTAAAGACCTACAGCTCAATAATGCCCGTATTGATGCGCTGATTGACCAGCTTTACACAATCAACCGGCGCTTTATCTCGCTCGAAGGTAAACTCATGCGTTTGGCCGATGGTAACGGTGTGCCGCGTACAGACTTCCTCGAAGTCTATCTTGGCAGTGAGCTAAATCCGAATTGGACGGAAGAACTCGTTGGACGTTCCGCAGCGTGGGACCGGTTCCTACAGCGTGAACAGCGCTCGATAGATAAAATACGGGCAGAAATCGGTGGCTTGGCTCAGGAAACCGGCGTGCCGGTCGATGAATTCCGCCGCATCGTTCAAAAAGTTCAAAAAGGCGAGCGTGAAGCCCGTCAGGCCAAAAAAGAAATGGTCGAGGCCAACCTGCGTCTCGTGATTTCTATTGCGAAGAAATACACAAATCGCGGTCTGCAATTCCTCGATCTCATTCAAGAGGGCAATATTGGCCTCATGAAAGCGGTTGATAAATTTGAATATCGCCGAGGTTATAAATTCTCGACCTATGCAACATGGTGGATTCGCCAGGCCATCACGCGCTCTATCGCGGACCAAGCGCGAACCATTCGTATTCCGGTCCATATGATTGAGACAATCAACAAAATCGTGCGAACCTCGCGTCAAATTCTTCACGAAATTGGGCGTGAACCGACACCGGAAGAGCTCGCGGCGAAACTGTCCATGCCACTCGAAAAGGTGCGCAAGGTCATGAAAATCGCGAAAGAGCCGATCTCTTTGGAGACGCCAATCGGCGACGAGGAAGACAGCCAGCTCGGTGATTTCATCGAGGATAACAACGCCATCCTCCCGATTGAGGCGGCGATTCAGTCGAACTTGCGCGAAACCACAACCCGCGTGCTTGCGTCACTCACCCCACGTGAAGAACGCGTGCTGCGGATGCGTTTCGGTATCGGGATGAACACGGACCACACCCTCGAAGAGGTCGGCCAGCAGTTCAGCGTGACCCGCGAGCGGATCAGGCAGATTGAAGCTAAAGCCCTGCGGAAGCTAAAACATCCAAGCCGAAGCCGGAAACTGCGGAGCTTCTTGGATCAGTAAGAATGAGAGAGCCGTCCCCTGCGTTTTGTAAAAACGCTCGGGCGGCTTTTTATTAGACTGAAATTTACAGGGGAGACGCGGTTTCGTGAACGCTGATTTTATAAAAAACGCGTTGGCAGACCTAACTGACGAACATAGGGAGATTGTTGAAAGTTTCATGGAGAGTCTAAATCAGCATATTCTGGAAAATGCTAATTTAACTCATAGTGATCTTCAGACGGACTTCGAAACAGATTTAACGACTTCTGATTTTCCTGAAAAGGGTGATAAAGTTGGTGAACATTACGTCGTCTTGGATAGCGAAACTGTTATGTGTATGGGCGCGCCGTGTCCGGTCATTTTAGCCGATGAGCACAAACTTTCTGTTTCATTTTACCTAACGTCAGAGGTTAATCGCGAAAAATCCGCAGTCTTCATAATTCGCGGAGTTTCATCATTCGAACAAGCCGGTAATCTAGGAGGTAGTGTTCATGACTGTGTTTTTGCCCCATTTGGGTATTACAATGTTTGGGAGCGGAAATTAGCTGACGATGACGTAGAACTTGTTTTCGGTTTTCACGACACATCATTAAGGGTTATTTGCAAAGAATTTTCATATTCTGTGCACCGCAGCGAGGAAGCTCTGCCCATT
>CALFWV010000005.1 GCA_937927825.1 uncultured Caulobacterales bacterium | reverse complement strand
TTATCATCGTGCGAATTTGCACCGGCGAGGTATGGGTGCGCAGGACCTTCTCGCCATTCTCCAGGAAGAATGTGTCATGCATATCGCGGGCGGGATGACCCGGCGGAAAGTTCAAAGCTGTGAAATTATGGAAGTCGTCTTCAATGTCCGGACCTTCCGCTACGGAGAAGCCCATATCAGAAAAAATCACGGCCATTTCTTCCATGACTTGATTGACGGGATGAAGCGTGCCGGCCGCGCGCCCCACGGGAAGCGACATGTCCAATGTTTCGCTGGCGAGCGCCGCATCCAAAGCTGCATTTTCGAGCACTGCCTTACGCGCGTCTACGGCCGCACCCAAATCAGTTTTCAACCCGTTCAGCGCCGGACCCATGACTTTCTTCTCATCGGGGCTCATTTTACCGAGGCCCCGCATCATCAGGCTGACCTCGCCTTTTTTGCCTAATCCTGCGACACGGATATCATCCAATGCGGAAAGCTCAGTGGCGGTTTCAATTTCGGCAAGGATACGGGTGCGAACGGCGTCCAAATCGGCGAGGGAATGTGGCATGAAAACAGCTTTCAAGGCGTGACGTCTAAAGCGGGTCTTTTACGCCCCGCGCGCGCGTCGTCAACCTTGAGCGGCCGATGAGTTCATTCAGCGGAATGTCGGCTTTTCGGGCCGTTAAGTGGGCATTGACGTTTTCCGTCTTTTGGACGTTTTTTCGAAAGTCGTCCGTCCATTCGGCACTTTAAGGGACTCATCAATTTCCGGTTCGACAATCACCGGAATTTCACGTTTCTTATAAAGCCCGGCACTACCGTCCACGCGATCAAAACCAAAGTTCATCTGACTTAGATCCTCGCCTCTTCCGAGGATGAGAAATCCGTTTTCTTTCACTAAACCGGAAAGCCCGCGCAGTACCCGGACACGGGCGGGGGCGGAATAATGTGGCAGGCTACCGCAGAACATAACGGCATGAAAATCCTCCAAACCATCAAGCTTAGATAAGAGGTGGACATCTCGGAATTCAACTCTGTCTTTAATGTGGGACTTCACGGCCCAATCCGTTTTCGCGGGTTCAAAATATTTGACAAGATCTTGAATGGGCAATCCGCGCTGGACCTCGAAATGCGTGTATATGCCTTGTCGGGCGCGGTCCAAAGCCTGGCTGGGATAGTCCACGCCGACAATATCAATCTTTAAGCCCTCAAGTTGTTCTGACATGCGATCCAATACCATCGCCATACCATAAGGTTCTTGCCCTGACGCGCAGCCAAAGCTCAAAAGCCGTACGCGCCCGCCGCCGCGCTTTCGGTGCAAATCGGGCAGAACGATTTTTTCCAAACGGTCAAATGCCAATTTGTCTTTAAAGAAATGTGTGTCGCGCTCCGTTAAAGCTGACACGACTTGTACCGCCAAGCGAGAGGAACCGTTCTTGAACAGCTCATTTATCATGGCGTCCAGGCTTTCATAACCCTCATCGCGCGCCAATCGCGAGAGGCGAGTTTCCACCAAAAAGGCGTGGCTCGCGCCGAGGTTAATACCGGCCAATTCTAGCGTCAGCCTGTGCAAGGCCTCATAATAAGACGGCGCAAGCGAGAGCGCGCCGTGGCGGTCGGAAACACTCATACCAAACCGGCCAATGCAAATTTTGACTCGATAATATCCGAATCAAAAGGTTTCATTACATACTCATCTGCACCGGCCGCCAGGGCTTCGACGATACGTTCAACGTCGCGTACGGCGGTGCAAAAGACGACGATTGGCTTATCCCCGCCTGGCATCTCCCTTAGGTTTTTGACGAAATCAAACCCATCCATCACGGGCATGGCCCAATCGACCAGCACGGCATGTGGCATATCCAGCCCGCATTTATCAAGCGCGTCTTGGCCATTGACGGCTTCGATTGTCTCAAACCCAAGGTCTTTTACAATGCGCCCGGCCACGCGCCGGATCATCCGGCTGTCATCAACGATAAGACAGGTCTTCATGACGCGGTCTCATGCACCACAACCGGGTCCATAAGCGCATGGAGTTGTGCGCGAAGACCGGGTTCTGTTTCCGGCGTAATGAGCGGCTTCGGTTTTTCCGATGTTGCGTTCGGTGCAATGGCGACTCGCATCGCTGTTGTACCTGCCATGATGTGGAGGGTTTCACCCGCGAGATTAATGTCAATGTGACCTACACGGTCCTTTTCCAGCGATTGACGAATAATTTGAGACAAAGCTTGGCCCAGTCGGCCTTGCAGATCTTCCGCGCGCTCGGCTGATACCGTTCGGTCGCCCATGTCGTATGAGAGACTGATTGTCCGTCCGACCGTGCGGGCAATGGATAAGGCATCGGCAATAACGTCGCGCATCATCGCGTCCAAGGCGACCATTACTCCGGACTCGCGGAGGCCGGCCGATTGCGGGCCAAGCCGTTTCGCCGGTGAATTGATCTCTGTTATAACGTCATCATCAGCGCGTTGAAGAATATCATCCGATGAAAGGCCATCCAGCGACCGCTCTTCGGCGTTTTCAGTCTTCACAAAAGGTACAATATCTGCGTGCCTGGCCTGCGTATTGGGGGAGGAAGTCTTCAGGTCCGGCCGCAAAGCTTCCAATGTCACAGGCGCGCGCATGAGGCGCGACAGCATATCTGCATCGTCAGAAGACGCAATCGGCAACATGGCGTTAAGAGTTTGGCGGGCGTCTTCCCATTTGTCGGAAGGGGATTTCACAGGCGCAATATCGTCTGCTGACAGTAATTCATTTAAGCCGCGCGCATATTGCGTCACGACGGACCCCAGGCTTCTAATTCTGCCGTCCAGCGTTTCGTCGGTCTCATGATGCAGGGCGGATAAGACGCCTTGGGCACCGGAATAAATATGCCGAGCCCGCAGACGTTTCGCGCCGCGTTGTACCGTCGTCATCATATCAATCACAACGGCGGCTTCATGCGCCGCACGCGGGTCTTCCATCTCGACCAAAAGTGCCAAGCCATCAGCCGCGGTGCGGGTAAATTTTTGTGCGAAAATCAGGTCGTCGCCCATGCGTCGTGTCTCGAATCATTAAAATTAGCCGTTCACGCCCGAAACTGCCCTGAAAGGGTTAAGACAGGGTCAAGCGGAGACCGATTTTCATGAAAAAATCAGTCCCGGGCTAAATTAGGGAGTGAAGAGGCGCAGGCGAGGGTGCGGCCCCATGACTTCGCCATGACAGATAAGGGGCCGGAATGCCGTCATATCAGCGCGTCTGCCGCCATTTATAACGCAGTTTGGGCTGATTATGCGGGGAATTTAGCCGTGAAGGTGACGATGGGATCATCGTCTGTGTCTTCGACTGACGCGTCCAACGTGCCGCCGATGTCGCGGGTCAAGAGGCTGGCGTAAAGAGGCTGAATTGACCGACCGTCAAAGCCATCTTCAGGGGCTTTCCCGGCCAAGGCTTTCGCGACAGCGGCGTCCAAACGGGCTCTGCGGCCTTGGCTGACAAGAACGAAATTTGCACCTTCGCCGTGGCTTTCACGGGACACAGTTACCGTACCGCCGCGCGGAGCGGCTTGAATGGCGAGCATAACAAGATTGAGGATAATGCGGGCCCGATCTTTATCAATCCCGTCCGTGTCGATGTTCCACACCAATTCAGGTTTGGAATCGGCAAACATCTCATTTGATAATTTCATGACCTCTGCCGTGGGAATAACGCCGGGAGCCGACCCGGCCGCGCCCAAAGCCAATCGGAGGAATTTTAGCTTCGCCGCCGCTTGACGGGAGGATGTCCGCACGAGGGCTAAAGCGTCTTCATGCATGTCGACATTTCCCTCATCGTCTAAAATTTCGATGGCGGTGCCAAGTGCTCCAACCGGCGAAATTAAATCATGGCAAATCCGCCCGCAAAGCAGAGCGGCGAGCGTTGTCGGCGTAAGTTTTGTTATCGGTGCGGACATGATGGCGGGCCTTGGCAGTTGATTCGTCTGATGGGGTTGTGAATCAGATACTCGCTCATCGCAAAGGGAAAAGGTCTCAGAGATGACCGCGCAAAGAAAAACCCTGCCGCTTGCTGGGCAGGGTTGCATTTTTTCTCAATTGCGGACGAAATCTATTTGCGTTTCCATACGCCGCTAACGTCTTTTACAAATTGCCCGCGGGGCGCCTTTTTTATTGTTTTTTCGCCGGTAAGTTGCGCGAAAATAGACGTTTGCACACCGCCTGCATCTGCGGCTTGGGTGTAGAGTGCCTTACGAGCGATGTTAATTTCTTTATAGGCATTAATGACGTCGGCAGACGGTGAAGCTCCGTCTACAACGCCAAGATAACCATCAATTTGCTCACCAATTTCGCCGCGGGCTTTTGCGGCGTCGACCGTTGCCTTGGCGGTAGAGGTCTGCGCATAAGCGGCATTATCGCCGGAGGCGCTCATGAGCGCGGTGCCGCCGATGAGAAGCGATAGAGCGGCAAAGCCGCCTAAAAGTGTTTTCAATGTGGCCATAACAGCCTCCTTGACAATTTAGACCTAAAAGAGGTCCGGGTTATTTGAAATCAGGTCTTCCACATCCTTGTCCAAACGGACGCGGATTTCCTGATTAATGTTGACGTTAAGCTCGATCAAAATCGGTTTTTCCGACGGAACGATCTGAACCTTGGGCTGGCAAGCCGCAAATAGGGCGGCGGTCAGCACGCACAACAGGGGTTTCATATTCATGTTCTGTCCTATCAAAAGCGGTCTGAACGTCGCATTAATGCGAAACCCATGCAAGGTTCAGAAAAATCAAGCTGCACGAAAGTGAGTCCGGCCTTAACCTCGCCTTTAATGTGGGGTAGGAACGCTACAAATCAACCGGATGGGAGGATTATCCGTGGCTGAACTACTTACAGCACAGGCGCTGTTCACATTGCTGATGCTGGTGCTTTTACAGGCCGTATTGGGCTTTGATAACTTGCTCTATATTGCAATCGAATCGAATAAAGTTGGCAATGAAAATGACGCCAAACGCGTTCGGAAATGGGGTATCGGAATAGCGGTTTTATTACGGATCGTCCTGTTGTTCCTCATCGTCAATCTTTTCACACTCTTGGCTGAACCTTTGTTTGGCGTCCATCTTGGCGGGTTTTTGGAAGGTGAGTTTACGGCTCAGGCTCTGATAACCCTCGTGGGTGGCGGGTTCATTATCTACACGGCCATCAAAGAGATCCACCATCTCCTACAAGTCGACCATATCGAACATTCCGAAGGCGGCGGTAAACGCACGGTTGCGGGCGCCATCACGCTGATTGTCTTGATGAACCTTGTCTTCTCTGTCGACTCCATCCTCTCTGCTATGGCAATTGCCAGCGTGGATGCGGCGAATATTGTGGATAGCGCAGGCGCAACACTTTCCCAGTTCACCGGGTCTATTGTCGACTGTAAAACCAGCCTGATTAGCAACCCGATTGCCGGCGCAGTTGGCTGTGAGCCCACGAAGACCTATCAAGTTCCACTGATGGTTATCGCAATCTTGCTCTCGGGTCTGGCGATGATTTTACTCGCGGATCGGGTGACGGAGTTTTTGAAAAAGAACCGTATGTATCAAGTTTTAGGCTTGTTCATTTTGTTCTTGGTCGGGGTGTTGCTCGTGACAGAAGGCGCGCATTTGGCACATCTTAAGCTCTTTGGCTTCTCAATTGAGGCGATGAGCAAATCGAGCTTCTACCTCGTTGTGTTCGTTTTGGTCGTCACCGATATTATCTCCAATCGCTATCAAAAGCGGCTTTGGGCGCAAAAGCAGGCGGAGATTATGGGCATGACAGAAACTGCAGGGCGCGAAGCTGTAGATGAATTCAAAGGGTCTAAACCCAGCGCGCATTAAGCGGGAATTCGTCGCAGATACTCTGTATAGGGCTCGCCTTGACGGCGGGCCTTTTTTTTCGGAACGTCATTTCCGAGCGAGAAACGCCAAAGGGGAAATGAGATGAAGCCGGAAATTATTGTCGTTCTAGCGATATTTGTCGGGTTTATCCTGTTGGAAGTTCTGTTCACGCAGTTTTTCCGTAAAGAGCAGCAAGTCAAAGGTGACGGATGGGTTGATTTTCTATCGACCATCATGCTCACTATTGTGACGCAGCCTACCGTCGTGGCCGGAGGTTTTGCTGTTGCCGCGCTGATTGTGCCGGGACAAGCTGATGTCCTCAAAAGCTGGCCTTGGCTGGCGGTCTTTGGGCTCTTCCTCATCTTCGATGATATGACGCAATATTGGTGGCACAGAATTACCCACGCAACGCCGTGGCTCTATAATTTACACAGGCCTCACCATCAGGCTGAATACCTGTCCATCCGCATCGTCTACCGCAATAATATCTTCTATTACTTCCTGATGCCGGGTCTTTGGTTCACCGGGGCGCTTATCTATCTGGGCGGTGGCTGGGTTTATGCCGTCTACATCGTGATCAAAATGACGGTGATATATGGCGCCCATTCAGATATTCGGTGGGATCGCCCACTGTATAAAATCAAGTGGCTGGCACCCATTATGTGGGTTGTGGAACGCACCATCTCCACATCCGCCACGCATAGCGCGCATCACGGTAAACATGCGGCGGATGGCGTGACGCATTACAAAGGAAACTATGGGAATTTGCTGTTCTTTTGGGATATCTTATTCGGCACGGCGAAAATCACGCGCGAGTATCCGCCGGAGTTCGGTGTTGAGAATTTGCCGGAGACGAGCGTCGCAGAACAGCTCTTATGGCCCGTAGTTCGGAAGAAACACCCGGCTTTAGATCCCGCGGAGTAGACCTAAGGCGCGGGTGATTTTGTCCAAATCTGTGATTGGCAAAAGGGACCAATGCAGCCTTTGACCTGCAAGGTGCCGTCGTCTAGCCGTTTAATTTTGGATTTATAATCTTTGCCGCTTTCCGCATCATAGATGCGTCCGCCGGACCATTTATCTGTCTTGGCCTCAAATCCCCATAACATGCGAGAGCCCAGAAGAGGCTTTTGGGCCAGTACGGGATCCGGGTTTTGGTCGTCTAGGACTGCGGCGGCGTTCTGGGCATTAATATGCACCAGGCTCCCGCATGGCGTGCCGTCGCCGCAGTCTTTGATTTTGACAAGGGCAGAGCCTGATTCAACCTTCCAAATGCCGAAGACATCTTTCCCATCGGCGGCAAAGGCGGGGGACGCGGCCATGAAAACCGCGGTCGTCAGAGCGAGCGTTCTCATTGTGCCATCAATCGTTTGAAGAGGCGTTGTTCCATATACCCATCCGCCGTTAAACCGTTGGAGGCTTGCCAGGCGCGAATGGCGCGGCGGCTGTTCGGGCCGATACGCCCGTCGACGCCTTGAGTATCAAATCCCAAATCGGTTAATTTCTGCTGCATGGCTTTCTTATTTTCAAAAGACAAAAGCTCGTCTTGACGCGGCCAGTCCTGTTGAATGCCCGGTTTGCGAACCAAGGCGTCGGCCAGAACACTGATGCCCATGACATAGCTGGTGGAATTATTATAGCGCTTGAGCACGTCGAAATTCTTGAAGGTCAAAAATTTTGGACCTTTCGATCCGCCCGGCGCGATAAGTTTGGCGTCCAGAAATCCTGCCGCCGCGCTCCAGCGTTGGCCGGAGACGGGTTGCACGCCCAAAGCGGTCCATTCACTGACCGTCTTTTTCGCGCTATCCGTGACGGCATAATCAAACCCGTTTGGTAGTTTCACTTCTGTCATCACCGGTTCACCCGCGCGCCAGCCCGAACGGGAAATGTAATTGGCGGCGCTGGCCAGGGCATCGCCCGGGTCAGTCCAGAGGTCCTTATTCCCATTCCCGTCTAAATCGACGGCATAATCCCGGAAAGTTGTCGGGATGAATTGCGTCATGCCCATCGCGCCCGCCCATGCGCCCGTCAGTTGCTCTCGCCGTACATCGCCCGACGCCAGCAGATCCAAGACCCCGAAAAGCTGGCTTTCACCAAATTTTTGGCGGCGGCCTTCAAAGGCAAATGTGGACAGCGAATCGATAATGTCATGCGTCCCCAAAATCCGTCCGTAGCTGGACTCTAAACCCCAAATCGCGGTCAGCACTTCGCGCGGCACGCGGTAACGTCCCTCGATAATATCCAGAACAGGGTCCACTTCGGTCATTTTGTTTTGGCCGGTTTGGATGCGGGCGTCACTGGCGGCGCTGTCGACATAGGACCAGACGGGTTTGGTAAATTCCGGTTGGTTTGCGTCGCGCTCCAGCGCCAACGGATTGATAACAGCCGGCGAAATGACAGACCGCACGAGGTCGGGTGAATAATTCTTTGCGACGGCGCGATTGATAAATGTGACCTTCCAGGCCTCAAACCGCTGCTCTTGCGTTAGGTTTCCAACGGGGGCCTCAACCAAGTTTTGCGGCTCCGGGACCGGCTCGGCTTCGGCGACGGGCGCATTCGCGCAGGACGCCAGAAAAAGGGCGGCGGAGAGAAGAAGTGCATTTTTCATATCCTCCCTTACCAGTAAATGACGGCTTTCGATAGGCTCTCAAATATGACAAAACGGCGAAGATGGTTAATCCGTGTTAAGACGTTTCATAGGTTTCGTCCGAAGTGACATTCAAGACTTCAGACGGTTCCGGTAAAGATTCCGAACCTTGCACGGGGGAAAGACGCATCCCGTCCTCGCCATGTGTATCAGCGTCTGAGAGTTTTTGTCTGGCATTGCCGTTTTAAACCCAGGTCTTTTCCGCATTATAGGGGTCGTTATGAGTCCACAGTTCCCGCGTTGACAGCTTGCTAAACCGCCCCTATACGCCGCGTTCGAATTCAACCTAATTGATGAAGGCATCGCCATGAAAGTTCGTAGCTCGCTGAAATCGC
>CALFWV010000004.1 GCA_937927825.1 uncultured Caulobacterales bacterium | reverse complement strand
GAATATTGTTTGGCGCGGAACAACAACCTCTCCCCTTGGAGAGGCGCGAAACGCACTGCAATCGATTAATTATCGATTGCAGTGCAGCGCTGAAACGTCTGCGCCGCTTCAGTTCCTTGTCAATCGGTCCCCCGGACCGATTGCCTACGTCACCTTCAACACCTTAATCGCGTCCGCATCCTGAACCCCGCCGCCGACACGTTTTGTTGTGTAGAACAGCACATAGGGTTTGGCGGAGTATGGGTCTCTTAACACCCGGACGCCTTGACGGTCAGCAATGAGGTAGCCGCGCCTAAAATCACCAAAGGCGACGCAGCTGGCACCTGCGCCAATGTCCGGCATGTCTTCCATCTCGACCAGCGGATAGCCGAGCAATGTGGACGGCGCGCCTGCGGCCAATGAAGGCTGCCAGATATAATTCCCATCCGCGTCTTTAAATTTGCGCACGGCGTTAATGGTGCGGCGGTTCATGACGAAGCTGGCGTTGGAGCGATAGCGCGACTCCGGCGCATAGATCAGATCGATCAAACCGTCTGTGTCGAGCGCGCCTTGTTCCATCGCGCCCAATCCGGGGTCGGTCAAAAATCCGCGCGGTTTGTGCACGCCGTCGCCGGTGATAAAGGCCGCCGTTTCCTGCGCTGCAAAGACGTCGCGCACTTCTTCGGCCAGCCACGCATCGACATCGGCGACGCTGTCATCCAGCAAAGCCTGCGTCGCGGCGGGCATGGCGTAGAGCTCGCCCGTTGGAAAATCGAGCAGCTCCAATGTCGGCGTGTCGGTTTCGACCCGGGCGTCAGTTTCACCTGCCCAGCCCGACGCCGCGCCGGATGTGCTGACAGGTTTTCGGAAGGTGCTGGCCCCGATGGTGCGGATGGTCGCGAGACGGCGCATGGGCGAGCTTTCCGCCAAGACGCTGTCAATGCGGGACTCCGTTTCAATGGGGGCGATGAGGCTGCCATCCGCATCTCCGCTCGCGATGGATTTCCCTTCAAAAGCCGAGGTTTCCCCCGTGCGGATAAAACTCGCCCAGGCTTGGGAGCCTTCGGATTTGGCTTCACCCGCAAAACCGGAAGCCGCATTCGCGAGGGTCAGGTTTTCCACCCGTTTTGTTTGTGTTTCAAGCGCCGCATTTAATCTGTCGACTTTCTCAGTCAGCAATGGATCGACGCCAGATTTCGCCTCAAGCGCGGCCAAGCGGGTATCATTGGCGTCGCGAAAGGCGGCGAAGGTGGCGGCGAAATCGGCTTTGGCCTGCCGCAGATCGCCTGTGGTTTTCATTTCTAACATTCTAGTTTCATTTTGGGGTGTCACGCAATTCTCCTTGTGTCGGCTGCGTTGGTTAGATGTGTGTCGCCAAGGATTGTGATCCGCGCCGAGCGCAGCATCGGGAAAGCGACGACAGAGACTTCCCAGAGTTCAATTTCAGTGAGGATGCGCCCCCCGGATGAGCGGGGATTGGCGCGTTTCGTGCGATAGCCAATGGACAATCCGCTGACCGCTCGGCTCTCCACCAAACGGCGCGCAGGCTTAGAGCTGCCAAAAATGCGGCCCACCACGCGGAGGCCCACGTCATCCTCAAAGACGCGGTCCCAGACCCCAATCGGCCGGTCCGTCCGGTGGCTGAACAACATTGGAAACGGCTCACTGCGCGACAGCAAAGCGGCGCTAAAGGCCCCGCGCCGCACGATGTCGCCGGATAAATCGGGTTCATCGAAACGGCTGGCATAGCCGGAGATAAAGAGATCACTCATCGCGAATAAGCTCCCGTTCTATACGAGACAGGCTTTTGGCCATTTCGCTGGTCTGACCTTCCAAACGCGCGAGGCGTTCCGAGATGCGCGGGGTCGTCGCGTGCTGGGCTTCCAATGTCGTTAAGCGCGAGGCCGCAGACCCAACCCAAATCAACCCCCCCGCTGTTTGCGCCAGTAACGTAAAGACAAGGCCGATGGTCACCGTCCGGTCCAGCTGGAACGGGCGATAAGCGACTATCTGTTGAGGCTCGGTCATGGCTGCACCTGTGTATCAGAGGCCGGATTAAGACCCGCAAGCGACCGCGCTTCGTCCTGTGAAATAAACCGCGCGTCAGAGAGACGTTTCCACAGCACGGCCCGTTCTTCCGCCAGCGCCGGAACCGCGTCGAGGTCGGGCAGAATGTGGGCGTCCTCGCCAAAAAATCCGCAGAGCCAATCGCCCAGCCCTGTGGCCGTTTTGGTCACCAGCGGGATAATGGTCTGCCGCCAAAACGCTTGGTTGGCCTCGCGGTAATTGGCGTAAGTATTATCGCCGGGCAGGCCCAGCAGCATGGGCGGCACGCCAAAGGCCAGCGCAATTTCCCGCGCGGCCTCGCGGCGGAGTTGAATGAAATCCATATCGGTCGGCGACATAGAAATGGTTTTCCAATCGAGGCCGCCTTCCAGAACCAAGGGTCGTCCCGCCGCATTAGGGCCTGTGAAATTACGCTCCAATTCGGATTTCAATCGTTCAAATTGATCCTCGGTCAGGCGCTCCCCACTGGCGGGATCATGCACCAATGCGCCGCTGGGCCGGGCGGAATTTTCCAGCAGCGCCTTCGCCCAGACCGCCCCGCGATTATGTAAATCTACCGCCGCCGCAGCCGCAGAGAGCGGTGATAATCCGTGGCAATCACTTGCGGGATTAAACAGGCGCATATGAAACAGCGCGCAGCGCCCCGTCGCCGTATCGCGCGGGAAACGGCGCGTGCGCCCACCCCCCGCATTGCCAACCGCTTGTGTCCATCCCGTCGCTTGGCCTTTCGCATCCGTGCCCATTTTCATCGTGTCAGGACGGTGCGTGAGGAGCGCGATAGGCGTGTCCCCGCTCAGGACGGTTTCTAAAAACCCATTCCCGCCAAGTTGCAGATAGCCGTAAAAACTCTCCAGCGTTTCAACCGCGCTGCGCCCCGGCAGGCTGCGCGTGAGAAGTTTTGTCACCTGCGCATCGGAACTGCGCAGCGGAACCGACGCTGCGCTTTCTGCAATGAGGCGCACACAGCGATGGGCAATCGGGTTGCGCGCAAAGCCGTCCCGGCAGAGCGACGCGTAATCTTGGGACAAACCGCCGGCGCGGCGCGGCAGCTGCGCCGCTACAAGCGGGCGCGCCGCTTTGCGTTCAGGCGGCTGTGCATCCGGCACGGCAAAAAGGCCCGGAGGCCGACGAAATAAATTAAACATATGAAGGACCTAAAAGAGGCGAAGGGTTTTCAAAAAACCGGGACGGAAGACCGTCGATGAGCTCTTTATAGGACACCCGCGGCTAGGTGCGGATTATTCTCTTTAAAATTCCTCCAAGCCCTTGATTTTATTGGGGCGCTAGACGTCCTGAAATAGGGATAGAATTTTGATGACGTGATTCAAAAGCCAATTTGCCAAGATTTGGAGGGCTAGATAAAAACAGATTCGCCAGACTCGCCCCCTTGTGCTATTGCGTAATTCAGACGGCGGCTAGAAATTAGTAACGCTAAAAATTCCGGACCGGAGTCCCCAATCGATAAACCTTATAAACCAGATGAAACCGGCCCAAAAAGCGAAACAAAAAAGTCGAAAGACTTTTTAGTGCGTAGGATGGAAGATCTGTCAAAAAAGGTCGCGAGGGATGACCGTCACCTAAGGGACCTTGCGGAGCGCGTTGAAAAAACTGAAAAAGAACCGTTCGACCAAGACAAGCTGCTAAAGGACTGAAAACGTCCTAGGCTGCGTGAAACAACGGCGGCGTTTTGGGGCGTTGGCCCAGCAGGCTTTCAATCATGTTCACCT
>CALFWV010000003.1 GCA_937927825.1 uncultured Caulobacterales bacterium | reverse complement strand
CTCGGTGAGCATGGAGGAGGTTGGTTTAATGGCGAGGCGGGCCGTGACTGTGTCGCCATTTGAAATACCGCCAAGGACGCCTCCGGAATGGTTGCTTTGGAAAGCGGCTTTACCGTTTTTCATCCGGATTTCATCCGCGTTCTGAACGCCGCTCCACCGCGCGGCTGCAAACCCTGCACCGATTTCAACGCCTTTGGCCGCATTAATACTCATCAAGCCCATAGCGAGGTCGCTATCGAGCTTGCCGTAAACGGGCGCGCCCCATCCAGCGGGAACGCCAGTGGCCTCGACATGAATAACTGCGCCGACGGAATTGCCGTCTTTCCGAACGGCGTCGAGATAGGCTTCCCAGTCCTTTGCGGCTTTGGGGTCCGGGCACCAGAACGGGTTTGCGTTGACCGTGTCCCAATCCCAATTCGCGGGATTTATGTCTTGGTCGCCGATGGACACGACGCAGCCGCGCACTTGGATGTCGTCACCCAGAATTTTGCGCGCAATCGCACCCGCCGCGACGCGGTTGGCAGTCTCGCGAGCGCTGCTGCGCCCGCCGCCCCGATAATCGCGAATACCATATTTCGCGTCATAGGTCAGGTCCGCATGACCGGGGCGATAGCGGTCTTTAATTTCGGAATAATCGCGAGAGCGTTGGTCTGTATTTTCAATCAGCAGAGAGATTGGCGTGCCCGTGGTTTGCCCCTCAAATACGCCTGACAAAATCTTGACCGCATCGGGTTCATTCCGCTGCGTCACGAATCGCGAGGTGCCGGGACGGCGTTGGTCGAGGAAAGTCTGTATATCGGCTTCTGACAACGGAATACGCGGCGGGCAGCCGTCAATGACGCAACCAATGGCCGGTCCGTGGCTCTCGCCCCAAGTCGTGAAGCGGAATAAGTGTCCGAAGCTATTATGTGACATGAAAAGGCTTTAGCGGGGGGCGTCGGCTTTGGCTATGGCGGAGTTTTAAATTGGTAAAATTGCGTATTTTAGATTCGACCGTATATCCGGCCCATGTCCCGTTTAGGCGGGCGACATTAGGCGCGCGGCTAATAAAGCGGCACGGTCGAAGCGATTGGGTCAAACCTAATCCAAAGCGCCATGAAAACCGCGCCGCAGACCCCAATCGCGGCTAGACCATTCCCGGCGCGCGTCGGCAGACCGGCGTACAGTGGCAAAGCTGCCAAAATTAGCAGCGCCAGCGGTAAAATGGCCACGCTCGGCAGATCCGGTCCGACACCAACCATCAGTAAATGGAACAGGCCAAACATATATCCGATAATAAGGGCGCAGAGCAGGGCGGGAGCCCAGCGCGTTTTTAACCGATGTTTCGTCGCTATGGATATGGACGCCAACATCACAGCTAGAACAATGAAATAGCTGGCAGTCGGAGCTAGAGCTTGCCCAGCAATGCCGAGCAGAAATAGCGGGAGCGCCGCGCCGATTAACCCATTTATGGACAGAGTTTTTCTGCCGAAAAGTCCGAAAGCCACAGCCAGCCCCGCAAAAAGCGCCATGACTTCCAGTTTAAAGATTGCCGCCAAACGGTCGTAGTAATTCGCCCCCGCCCCAGAGCCCGATATCCAATTCAGCAAAAATAAAAACCCGCCGCCCAGCACCAGCAGGCTGGTCATCCGTGCCGCGCCCGTCAGCAAATCTCTGTGCCGCCCTTGCCCTTTGTAACTTAGCGCAAGGCAAAGGGCCGTGATGAGAATAAAGACCCAGCCCAAAGCCGGCAGGTAAATCACGGTGAAAAGACCGAATACATCAAAAAACACAGCGTCCGATTTCGGCGCGGGCAAAGCCTCCGCAGACAACAGCGCCCGGGTCAGGTCCAATCCCTGCGCGCCCATATGTTGGAGAGTCGATTTTTGCAGCGCAGCTGCGTCTATTTTGGGCGAATGATAATATTCTGCCCGCCCGATATTCGCAATATTATAGGCGACATAATCGGCTTTGAGCGCAGGGGTCAGGTCGGTATCATTGGGTAGAATATTATATACGAAGGTCGAAAGCGAAGACGTGCTTGGCTGTTTCACTGCGCGGGCATAAAGCCGCGCCGCGTTGCCATTTTTAGCCGAGGTCTGGAACATATTCGCGGTTCCGCCGCCACCCCGCGCTTCGAAATTGATGATGGCGCCAATCCGCTCTCGCAGAGGGTTGCTCTCAAAGAAATGTTTCGCGCCATTGAGGCCCAATTCTTCCGCATCGGTGAGCAGGATGATGATGTCGCGCCCCCGCTTCGGCTCCGAATTCAAGGCGCGGAGTATTTCGAAAATTGTCGCGATGCCTATGGTGTCATCGGCCGCTCCCGGCGAGCCCCACACCGTATCATGATGCGCCATGAGCAAGAGCGCCGGTTTTGAGCGATTTGCGCCCGGCCAAACGCCGATAACATTTGTGAAGCGGTCATTAGGTGTGGTCCCGCCACTCCAAGAGTTGAGCCGCGCAAAGGCGCGTTCAGAGAGTTTCGCCTCAACCTCAAAACTTTGCGCGCCCAAAGCCTCCAACCGTCGCAAAAGATAGGCG
>CALFWV010000002.1 GCA_937927825.1 uncultured Caulobacterales bacterium | reverse complement strand
CTTTGGCGGTTTTGTACTGCGCCGAGATTAGGATTAAAGCGCGTCTCGCTTTACTTTTTCCAAGGTTTGTCGTTCAACGAAAGAATGCGTTTTCCTCAAAATATTCTGACTCACCTCTTGGTCTTTGGTTTCATATTTTCTTCCGGGATTTTAAGCGCAGGCCAATTGCATGCACAAGAGGCGCAAGTCTCAGCAGAGCCGACATTTACAGCGCAAACGCTGGAGACTCGCATTGAATTATTGGAAGCGAACACGAGGTTATCGGATGACCAGAAAGCTCAGGTTCGATCATCTTTGCGTATGGCCGTCGATCGCTTGGCAGAGGCAACGCGTCAATCGGAGCGCCGCAACCAGTTTTCCGCCGCGATAGAAAATGCAGAAGCCTTGCAAAGTGAACTCGATGCCGAACTGAAAGCGAGCCAAGATGCCTTGAGTGCAGATTTGGCCCCTATGGCGGAAATGATTGGCGACGGAGCTCTTCTTGAACTCGAACAGGAGTTACGCGCGAAGGAATCGGATCTTGCTGAAATAGAAACACGACTGCAAAGTTTGCAAGAGACACTCAACGCGCTGAGCACGCGCCAAGAGGATGCCCCGCAGGAGTTATCAGAGGCCCGTGCCGCTCTGAGCGATTTGCAGATACGCCTTAATGCGTTCGGCGACAGCGAATTGGAAATTTTATCACAGGCACGGCGGACCGAAATCCAATCTCGAATTTGGTACAGACGCAATCAAATCCGCGCCTTGGAACAAGAAGTCGCAACGTTGCCAATCCGTCAAGACTTGGTGAATCGACGCCGCGCCGTTGCGGATGTTCAAGCACAAATTTTGCGGCGGGATGTCGGCCGCATCAGTGCACGGACCGGCCAGAAACGTGTGAATGAGGCTCAAGATCTGAAAAACAGCATTGCCGCTCTCGTTGAACGGTCGGATACCAGCCATCCTGTGGTGGATAAATATGCCAGGGCGAATCTATCGCTTGCTGACCAAATCGCCGAAATTGCGGCGGAAGGTCCAATTATTTCCCAGGCCTCAGCTTCCGTTCGCGGGCGACTTGTGGATGTGGAAAACGACCTAAGCGCGGCAAAGAAACTCGTTGAACAAGGCCGATTGGACCGTGAAGCGGGCGAGACTTTGCGGCGGCTCGGCAATCAATTGCAGACACCGGATTCCATTCGAGCCGATATCAGAGAGACCGAAGCCAAGCGCTCCAAAGCCGTGCGCCAGCGTATTATTGCCCAAGAAGATTTACGTGACTTGCCATTGGGCGTCTATGATCTTGATATTTTACTTGACGATGCGAGATTGGAGATGCCGCAATTTGATCCTTTGAGCTCGACAGACAAAGCCACGCTTTCCACCATTGTCGATACGCGACGGGATCTTTTGCGTCAGATATCGACCTTGTCGATTAGCCGGGTTGCGTCCGTATCAGATTTACGCGAAGCGCAAATTGATCTTCTGGAACAAACTGAACGTCTGCAGACGCTCTTGGACGAAAACTTACTTTGGGTGCGATCTGTGCCGGCGATAGACAGGTCTTTCCCTAAAAAAATTGGCTTGGGCACACTCAAGCTTTTCTCGCCGAAAAATTTTCAATTGGCCCTGACAGAGCTTTTGCAAATGGCCCGGGTCCATATTTGGATTGTGATTGGGTTCTTGATTATTGTGGCGCTAATTCTACGTTTGCGACCGAGAGTTTGGGCCGACGTAAATCAGCGCGCTAAACTCGTCGGACGCGTAAAAGAAGATAGTGCCTGGCATACGCCAGCCGTGATTGCGTCCGGTGTGTTCAATTCGCTTCCGCTGTCCCTCCTGTTTCTTCTAATTGCTATTCTATATTCGCTGTCTGTTAATCCGGACCGCCTGATTAACGGCCTTGCAAATGGGTTTGCTTATCTCAGTATATTTGCGTTGATATTTGGATCTTGGATTCGTTGGGATTGGGAAAAGGGCCTCTTTGATGCTCATTTCAAGTTACCCCTCGGGCTGCGCCAAAGCATCGGAAGAAACTTGCGATGGTTTGTACCCGTTATGGGGTCAATTCTGTTCCTCCTCCGGGTCACAAATGACATGGCCGATGTGAATGTGATTGAAGGGTTTTCAATCTTCGTCTTTATCTTGACGGCCCTATCAATGATGGTTTTTTCCGCTCGAATTCTCTGGAGCAAAGGTCACGATACGCCCAATTCGGGAGATGCCACGTCCTCCGTTTCTCGGTTTAGAATGTTAATTGCCCTGATTGTCATTGGCTTACCGCTCGTCACCATAGGACTGGCGGTGACCGGGTATTTTGAAAGCGCTAATGCCATTCTAAGCCGTTTGTTTGCCACGGGTGTCTTGGTCTTACTTACCTATGTCATTTACGGATCTATCAAGCGTGCGATTCTTGTCGCGCAGCGCCAGTTAAAATATCGCCAAGCTTTGGAAAAGCGGGAAGCCGAACTAAAGGCGCGCCATGATAAAGAAATTGCCGAGGAGCGAGGGGAAGACATGCCGCCGCCCCCGCCAATTGACACAAAGGACATTGATGTCTCAACGATGACGCGTCAAACTTCAAAATTATTGCGCACCGTAATTTTGCTGGGTTTCGCAGGTTTGCTCTGGATGATATGGTCCTCTCTCGTTCCGGCCTTGTCGGTGTTCGATGGGTTTAAAATCGGTACAATAAGGGGGGCGGATATTGATGCTGAGGGCAACCCCATTGACCGCATTATTTCGCTTTGGGACGTGCTGCAGTCGCTTGTTATTCTCGCTTTGACATTTATCGCGGCGCGGAACTTGCCCGGATTTTTGGAAATTTTTGTCCTGAACCGTTTGGGTGTGGATGCCGGCACGCGATATGCCGTGACGACGGTTCTTGGGTACATCATTGTGGCGACGGGAATCATTATCGGTTTCAATCAGCTGGGCCTGCAGTGGTCACAGCTTAAATGGGTGGTCACAGGCCTGTCGGTTGGTATTGGCCTGGGTCTTCAGAAGATTATCGCCAACTTCGTCTCTGGTTTGATTATCTTGTTCGAGCGTCCCATTCGGATTGGTGATTACGTCACGATTGGCGATCAATCCGGAACGGTAAGTCGCATCAAAATTCGGGCAACGACCCTTAATGATTTGGATAATTTGGAAATTCTGATTCCAAATGAGGCCGTGATTTCTGAACGGGTCACAAATTGGACTTTGTCAAACTCTATCACGCGATTGATTGTGCGGGTGGGAATTGCCTATGGGTCGGATACAGATCAGGCGCGTGACCTGATGATGGAAACGGTCAAGGCCCAGAAAAAGGTATTGGATAATCCTGCGCCCCAAGTCCTATTTATGGGTTTCGGTGACTCGTCGCTTGATTTCGAAATACGAGTCTTCTTGCGAAGTTTTGAAGACCGTGTTCCGATGCGTCACCTTATTCACACTGAAATTAACAAGACCCTTCAAGCTGCCGGCATCTCGATTCCATTCCCGCAGCGTGATTTAAATATTGTTAGCCAGAATATACCGTTGGAATTTTTATCCAAATCTGGTGCGGCGCCCGCCCGTAAGAAGACGGGTGGACCGAAATCCTCACCACCGAAACCGTCCAAGTCCTAAGGCTTATCGATGAAAGTTTTGTCAATAGCGGGAGCCGTCGCGCTCTTTGCCGCCCCCCCTATCGCTGCGCAAGTTGATCAGGATGAGCTGGATTGGATGGCTGATGGCGGGGTAATTATAACTCCGGACCGGGTAAATCCTCTAGACATCGTCGTTGCAAAAGGCGTGCAATTGCAAACTAACGATCAATCCGAGACGATTGATGTCCTCTTGCCGACGTCATCGGAAGGCTTAACCCTAGCGCATCCTGCGGAAATTCTGAATACCGTTGCGGGCATCAATATCCACCGAGGATCCGGGCAGGAACATTTGACGGCTATTCGATCTCCCGTTTTGACGGGCGGAGCGGGGGCCGGCAGCTTTCTTTACACATTGGACGGCGTTCCGTTGCGGGCTGCCGGCTTTGCCAATGTGAACGGATTATTGGAAGCCCCCACTGAAATCGCGTCTCGGATTGAAGTGTTCAAAGGCCCAGGGCCCGCTGATTACGGATCCAATTCGGTGCATGGCCTAATCAATATTGTCTTGGCTAATTCCGGGAGCGGTGATGAATTTGTGCGTTTGCAGGGCAGTGATCGGGGTTATATCAATTCGACGATTGTCAAAGACTTATCCGAAGCAGTGCGTGTATCTGCTGATCTTTCACATGATAGCGGCTTTCGCGATGATAGCGGATTTGACCAACAGAAATTGACGCTCCAACATCAAGCCTCATTTGGCCAATGGGATATCTCGGCGCTTGCCGCGCTGAACAACCTCAATCAGGAAACGGCAGGGTTTCTACAGGGTGACGATATTTACCGGGACCGTGACGCGATACAGACCAATCAAAATCCGGAAGCGTTTCGTGATACGCAAGCTTTGCGCGTCCAAGTTAAAGCTACGCGCGATACCGACTACGGAGTGCTCGTCCTCCAGCCCTATGCGCGCCGAACGCAGCAGCGCTTTCTTCGTCATTTTGTTCCGGGGCAAGCTTTGGACAAAAACGGCCATACATCTTTTGGGTTTAAATCCGGACTATATGGAGACGGATGGAGTGCAGGCGTTGATGCGGAATATACATCCGGTTTCCAATATGAGTTCCAAGCCAACCCAAGTCGATTCAGTTTCGTTCAGGGCCTGCATTTTGATTATAAAGTTGATTCCATTGTGCTGGCCGGATTTGCAACGAAGGATTTCCAGTTGAGTCATCGCGCAACACTTCAGCTCGGCGCCCGTGCAGAATATACTTCATATGAGTATGATAATCTCGCCGACACTGGCAGGTCAGGTCGTTTCATCCGCGCCGCGGATCGAACCGATGATTTCTTTACGCTGACGCCAAAACTCGGCCTGACTTATGATTTAGACAGGGTCACGCTGTTTGCCCGCGCGGCGAGAGGATCCCGCGCGCCGCAAACATCTGATCTGTACTCGGCGCAACAGAACCAAGTGCCGGGCCAGGCCGATGTAGAAACGCTTGATAGTTTGGAAGCCGGGTTACGCAGTCAAGCCTTCAACCGATTTGATTTTGAATTGACCGCTTTCACCATGTGGAAAGATAATTTCTTCTTCCGTAATGCGAATGGCTTTAATGTCGTGAACGGTAAGACCCGACATGAAGGGATAGAGGCAAGTCTGGATATTCCGCTTGGCAAAGGGTTTTCATTTGCGGGTGCGGGCACGCTCGCGCGTCACACATATGATTTCACAGAAACCGTTGGCAGCGCAGCCAATAATATAACAGACGGCGATCGCGTCGATACGGCCCCGGATACGCTTGGTAATCTAGCGCTACGTTATGATGCCGATCGTTTCGGGGCCTTTATGCGGTGGACGCATGTTGGCTCTTATTTTACCAATCCGGGAAATACCCAGACCTACCCCGGGCATGATATTTTCACATTGGGCGGGCGGATTGATTTGCGCGATGATTTACAGCTCTCCCTCCGCGTCGATAATCTTTTCGACAGCCGCTATGCGGACCGTGCGGATTTCGCCTTTGGCAGTGAACGTTATTTCCCCGGACGGCCGCGAACGCTGTTTGCGGGTTTGACCCTCTCACTAGACTGACCTAAGTCCCGTCCATGCATATTCCTGATAGTAAACTTTCCCAAGTCGTTGACCGTTTCGATCAGATAACCGCGCGGATGAGCGCGACCTCTGACACGGATGAAATTGTTCAACTTGGCAAGGATTATGCCGAGCTGCGCCCGGTCGCGGAAGGCGTTAAGAAGCTTATGGATGTCCGCGCCGAGATGGCAGATTTGGAGGCCATGCTGGACGATCCGGAAATGGGCGCGATAGCCAAAGACGAAATCCAAACTCTGAAAGACAGCCTGCCTGCGCTGGAGAAAGAAGTCTCTTTGCTCCTGTTGCCCAAAGATAAAGATGATAATGCCTCCATCGTGCTCGAAATTCGCGCCGGGACCGGCGGCGACGAAGCCGCGATTTTCGCGGGTGATCTGTTCGCCATGTATTCGCGCTATGCGTCGCTGCAAGGTTGGAAAGTGGAAATCGAAAATGACTCCGAGGCCGATATGGGCGGGTATAAAGAAATCGTGGCCTCCATTTCCGGCGCGGGCGCTTACGGCATGATGAAATTCGAATCCGGCGTTCACCGCGTGCAGCGCGTGCCCGTTACGGAAACCCAGGGCCGGATTCACACCTCTGCGGCGACCGTCGCGGTTCTTCCCGAACCCGAAGATATCGACATTGGGTTTTCGATGGGGGATGTCCGCGTGGACACGATGCGCGCGTCAGGGGCTGGCGGCCAGCATGTTAACAAAACGGATTCCGCCGTGCGCATGACCCATGTTCCGACGGGCGTCGTTGTCGTTTGCGATGCCAAGTCCCAGCATATGAACCGCGCCAATGCAGAGCGTTTGCTCAAGATGAAGCTCTACGATATGGAAAAGCAGCGTGTCGATGCAGAGCGCGCGGATGAACGCGCGGGCCAAATCGGCAGCGGCGACCGCAGTGAACGCATTCGGACGTATAATTATCCGCAGGGGCGCGTGACCGATCACCGTATTAATTTGACGCTTTATAATCTGGACAAAATCGTGGCGGGGGATGCGCTTTCTGATGTTGTCAATGCGCTCATCGCCGAAGACCAAGCCGCTCGTCTTGCGCAGATGGAGCAAGGTTGATGAGGCCTTTAAAATGAGCCGAGATAAAAAGCAGAAATATCTCCTTTATTTCGTCTTGATGATTGTCCTAGTGGCGGGCGCATCATTCCAGCATTTTGTTTCAAATGCCAAAGTGGATAAATGCCTCGACGCGGGTTATGAATATGATTTCCAAAATAAAATCTGCCAAGGAAATTTGGAGGATTAAATGTATTGCGTCTCCTATAAATTCACTTTGCTGTCCAATAATTCCGAAACCCGTCGTCAATTTATAGCGGTCTGGTCCGGCTTGACTTTATTCTTTCGCGAGAGTTGCGGCGCGCTCGGCTCGCGCTTGCATTATGCGGACGACGGATATTTTTATGCCTATGCGCAATGGCCCTCGAAAACGGTTAAAGAGGCCGCCGGAAATATCGCTCCGACGGAATCCTTTGGTAAGCTGCGCATGAAATGGGCCGAACTGGCCGGCCCATCTGAAGTCTTATGGGAGGGCGAAGTCGTCGCCGATATGCTCTCCTAACCTTCCTGTATATCCCGCAAACCACCCCGTAAAATTTCCAGCGCCTCACGCGCCTCGCGCTCGCCGATAATCAGTGGCGGCGCCATGCGCAGCACATTATCGCCCGCTGTCCCGACGAGTAATTTCCGCGCTTGCACCGCCATCCGCAGTTCGCGGTTATTGATCGTTTCTGCGAGTTTCAGACCCAGTAACAGACCCTTGCCGCGCACCTCTTCAATCATATCCGGAAACTCATCTTTCAGGCCTTCCAGCGATTGACGGAACGCGTTTGAAATATCGCGCACATGCTGCAAAAATTCAGGGTCAGAGATTTTATCAAACACAGCATTGCCCGCCGCCATGGCAACAGGGTTCCCGCCATAGGTCGTGCCATGCGTGCCGGGGACCATATGTTTGGCCGCCGCTGCGGATGTAATGACTGCGCCCAAGGGGAAGCCACCGCCGACACCTTTGGCCACAGCCATAATATCAGGATGACCACCGTCTACCCATTGATGGGCAAAGATTTGACCTGTCCGGGATGCGCCGCATTGAACTTCATCATAGATCAGCAGGATGCCATGCTCGTCGCACATCGCGCGCAATCCGCGCAAACATTCCGGCGGCAGCGCGCGCACGCCGCCTTCGCCCTGTACGGGCTCGATAAGGATCGCGGCGGTCTTACCCGAGATCGCCGCCTTCAACGCGTCATGATCGCCAAATTCCAAATGGGTAAATCCGGGCAGGGCGGGGCCAAAACCTTCCAAATATTTCGGATTACCCGCCGCATTAACGGCGGCAAATGTGCGTCCGTGAAATGCGCCTTTGAAGGCGATGATTTCATAACGTTCCGGATTGCCTTCACCAAAGTGATAACGCCGCGCGCATTTCATCGCGAGCTCAAGGGATTCCGTGCCCGAGTTTTGAAAGAAGACTTTCTCCGCCCAGGGCAGGGCGTCACAATATTTTTTGGCGAGGGTTTCTTGCCCCGGAACGCGGAAGAGGTTGGACAAATGCCAAACTTTATCCAGCTGGTCTTTGATGGCGTCGCCAATCTCTTTGGGCGCGTGGCCTAAGGCATTGACGGCAATGCCCGCGATAAAGTCCAAATATTTTTCGCCCTCATCCGTGTAAAGATAAGCGCCTTCGCCGCGTTCAAATGTAATTGCGGGCGGGTTGTAACAATCGAAAAGGTGGTTTCCCTTGGCCATAATATTTTCCCTGGCAAATGGGTCAATCTGCCGGTCTGCGCGAAGCATCAACGCGGCGGGTAAGCGTTCAACATATGCGGGTTAAATCGCAAGGCAAGCGCTATTCTCTACAGCCCATCTTGTGACCGCCGAATTATCCATGTCTTGGGCAATTAGGACTGCCCGCAGGGTCGACCTTCACGACGGAAGACCGAAAGGGCATGGGCAGCGCGGGTAAAATCGCAGGCGGCGTTATTTTTGCAGCCGTCTGGATTGTCGGCTTTATCGTGATGCAAAGATTTCTGACCGTTGAAAACAGCCCCCCCAACCTTTTCACGGGCTAATTTGGTTGGGGTTAAAACCGTTTTGACCGTTCTCGGCACTTTGCTGGCCATAGGCCTTTGCATTGCCTTGGTCGTGCTAATCATGTCTTTGATTGGGTCGCTTCTGGGTGAAACTGGGGCTGCTGAGGGGGGAGGCGGCGCGCGCGGCAAGCCCGGAGGTAATGCGGATCAAAACGAACAAGCCGTTCAAACACTCATGGGTGTCTTTGGCTCTTTGCTCGTTTTATATACCGCTCCG
>CALFWV010000001.1 GCA_937927825.1 uncultured Caulobacterales bacterium | reverse complement strand
CGGCCCAGTAGTGACCCGCTTGCATCAGACCCCAAATCCCCGCCCAAAGCGCAAAAAATGGTCCCCAGGTAATAAGAAGTTCAAAAACGGCACGGCCATTTTCTGCAGCGCGGTAAGGTGCAAGACGCTGGGACCAAGTTCGGGCGGTAGAGGGCATATGTTTCCTAACTGAAATCATCTAAAGCCAGTCTGAACCGTGCGTCGTTTTGGCTTAAGAACACGTGAAGAGCAAAGACGGATTCGATGCAAGTGAACAAGACTTTATGTAAATGTGACGAATATGCACGTGTCGAACGTGAAATGACGTCAAATCATTGAAGGCTTGTAATGCAGTCTGTTTTCGAGCACCGGGCATCAAAAATCTGTAGGTCCAGTATCAAACATTAAGGTCAGGGAGGTCTTGGGGTCGGTTTCATTTCCGGTAAGGGTCTTTAGTGGGTGATGCCTGCAAATTGGTCAAAAATGTGTGTTGATTGTTTTGAGTATTTTGTAGACGGCGACGTCCTAGATGCCGCGTGATTCGACATTGATGAGCGCAAGTTCCTGTCCGGTTTTTCGCTTACCTTTTCGGTTGATAAATTTAGGCTGTTTTTAACGTCGGATAAGGTCCGAAACACGGAATTTATGCAGAAAATGCCTAGAAAATAGGGTGTTAGCCCCCCCCTATACGTGGGGGGTCAATCGTAGGCTATACAGCTAACTTTATTGCAATAGACCTATCTCGGGCAGTCAGAATAAATTGAGAGCCCGACGAGGGAACGCAATGGAACAAGCTAAAAGGCGTGGGCTGCCCAAACCCGACGGTGAACTAATGACCGTATCAATGCTCGCGCGCGAATATTCGCGCACTTTGTGCGCGCTCGAGGAATGCGCCACCCTCAATCCCGCCGATGATATAGGTTCAGCTAAATCTGACTCGAGGGAGGCGGCCTTACTAGATGTCGAAGAAAATTTGCTAAATAAAGCGGCACATATTGAGCTGCGGACTGACCGTGACCTGTCAGACCTTGTCGACCTGTGGTCTAGATCATCCGGTATTCTGACGGGCGACGACGTAAAGCCCTCGGACCTCATCGCATTGAATATATTTCGGCATATTTCCAACATTAGACTAATTGAAGGCTAAACTTCTTGCGCGCAGCGCGACAGTGACGCGATCACTCGCGTCAAATTTCAAGAATATGCGTTTGACGTGTCCGGAAACTGTATTGGCAGAGATACCGAGTACGATACCGATTTCAGGGTTGGTCTTCCCGAATGTCAAAAGCTCTAAGACTTCGCTCTCACGTTTCGTTAGTTTCACGCGCGCCCGAAGCGACTCTACCAGCAAGCAATATTTCGTATGCACGGATTGAAGTATTGCTTGAACCTGCCAACAGAAAATATCGTCGAAATATCCCCGGGGTTTGTGGAAACCGATAAAAATGTATCCTTGTCGTCGATAGGGGCCATAGAGGGGCATCACTAATCCATCTCCTACATTCGAAAGCGCCAGTTTGACTCTATAATGTTCCCTACCGGACGTATAATCAGGTTGCTCCAAAAGACTTGATAGCCAAAAGGGTCGCCCCTTAGAAAATACATATTTCATAGCAGGGTCAGACGTTCTGTGTTCACTCTCTAAGTATTGAACAACGTTCTTTTGAATGCCTGTTGACCAAAATCTATTGAGTTTGGCGTAATCATGAGCCCCCAACGCAGGCAGATGGTGGTAAATACCGTATTTGTAGGATACGCGCGCATCGCAAATTTGGAAGAGCTCTTGCACGCTTTCGGCAGAAGAAATGATTTCTATAATTTCCCCGAAGGCTTTTTTACCAATATACGGATTCGTTCCGATCACTATATTTCGTTCCAATCATGTTCCTTGTGAGTGTTCGCACTCCGCATACACGGCTTCAATCAGTAAATGGACAGCAAGGGGTTTAGTTGCAAAAAATATACTAGAAAATTCAATTACTTGAATGAGTTTTCAAGCGATTCAAAGAAAACTCAACGTGTCGGGTGAAATTGCGCTTAGATGGCCCCGAAGTATTTTGGAGGCGCAACCCTATGCCTCTTAGTTTAGTTTGTGTTTGCGCCTATTCCCGAATTTCACTTTCGGTCGCGGGTTATGCGACCTACGGCTGGGTTAACCTAAACAGCGCTTTTCCAGCGTCGGCCCCGCGAAATTGAAAGGAAGCGGGCGGTGAAAGGTTCTCTTGCGGTTTCATATAATAAAGCCCATATGCGCTTTATCGAGAACAGGCCTGACGACCCGGCCAGATTTGGGGTGACCTTGGTCACGCCACACTGAGTACGCATTGCATACCTTTTTCGACACTCCCGTGGGCTTCATTTTGAAGTCTGCACAAGACGACGTGAAAGGAATACACATGTCAGACGAAATGAAGGCCGGAACGGTCAAATTTTTCAACACAACCAAAGGCTTCGGCTTTGTTCAACCCGATGATGGCGAAGGCGACGTTTTTGTCCACATCACAGCTCTGCAACGCTCCGGCATTCAAGGCCTCAACGAAGGTGACAAAGTCATGTTCGATACAGCCGTGAACCAACGCACTGGCAAGACAGCTGTTGAAAACATCACAATGGCGTAACTCATTTTCGTGGCGTATGCCTCGAAGACTGAATAGAGGGTCTGCACGGAAATCCCGTGCAGACCTTTTTTTATTGGATTATTGCTTCCGCACGCACCGGAGAACCTTATGACATCGACAACATTTTTAGCGCCGGTATTGGCGCTCATTATCTGGACGCTTTTAATTTGGGTTTTAATGTATGCACGCCGCATCCCCGCCATGCAGGCCGCAAAAATAGATCCCGAAACGGCGAAATCTCCAGACGGAAAATGGAAACAGGACTTACCGCTGTCCGTCCAAGCCTCTGCTCATAATTATAATCATCTGCTGGAACAGCCCACGATTTTTTACGCTCTTATGTTTTACGTCTCATTGACGGCGCAAATGTCTGCACCGATTTATTATGCGGCATGGGCCTATGTCCTGTTGCGGCTCATACATAGCTTTATTCAGGTAAGTTCGGGAAAGGTTATGCTTCGGTTCGCAATTTTTTCACTTTCAACACTCGTGCTTATCGGCATGGTTGTGCTCACTTTAATTTAGAGGCCTCATGTCCATCTTACTCTTCGTAACGGCTGAGTTTCACGACAAGTCTGAATATGACAAATATGTGGAACTCTCGACACCAATTTTCTTGCGCGAGGGCGTGAACGTTATCGGGAATGATGAGAGTGCAAAGTTCTTTGATTTACCAGGCGATAAGGCCGTTTTATTGGAATTTCGCGATAAAGAGCATATGAAGCATTTCTTCGCTTTGCCCGATTATCAGCTCGCCGCAAAACATCGCGATGCGGGTGCGACAATGCGCATGGTACGCTTTAGGCGGATGCCCAAGGCGACGTCTGCTTAGCCGTCGGTTTTTTAATCGCGTCCCATACCGCTGACAGTGCAATAAAGTCTGCGCTTTCATCCGGGTCCCGATCGTTATTGAGATCTGCGGGGCTATTACGCGTAATCGTAATGCCTATCGGCTGCCGGGTTTTGGCATCCAGAACGGGTCCGCCGCTCATTCCGGTAACGACCGGCTCGTCAGGCTTGAAAATGTGCACAATCCATTGTCCCGGCCTCCGTTCGAAATAGACGCGGCCTGTACGGGTTTCTTGATGGCGAGATCCCGCAGGATACCCCAATAAAATGACATCCTGACCAATGACCGGATCGGCGTGGCGTTTAAGGGGAAGCGTGCATCCGACCAAGGCGGCGTCAAGCCCGTCCGGCCATTTTTCAATAGTTCGCCCGGCGGCAAAGTTCGGTAAATGATCTTGGGCTTCGGTCAGGCAATGCCCCGCACTTATCCAGCCGTCCCAATGTGCGAACCAACTTGTGTAACACTGAAACTGATGTTCGTTGTGAAAATATCGCCGAACGTCGATATCTTGGTTCCGAATCGAGCTTGACTTCGCGCTGCTCTGGGAAGGCGTTGGCGTCAAAACAGGGTTAAGCGCCACCGTTGGTTTGGTTTTGGCACGACGGAAAAATCGGAAAATTGACATATACGTCACATGGCCCTGAACGGGCTGGTCACGCAACTAATTTTCGCTATACCTACACTATGAGACTTATCATCCTGCTTTTAATCGCCTGCCTCGCGGTAGCCTGCACATCTTTTACGCCCGTATCTGCCGTTGCTGCGGCGGAACATCCTGAGGCCCGGCCGTTTGATCCGGAACCCGCTTTGATTGCGCAAAAGGCTGTTGATGAGGCGTTGTCCGATGCCGCGCTGGCTGGAAAACATGCGATGATCGTGATGGGCGCGAATTGGTGCCACGACAGTAGAGCGCTGGCAGGTTGGTTCCAAACGCCACGTTTCGAGGCGATGCTCGAAGAGAATTATGTGGTGCGTTATATTGATGTGGGGCAAAAGGATCGGAATATCGACGTCGCGCAAAGGTTTGGTTTGGACAGTATCGTCGGGACACCCACTATCATTGTGACTGATACGCAAGGTGACGTTTTGAATCTCGAGACGGCCCCGACTTGGCGAAATGCCGCCAGCCGCACGGAAGACCAAATTTACGACTATTTCTTGGAACTTTCCCCGAAGTAGGAGACCGCCATGTTCATGGGTCATTACGCGCCGGCCGTTTTTGACACGCAGCGCGGCAAAGGCGTCGTCCTTGTACCGGTTTGGGTAGGGTTTCTGGCGGTTCAGTTCATGGACATAATTTTTGCGTTCCTCGTCATATGCGGGATTGAGGGTGATACTCGGATGATAGGCGGCGAGCCACATTTTACGATTCCCTATTCTCACAGCCTTCTGACATCGCTCGGATGGGCGGCAATTGGCGGGTTGATATTTAGGCGTGTGTTCCCAAAAAGCGGCGCGAAAGGCTTTTGGGTCGTGTTTGGGTTGGTGTTCTCGCATTGGGTCTTGGACTTGATTGTGCATCGCCCTGATTTGCCGCTCTGGCCGGGGAGTAGCATTGAGTTTGGTCTTAGCGTTTGGAATTGGCCCTATCTCGCTTTTGCACTGGAAATGGGTCTGCTTCTGGCGGCCTTTCTTTATTGGGTGCGCGTGACGACGGGACCCCGATCAGGCCTCATAGGTTTAGCCGGGCTTTTCTTAATTATGGGGGCGTTGCAATTTACCTTCATCACGGCGCCGGGTGTTCAGGTCCAAACCGGTAATTTTGATCCGGCGGCCGGCCCCCAAGGCGTGGCTCTGGGCTTGCTGATGTTGGTGACTTATGGGCTTCTTGCGACGGCCATCGCCTGGGTCGAGCGCCGCCGCACACCGAAGGTCAGTCCTCAAATTTAGGTTTGCTTGGCAGGCTCTCCGCAATGTTTTTCGCTTTGGCTTGACGTAAGCGAAGTCCGCGCCCCGTCGTAACCGCGTCAGGCCCGAATTTCGCGCGCGCAATATCGCTTGCCCGTTCGGCTGCGCCGCGTTTTGCAGATTTTATATCAAGCATATCGGCAACATCCCCAACAGGCGCAGATAGACCTGAGATGCCTGCGCCAATGAGGCGGTAGCTTTTATACCCGTCGACTTCGGCTTCGAGTAACGGCTCGAGTTCGGAGAAAATAACATCGGCCAGTTGGACGGGTTGCTGCAAAGTACGGCGGCGTGAAATTGATTTAAACTGCGCCGTTTTCAATTTCAGCGTGACCGTTCGCCCCGCCAGGTTTTTCGCTTTGGACCGATCTGCTGTTTTTAAACAAACTTGCCAGAGTTTGTCCTTAAGCTGTTCGAGATCGGATATGTCGGTATTGAATGTCGTTTCCGCCGAAACGGATTTCCGGTCACTGACCGGGTTGACGCGGCGATGATCTTCACCCCGGGCCAATCGGGCCAAACGCAAGCCTGCCTCGCCAAACCGCTGGGCCATGTCTTTGTCGGAGCGCCGCCTTACATCGGCGATTGTTCGTAAGCCGGATTTTTCGAGCTTGGCGGCAAAGGCCGGACCGATACCATATATAAAGCCGACAGATTGCTTTGCGAGGAAAGCCTGCGCATCCTCCTCGCCGAGCACGGCAAATCCATTTGGTTTATCCAAATCTGACGCGGTTTTTGCCAAAAACTTATTATAGGACAGCCCGATGGAAACTGTGACGCCGATTTCCTTCAAAATATCGTTTTGTAACTTTATCAGGCTCTGTGCGGGACTGCGACCGTGAAGCCGCTCTGTTCCCGTTAAATCCAAAAAGGCTTCATCAATTGAAAGCGGTTCCACAAGAGGCGTCAGCTCCCGCATCATGTCTCGGATACGTCCGCCTTCATAAGCGTATTTATCCATATTGCCTTTGACGACGACGGCATCGGGGCAGAGCTTCAGGGCTTGGAACATGGGCATAGCTGACCGCACGCCATAAACGCGGGCATGGTAACAGGCCGCTGAGACAACGCCGCGCCTTCCGCCGCCCACAACAACGGGCTTATTGCGAATGGATGGGTCATCTCTTTTTTCGACCGAGCAATAAAAGGCGTCGCAATCAACATGGGCGATGGACAAGGAGTGGATTTCCGCATGGGCAATAAATCGCCGCGACCGACATGTCTGACACATATCCTCCACAAACTCTTCACCGCCGCAATCTCGACAAAGTTTTGATGATTGGGTGGAGATGGTCCTCATTTTTTCGTCTTATACAAAACTTAACATGTTCATGCAATGTTCTCATTTGTGAGAATTGTGGATAATGACCCTGTGAGGCCTGGGACGGGCCCGTCATGGTTAACCACAAGTAACCGACCGACACACCAAGATTTAAGGATATTCTGTCAGTGTCCGGTCAAGAGAACAGGAACAAGCGCTGCAGATCAGACAGTGCTGTCAGTTTGGTGAATTGGGAATATGCTACAGAAAATGCCGAAAAAAGTCCTCATTGTTGAAGATAACGAGCTGAACATGAAATTGTTCGCTGATCTCCTCGAAGCGCATGGATATGAAACCAAGCAAACTCGAGAAGGGCTGAAAGCTATTTCCCTGGCACGGAGTTTCAAACCCGACCTTATCTTGATGGATATTCAATTGCCGGAAGTATCCGGTTTGGAAGTCACAAAGTGGATTAAGGACGACAAAGCGCTCGCAGGTATTCCGGTTATCGCTGTGACGGCTTTCGCTATGAAGGGCGACGAAAAACGCATTCGAGACGGAGGTTGTGAAGATTATATCGCGAAACCGATTACGGTATCCTCCTTCCTCGCCAAAATTCGGAAATTTGCTGAAGCCGCTTAGGTAGAGGAGGCCGCTATGTCTGCGCGTATCCTCGTCGTTGACGATCTCGCCCCAAATGTAAATCTGCTGCAGGTCAAATTGCAGGCGGAATATTATGACGTTTTAACCGCTCGCTCCGGCTATGAAGCCTTGGAAGTCGCGCAAAATGAGCGTCTCGATCTTATCCTGATGGATGCTATGATGCCCGGCATGGACGGGTTCGAGGCGTGCAAACGCATCAAAAATAATCCGGCGACATGGCATGTGCCTGTCATCATGGTGACAGCTCTGGAGGAAACCAAAGACAGGATTCGCGGGCTTGAGGCCGGCGCTGATGATTTTGTAACGAAGCCCATAGACGATTTTAATATCATGGCACGTGTGCGCTCGCTCCTGCGCCTGAAAATGGTGACAGATCAACTGCTCAGCCATACAGGCCATACGATATCAAATTCTCGAGGCTTGCTGGAGACGATTGAGCGCCAAAGAGGCCGCATTCTGCTCGTCGAAGATCACGAGCTTCACGCGGCCAAGGTCGCGAAGCCTTTGCGTGAACGGCATCAGGTCATCGTTGAGAAAGATCCTCTCAAGGCAATTCGCATGGCCAAATCAGGCGTTGATGTTGTTATTGTAAGCCTTGTCAGCGACTCTTTTGACGGTTTGCGTGTATGCGCCTCGATGAAATTTGATGAGGAGAGCCGGGACGTCCCAATTCTTGTGATTGGCGATCCGGAAGACGAGACACGTTTCATCCGTGCTTATGACATCGGCATCAATGACACGATTATGCGCCCGGTTGAAATCCAAGAACTGAAAGCGCGCGTGCAAACTTTGCTGCGCCGTAAGTTTTATGCGGATTCTCTGCGCGAAAATTTCAACGAAAATTTGGAAATGGTCGTCGCGGATCCCCTCACGGGATTGGGCAATCGCCGCTATTTTGACCGCACGATTGAGCCTTTATTTGAGGAACTTGAGACGCGATCGACGCCGTTCTCCGTCATGGTTTTCGACATTGATCACTTCAAACGGGTCAATGATATTTTGGGCCACGATATGGGGGATCAAATCCTCAAAGAGATTGCTGCCAGACTTGTCACAAACATGCGGGCCGTGGATATTGTTGCGCGGTATGGCGGCGAGGAATTCATGATTGCGATGCCTGATACGAAGGCTGAAGATGCTTTAATTGCCGCGGACCGCGTGCGGGCCTTGATTGCAGGAACGCCGATATTTGTAGACGGTGAGGCTCTCCAAATCACGACGAGCGTCGGCGTCGCAGAGGTCGAGCCGGGAGAGAATTTGCGGGATGTGTTTAAGCGTGCGGATGATGCGCTTTACAAGGCGAAAGAATCCGGACGAAACATGGCTATACCCGCGCAAATTCGCAAAGCGGCTTAGTGGCCTGCTCATAAAAAAACCGTCTCAAGAGACGGTTTTGATGTTAGGTGTGAGAGCAGATTTTACTTAATCTTGCCTTCTTTGAAATCGACGTGCTTGCGCACAACCGGATCATATTTCTTTTTCACCATTTTTTCAGTCATTGTCCGCGAATTTTTCTTCGTGACATAGAAATAACCCGTACCAGCGGTAGAGTTCAAACGGATTTTAATTGTGGTAGGCTTCGCCATGACGGGGAGTCCTCATATTTCGAGTAATTCAGTTGCGCGCGGATAGGCGGCTTTCGCGCGGCTGTCAACCGATTGTGGGCGTCGACGCCTGTGGGAATTGCAGCATTTTGAATTCTCCGCGAATAGCGCGGGAATAGAATATATGTTCCGGTGGTCTGTCCGCCTTTAAATATCGCCCCAAGACCTGCAGCATCATGTCTGTCGCGCGCTGAGTTTCGAGGTTTTCAATCTCGTCAAATGTGAACCAACCGACATTCAGTAATTCGGAACTATCTGATATTTTTGGCGGTTTGACGTCCCCCAGATGCTTGACGAAAAACCATGCATCGAATCGTTTGTGACGATGGGGCGGGGTGACGGCGCGGCCAAAGACCTCAATCCCCGACAGCTCTGGAAGCTGACCCTGCGCGCGAAACGCGTCATAGCTGGCGTGGGTCAGATTGCGATTTGTTTTGGACGGCGCGCCGAGCATAAGACCGGTCTCTTCCCAGGTCTCGCGGACGCTGGCTAAAACCACGGCGCGGGCACGGCGCGGGGTATAGGCCGTCTCCATGATGCGCTGCGTACGGGGGGAGAGATCGCCCGCATATTTGGCAAAGCTGTCGGCGCGGTCTACCCGTCCGCCCGGGAAGACATAGACGCTGGGCATGAAATCATGA